>CAXMUQ010000001.1:0-6054 GCA_964196605.1 uncultured Acidimicrobiia bacterium
GGCACGCTGTCGACCTTCTGGCCTTCGTCGTTCGTACGCCACAGGGAGAGTCCGAGGCGCTCGTCCGACAGGCGGGTTACTTCCACGACGTCGTGGTCGGCGGTAGCGTGAACATCCACCCATTCAGCCAGGAGCCGGTAGTAACGTTCGGCGGCTTCCGGGAGCACATCGCGGCGAGCCTTGAGGGCACGGGCCAGTTGATCTCCATTCTTCTGGAACATCTCGGGCGGCATGCGCCCGACCGCGTCGTCGATCACGCTATCGGTGATACGGGACTGGATCGAGCTCACCACCGAGTCCCACGTCGGCAGCTCCAAACCAGACAGGTAGCGGCGATCGAGCACCCCCGCCATGCGCGTGAGTCCGTAGACGCTGGGGTATTCCTGGCCGAAACGCACCAGTTGCGGGAGGTAAAAACGGGCGTACCACTTTGCCAGTCCATCGTTGTTGGTGAACGGGTGGTCGCGATCCCAGGGGATGGGCCGCCACACACGCCGGCCCGTGCCGGCAGAGCGTCCCCATCGGAGCCGGCTGTAGTTGACTCCCGCGTCGCCCACCAGAACGTCCATGAGCCGGGCGGTGAGATAGGCCTGGGCGTCCACTACGTCGTCTGCCCGGCGGGTGCGCTCCCACAACTCCTCAGTGGTGATGATTTCGGCCGTCTCACGAAGCTCGGGGACGGCCTCGACGCCGGGGGCCAACATTTCGCCCAGGAATCCGGAAACACCGCCGAAGTCCTTGCCGAAGTCGCCCAGCGACTGACTGTCGGGAAGGGTCACCAGGGTCAATCGGGGATAAGGAATTCCCAGAGCGTGGTACAACGGGGGTGCCACCACCGGTGCGGCCGGGTGGTCGGAATTGACGATGTCCTGGACGAGTTGGCCGGCGAGGGTGGGTTGCAGCGAAGCCGGCAGATACCTCGCTGCGAACGGTTTGTCCATCGAGCGGAACAGCATGGTGGGGCCGTTGCCCGAGGAGAACAGCAGGTCTCCCGTGAGGAGTGAGGCCGGGGAGCAGGCAGGGGTGAGTCCGCCGCCGACACGTTCGAGATCCAGCAGCGGAACCGCGATGGTATCGGTCCAAAGGTGGCGGTAGCCTGAGCCGAATAGCCAGGCCTGCCTACCGAAGGACAGGTACCCTGGTCCCGGCACGACCTGCACGACCGTATCAGGCCCGACCTGTTGAGTCGCGGCCTGCGAGAGAACCGGCGCTTGATAGGCGAGCGTCAGGAGAGCCGCCGCACACGCGCGGATTAGGAACGGTTGGGACACGACTGACAATGTCACGCTTCGAATATACCTCTCGATGGATCCTTTGGAATTCCCCTTCTGCCGCACCAAAGTCCGAGATACCTTACCGCATGCTTAGCGTCACATTCCTGGGAACCGGCGCCGCCATCCCTACGCTCGATCGAAACGTCAGTTCTCTCGCCCTGCACCGCGAGGGAGAGATGCTGTTGTTCGACTGTGGTGAAGGAACCCAGCGTCAGATGATGCGCTACGGGGTGGGGTTCTCACTTCGCGAGATTTTTTTTAGCCACTATCACGCCGATCACATCCTCGGCCTGACGGGCCTGATCAGAACCATGGGACTGCAGGACCGGACCGATGGCATTACCCTCTACGGGCCCAAACCGGCAAAAAAAATTCTCGAGGCACTGCTGAATGTCGGTATCGAGCGGACCAGGTTCCCGGTGGAAATCGTCGAAGTGGCCCCGGGCGACAGCCTCGCACGCGCCGAGTATGACATCACGGTGTTCCCTACAGACCACCGGGCCAACACTGTCGGGTACGGGCTCATCGAACACGACAGGCTGGGGCGGTTCAACCCCGATCGCGCCCGCGATGCAGGCGTCCCCGAGGGGCCGAAGTGGGGCGCCCTTCACCGCGGCGAAACGGTTGAGCTCGAGGACGGATCTAGGGTTTCGGCCCAAGACCTGGTGGGGGAGGCCCGTCCCGGGCGGACCGTGGTCTACACCGGCGACACGCGCCCCACTCCAGCGGTCGTCGCAGCCGCCAAGGGTGCGGACCTGCTGATTCACGAGGCCACGTTTTCGCACGAAGAAGTCGACCGGGCGCGGCATACCGGCCACTCGACCGCCCTCCAGGCAGCCGAAACGGCGCGGGACGCCGGCGTGGGCAGATTGCTGCTCACCCATATCTCCGCCCGGTACAGCCGGGAAGCCCCTGAACTGAAGACTGAGGCCACTGCCGTATTCCCCGAGGCCGAGGTGGCCAGGGACGGGATGGTGGTGGAAGTTCCGTTTCGATAGCGCGCTTAACTGGGCAACCTGAATCCTTCCCGCTGTCACTGCGTATCTGTTGGATATGACCCGTAGGCTACCCCGCGCCGCCCGCGGCTGGCTGCTGGCGCTGTCCGTGGCCGCTTGCCACGACTCCGATACGTTCCACGACTACTTGCACCACGCCACACTCCACGAGGCGTATCAGGCGTCGTTGGAGCAGGCCGGGCTGTTGGCAACCGGCTTGGGACGAGACTGGATCACCACAGCTTCTACCGTGCTCGAAGCCCCGACGTCCATCGAGTTGCCCTATCGAGAATCCGGTTACCTACCGGCCGACTCGGCGGTGGCGGTGGCGTATCGATTCGAGGCTCGGCGGGGTGAAGCCTATGTGGTTTCGCTGAACATATTCGGTCGCCCGCCGTTCCGGGTGTTCGTCGATCTCTTCCGAGCCCCGCGCGACAGTCTCGACTCTCCCAGACACGTGGCCAGCGTTGACAGTCTCTCCCCAAACCTGCGTGGTGAATTCCGCAGTGACGGCGTGTACTTGCTCAGGCTTCAGCCGGAGCTGTTGCGAGGCGGGCGCTACACTCTGACTGTCGAGGTGGGTCCCTCGTTGGCATTTCCAGTAAATGGAAAAGACACTCGTGCAATACTGAGCGCCTTCGGGGCTTCGCGCGACGGCGGCCGGCGCCAGCATCACGGCGTGGATATTTTTGCCGAAAGAGGAACGCCGGTACTGGCTGCTGCAGCGGGACGCATTACCAGGGTTCGTGAAGGAGGACTCGGCGGCAAGGTGGTGTGGCAACTCGATCGCGACGGCGGGCAATCCCTGTATTACGCTCACCTCGACAGCCAAGCCGTCATCCGCCGGCAGGAGGTCGTGCCCGGGGACACCATCGGCTTCGTGGGAAATACCGGAAACGCGCGTACCACGCCGCCACACCTTCATTTCGGGATCTATCGGCGTGGGCTGGGTCCGGTCGATCCATGGCCCTTCCTGCACAACCACACAGCCCGGCTCGAGCCCATTGTGGCGGATACCGCCAGGCTGGGGCACTGGGTGCGCGTTCACCGGGCCACCGCGGTACGAAACGAGCCCCGCATCGAAGCTGAGGTTATTACCCGCGTGCCACGGCATGCCCTGATGATGGCCCAGGCCGCCACGGGCTCCTGGTACCGGGTGACCCTTCCCGATGGGGCGGTTGGATACCTGCCCGGGGAGTTGACCGAGCGGGCCGACCAACCGGTGAGCCAACGATGGCTGACTGCTGGTGAACCGCTCTTCGATGCCCCCAACCTCAACGCTGCCCTTGTAGTCACAGCTCCGTCGGATATCGTCGTCTGGGTATTCGGACGGTACGCGGGATACGAACTCGTTCAGTTGGCCGGGATCCGGGCGGGTTGGGCGAGTCAGTCCGAGGTTACCTCTCTCGGACGCTGACAGGGTCGTTCACTGGGCGGCCTGGTCCCGCCTCGGTTGGCCCCCCGAACCGGCCACGCAACGCATCGGTAGGGGCGACGCATGCGTCGCCCCCAATGGTGTCCGATGTTTCCTGTTGCGGGAAGTCGGTAGCCCATGAATCTTTCGGCATCATAGCGCACCCCCGCAATCGAGGAGGATCGATGCGTCGAGCACTGGCAGTGGCGTTCATGGTGGGGCTGATAGTCATGGGAAATGGGCGCAACGCTGAAGCCCAGATCGAGGGCATCGGTGTCCTGGTAGGGCCCGCGTTCTCGAGTTTCCGGGGGAACGGCTCCGAAGCGTTCAACGGTCGCACGGGGTTTGCTGCGGGCGGGTTCGTCGATCTCGGATTGAACGGGTCGATCGGGCTCAGGCCGGAGTTCTTTTACGTCCAGAAGGGCGCCACACGCAACATCACTCCCTCCACCACCTTAAAAATCGAGTACTTCGAAGTTCCCGTTCTACTCACGGTGGACGTTCCCATGGATGGGGCCCTGGGCGTGCAATTATACGCCGGTGGGCAGGTATCCATCCTATCCAAGTGCCGGGCCGACACCCAGGGTGGGGCAACCGACGTCCCGTGCGCGGCCGAGGGCTTTCCCGTGAACAGTACCGACTGGGGGCTCATTTTCGGTGCGGAATTGGCCATCAAGATGTTCTTGATCGACGTACGCTACGACATGGGCATCAGCCAGATCGTGGACGACCCTAACATCAACCTCAAGAACCAGGCGATCATGGTGTTGGGTGGGGTCTTGTTTCGGTTTCCTGGGATGGGAGGGTGAGAGTGCCAAGTGCGCGGCGCGGAGCGCGGAGGGGTTTGCTGGCGCTGGTTGTGGCTGGTTGGGTGTTTTTCCCGGCGAACCTGAGTGCACAGGATGATGTGGGTCAGCGTGTAGTCGAGTTGATGCAGGTTTCCGACGTGCCAGGGCTGCAGTTGACGGTCATCGAGGATGGCGCGCTTGGTTGGACCAGGGGGTTCGGCGTCCGCAGTAGCGCCACGCTGGAGCCGGTGGACGGGGAGACCGTGTTTGAGGCCGCCTCTCTGAGCAAGCCGGTGTTTGCCTATGTCGTTCTTCAACTGGTCGATGCCGGTTTGTTGGATCTCGATAGACCGCTCTCCGAGTACTATGAGTACCAGGATCTGGCGCACGACGAACGTACCGCGCTGGTAACCGCGCGCTTGGTGCTCAGTCACAGTAGTGGCCTGCCCAACTGGCGTCCCCGAGGTGAAGACCTCAACTATGTCCACGAACCGGGTGCCGAGTTCCAGTATTCCGGCGAAGGGTTCGTCTATCTGCAACGGACAGTAGAGCACATCACCGGCGAACGTCTGGAATCATTGGCCCGGCGTTTGGCATTCGAACCGTTGGGGATGTCACGCTCCAGTTATCGCTGGACCACCGAGCCGGATGCCAACGTTGCTGTCGGCCACGGGGTAACGGGTAGTCCCCGTGATAAGCAGGCCGTGGGTGACAACGCCAACGCGGCTTGGAGCCTCCACACGACCACCGCCGACTACGGCAGGTTTGTCCTCGCCGTCATTCAGGGAAGGCGTCTGAGCGATTCGTTGCGTGCGGCAATGATTGCTCCTCAGGCTGAAGTGGAGGCCGGGGTTCAATGGGGCCTCGGTGTGGGATTGGAAGACGGCGGTGACAGGGGCGTTGCCTTCTGGCACTGGGGCCACAACGGTGGTTACCGGGCGTTCGTGCTTGGTTATCCGGCGACAAGTTCTGGACTGGTGATGTTCACCAACAGTGACAACGGAATGCTATTGCTGGAGGATCTGTTGGAGGTCGTTGCCGCGGCAGATCACCCTTCGGTGGCGTGGCTCGATTACCAGTCGTGGGACGCGCCCACCCGGTTGGTTCGTCTGGAACTGGAGCAGGTCATTCGGGCGGAAGGCATAGACGCCGGTATCGAGCGTTACCGAGTGTTGCGTCACAACGAGCCGGCCGAAGCGTTCGAGCAAGGGATGCTGAACGCGCTGGGCTACAGCCTGTTGGGTGCGGAGTTGGTGCGTGAGGCTACCATAGTGTTCCAGATGAACGTGGCCCAATATCCGGCCGCGTCGAACACGTACGATAGCCTTGGTGAGGCCTATTTCGTGGCTGGAGACTATCCGCGAGCGCTGGAGAACTACCGGCGCTCCGTACGGCTCAACCCCGCCAACGGCAACGGTGTGATCATGATCGAACGGGTGCAAAAAGCGATGCGCGAGGCGGCGCCTACTCCCTCCTGACCGCCACCGGAACCCAATACCGCCGGTCGTCCCACTCGAGGGCGATCATCGCCGTACCATCGTGGTCGCCGATCGCGATGGTGAACTTCTCTACCGGTTGATCCA
>CAXMUQ010000002.1:0-5589 GCA_964196605.1 uncultured Acidimicrobiia bacterium
CTGACCAAAGTGCCCGGCGTAGGCCCGGAAACAGCCCGCCGGGCCGGGAAGGCAATCATTGCGGCCATTGAGCGCGGCCTGGCGGTAGGGGAGGATGACCTCCCGAAGACCAAACGCACGCCGAAGCCCAAGGCCGACCCCAGTGTCGATCAACGTTTGGCGCGGCTCAAGGCTACCCGCAATGCCGTGTCCGAGCGTTTCGACCTCGATCCGGGAGTTGTCTGCCCCAATGGCACATTGGAGATGATCGCCGGGACGGCGCCACGGACGAGGGAAGAGCTATTGGAGATCCGTGCGGTCCGCCGCTGGCAGGTGAACGAATTCGGAGATGAGTTACTGAAGTCGGTCGCGGTACCTGGAAAATAGAAATTGGAAACTGGGAAACCCCCAACACCAAGCTTCATATTTCCAGTCACATTCCGAGAAACGCCCTCACCCTGGGATCTATCTTCTCGGGCGTCCAGTACGGCTCCCACACTATCTCTACCTCGACCGAATTGACGCCTTCCAGATCGTTGGCGGTGTCATGAACATCCTGGGTGATCTCTGGCCCAACGGGACAACCCGGTGAAGTCAGGGTCATCTCCACGTGCACGTCGCCCTCGTCAGATATGGTAATCTCGTATACCAGGCCGAGGTCGATGATATTGAGATTGAGTTCGGGATCCCGGACGCCGCGCAGCGCCTTTCGAATGGTGTCGGCGGTTTGCATTTAGACGGCTCCGCTGTTGAAAACGCTCAGGTCTGACCAATGCGATACCGATTGGATCCGCAATCCAACTGGTGTCGTCGCTTTGCTATGGCCCAATATACCCCGTCGGCCATGTAGAGCAGCCCGAAGATGCCTGAGACCGCGCGCAGTTTCCATCGTTCGACATTGCCGACACCGGCTAGCACGTTGGAACAATAGTGGGCTGGCACGCACCGGGGACCGACCGGACCACGGCCTCCGAAAGTTCGGCCCGCACCCGGCGGAGTGCGCTGATGGAGTGCGACACCTTAGGCGCGTAGCTCCTGTTGGTCAGGAATACCAGAAACAGATCGCGCTCCGGATCGATCCACAACTCGGTCCCGGTCCACCCGGTGTGACCAAAAGCGCTGGGACTCAGCAACTCGCCGAACACTGATGGCGGCGGGTACTCCGGGTCTCTCGTGTCCCACCCCAACAGCCTGCTGCCGCTGGATGGCGTGCGCGAGAGGAACGCTTCCATGGTGGCCGACCCCACCACAGGACCCGAGGCCACGTACCCATGCTTCAACCACCAGGCCGCATAGCGCGCCAAATCGGTCCCGGTCGAAAACACCCCAGCGTGCCCGGCAACTCCACCGAGGATGACGGCGTTTTGATCATTGACAACGCCGCCGACGGGGTGCCCGCGCCATCGTCCCGTAGGCACCGCCTGGTCCCGTTGCGACCGCGGAAGGACGTAGCGCGTGTTGTCCATGCTCACGGGCAGGAAAACTTCACGAAGCGCGAATTGATCGAGAGGCTCTCGGGAAATCTCTTCGACTACCAGACCAAGAAGCATGGCGTTGAGGTCACTGTAAACCGCCTTGGTATCTGGGGCTCGTTGCAGCGGTTCCCGGTAGAGGAGATCGATGGCCCCCTCGCGGTCTTCAGCCAGCTTGAAGAACTGCAAGTAGCTCCGCATGCCGCTTGTGTGGTTGAGCAGCATGCGCACCGTGACTTGGCCCTTTCGATCACCTTGAAACCTGGGCAGATATCGGGCTACCGGTGCATCGAGATCGAGCCGACCATCGTCAACCAGGACCATGATAGAGCTGGCCGTACTAACCACTTTGGTCAGCGAGGCGATGTCCCACAACGTGCTATCGGGATCCGGCACGGGGGAGTCCGCCTTCCAGGTGAAGCGCCCGTACCCTCGCGCCAGGAGTACCCGATCCGCCCGGCCCACCACTACGACAGCACCAGGGTATACCCCCCGGGTTATGCCCGACTGTACGATGGCGTCGACCACCTCGAACGACTGCGCCCTGACGCCGCTCCCCAGCGCGGCGGCGGCAATGGCCACTACCGACGCTACCCGGCGGATCATTGGTCCATTTCCTTTTCTTTCAGGGAACCCGGGGTCAGCTGGTACAGCAACATGGCCGTGGCCCGATCGCGGCGGGATATGGTGCCCGTGTGCGTGCTGGGATACATGACGTCCGCCGAGTCGGCAGAGTGCGGCAAACCCACCGCGTGACCCAGTTCGTGGACCGCCACCGCACGCAGTGCCCGATCGGAGAACAGGAGGCCGTTTGGAGCCCGGAGCGCCAGGGTAATCACCGCGCTGCGAATGCGGCCCAATTGGTCCCACAAGAGGTCCGTCTGTCCGGCCCGCTTGATGGAGGTAAAGCTGGTGCGCCAGTGGACCACCACGTCGGCCCCGGCGGTATCGGCCTGAAAGCGGAAGCGGAAGCCCAGCCCTTCCTGATCCCAGCTGGCGCCGGCGTCTCGCATCAGAGCCTGGTGTCGGGGGAGGTAATCGGGCGATCCGCCGCCCACCATGGCCACCGTGAAAGGGCGTCTGCCACGATCGGGCCAGCGTCGGACCAACGAATCGGTGCCGGGAAAGAGTGAGTCGAGGTATGTTTGACCCGCCGAGGACCGGATACGAGCCAATCGGTCTCGGCGCGCCCTGCTGTCCGGTTCCGTTCCCGACGGCGCGTGCTCCAGCGACCCGGTGGCGACGTCGCCGGCGAGGGTGTCGACCTTACCCACGGCGCCGGTGTCCGCGCCTTGCCGCAGTTTGTCGGCCAGAACGAGTACCGCTGCACCGCTGAGGACCAGGACGAGCACGTTTCGCAAGCTCATGCTGCAATATCACCCAGGATTGGGCACTGGGGCCAGCTTCTCGTCGCCCGCGGCCATCGAACCAGTCTAGGATAGCCATGCCGGTAGGCAACCTCGATTCCACACTCATGCGCGCGTTCGCCAACGCGGTAGTGAAGGCTCGTTGGTTGGTCGTGGTGGTATGGGTGGTTGTCGGGACCGGCGCCGTCTGGCAGGCCCGCAACGTACTCGATGTTCTGGACCTCCGGGGCGACAGCGACCGTACCACCGAAGCGAACCTGGCCGACCAGATGCTGCAGCAGCGATTTGCCAGGCCGGTGGGCGAGTTCTTCGCCGTAACGGTCGAGGGCCCGGCCCCATTTCATACACCGCGGCCGCAAGCGGTGCTGGACAGCTTGATAGCGGACATGGAGCGGGAGCCGTACGTACAAGGGATCGTCTCCTTTCCCAGGACGGGCGATTCGCTGTTCATCAGTAACGACGGGCGAACGACCTTCTTCGTGGTGGCAGTTAACGTGCCAGGCACGGAAGTTGGCGGCATCGTCCCGGACGCCCGAACCCGGCTGGCGCGCACCATGGCCCGGGTGCCCAACCGTAGCAGCTACCGAGTCTTGGTCACCGGGCGCGCACCGCTCGATCTAGACGTCCGGAACATCTCCGCGGAGGACAGTCGCAACGGCGAGATCAGGCTACTGCCCATAACCCTGGTCATTCTACTGCTGGCGTTCGGTGCCTTGGTCGCCGCAGTGCTGCCGCTGTTGGTAGGCTTCCTCGCGATCTTCGTGGCCTTGGCGGTGGTGACCTACGTCGCCAGATGGACGCCGATGTCAATCTTCGTCCTCAACCTGACCACCATGGTCGGGCTCGGGGTGGGCATCGACTACTCGCTGTTGATAGTGACCCGCTTCCGCGAAGAACTCCGGCGCGGCCTCCGCCGGACCGAGGCGGCCAAGAAGACGATGCAAACAGCGGGCTCCGCCGTCATCACCTCCGGGCTCACGGTGATGGTGGGATTCGCGGCGCTGCTCATCACCCCGCTTACCGACACCCGGAGCGTGGGCATCGGCGGCCTCATAGTGGTCGCGGTGGCCATGCTGCTATCGGTCACCCTCCTCCCTGCCTTGTTGGCCATCCTGGGCAAGGAAATCAACCACCCGCGGTTTCTGGCCAAACGGCTGGCTTGGTATCACTCACCGTTGATATGGGAACGCTGGGCCCGGACGTTGAGCCGGCATCCTTACCGCGCGTTGACGCTGGGCGGATTGACGATCGCCATCCTCACCGCGCCGCTGTTCCTGATCAAGATCGGGTTGCCGTCGCGCAACTGGTGGCCCAGCCAGACGGAGTCGGGTCAGGGGGTGGAAGTTCTTACTCGAATGGGGGCCGGCGGCGTGATCATGCCGATCCGCGTCCTGGTCGAGGTCCCCGAGGGGGAGCGGGCGGTGGGCGCCAGCCGTCTGCGCGGCATCAAGCGATTGACCGACTCGCTCGAGGCCGACCCCAGGGTAAAGCAGGTACGCAGTGTCGTCGACATTGCCCCCAACAGCTCGATCCTGGGCCTGTCGTTGCTCTACAGCGACCTCGACCGGGCCCGCGAAGAAAACGGTGATTTCGTTGACGCCTATCTCAGCCGGGAGGCGCGTGTCACACTGCTGGACGTCATCCCGTCCGACACCACGTCGCTCACGACGTCGATGGATCTGGTCCGTTCCATCCGCGCCATGGGCGACTCGGGGATTCGCGGTCTGTCGGGAGCGCAGTTCTTCGTCGGCGGCTACGTCGCCTCGACCCTCGATTTCCAGAAAGAACTCCTGGCCCAGTTTCCCCTGCTAGTGTTGCTGATTCTCGGTGCTACCGGGATCATGTTGGCGTTCGCCTTCAAGTCGGTGTTGGTCCCCATCAAGGCGATAATCATGAACGCACTGTCAGTCAGCGCCACGTTCGGCTTGATCGTCCTGGTGTTCCAGTACGGCTGGGACGGGGGCCTGCTGGGGATAGGTGGACCGACTTCGGCCATCTTCGTGGTGGTCCCGGTGTTGGTGTTCGCCATCGTGTTCGGCCTGAGCATGGACTACGAAGTGTTTCTGCTGAGCCGCATCAAGGAAGCGTACGACCGAACCGGCAAGAACGACGAAGCCACCATGGAGGGACTGAGCGCAACCGCCTCGGTCATCACCTCGGCGGCTCTCATCATGATCATGGTGTTCGGTGTGTTCGCCTTTTCCAGGGTGCTGGTGATGCAGTTCCTGGGATTCGGTCTTGCCGTGGCCGTGCTGCTCGACGCCACCATCATCCGAATGGTGCTGGTACCCGCCTTCATGCATCTCATGGGCCGCTGGAACTGGTGGCCTGGCGTGCCACTCAAACCGGCACCCGAGTCGGGACCAACCATCTCGGGGGAGAACATCGGCCAAACATCGTCAGCCTCGGCGCTCGAAGCAGGCGAGCCGGACTAGGCGTTACGCCTTGGCGTCGAGCCAGTTGAGTCCGACACCAACATCGGCCACCAGGGGCACCCTCAGGTCGGCCGCCGATTCCAACGCATCCCGCACCATGACGCTCACCCGGTCGACCTCCGCCTCGGGAGCTTCGAGTACCAGTTCATCGTGCACTTGCAGGATCAACCGAGTCGCGAGTCCTTCGTCGGCCAACTGTTGGTGAATGTTGCGCATGGCGATCTTGATCAAATCGGCCGCGGAACCTTGCAATGGAGTATTTTGCGCCGTTCGCTCGCCGAACGAGCGGACGTTGAAGTTCTTGCTCTTGATATCCGTGATGTAGCGTCGCCGGCC
>CAXMUQ010000003.1:0-7169 GCA_964196605.1 uncultured Acidimicrobiia bacterium
CAGTACCGATGCGACACGTCGGATTGGCCGTACCGACCTTCGGATAGCGATAGCGCGTGACTTTCGAATAGAGCTCCGACGTGTTGTCCACGAGGCTGCACTGCCCCACCGCAGCCGCATCGATCTGCCAGAAGGCGATTCGTTGACCGTCCGGACTCCACCGGAAGCCGTCGCGCAACCCCCACTCTTCTTCGTAGACCCAGTCGAACGTGCCATTGATAATGGTGAGCGAGCCATCGTGCGTCAGCTGAGTGATCTGCCCCGTCCGCAGATCTTCGACGTACAGATTGTTCTTCACCACGTAGCCAATCCGGTCGCCGTCCGGCGAGAATTTGGCGAACATGAGCGACGATTCCGGCGCTTGGCCGCCGCCAAGCTGTTGAAGATGCCCGCTGGCGCGGTCGAGCACCCAATAGTCTCCCCTGGTGTTTCTGCGCCATACGCGCTTGCTGTTGGTGAAGATCAGCAGTCGCTCGAACTCGTCACTCCACGAGTAGTTGCGGATGGCAAGAGGGACGGTGTCCCGCACCGGTGTCAATTCCTCGGCCGGCACGAACACCGATCGGCTCGCCGTCTCGGTATCGTAGCGCACGATATCCCGACCGGGTCCATCCTCGGACGGCTCCAGCGTGGTGTAGGAGGTTCCGTCGCCCAGCCAACGGACGGGACCGAACCGCTCGCTGCGGAAGTCGCGCGATCCGTAGATGCGGTCGACCGTGAGCCGGGAAGAATCGGTCTCCTGCGCCAGAAGAAGCGGGGCCGGAGCCGTGAAAATCAAACCACCGACGAGTAGAGTGATACCAGAGCGAATTGACATTAGCAGTTTCGTTGGTTGGGGGAATGACTCAATCTGCGAATTCGACCGTGAACTCTTCATGAAGGAACCTCGAAAGAACTACGCAAACTACCGGCTGCCCGATTCGACCGGAACACCGATGTTTCATAAAGGGACATGCTGCGGCACCTCAGGCTGATGCAGTGCACCCGTTTCCAGGGCTCGCTTCAAGAAAGCCCCGGTATGCGTCCCAGTGGCAGACGCCAACCCTTCCGGCGTTCCTTCGGCCACCACCTTGCCGCCGCCCTCGCCGCCCTCTGGCCCCAGGTCTATGACCCAGTCCGCGGTCTTGATGACGTCCAGATTGTGCTCGATCACGATTACGCTGTTTCCCTTGTCGACCAAACGGTGCAATACCTCCAGCAGTAACCGCACATCCTCGAAATGCAGTCCCGTCGTGGGCTCGTCAAGGATGTACAGCGTCCTGCCGGTGTCGCGCTTGGCCAGTTCGGTTGACAGTTTGACCCGTTGAGCCTCGCCGCCCGACAGGGTGATGGCCGACTGTCCCAGATGGATGTACCCCAAACCGACGTCGTTCAGCAGTTCAAGTTTGTCGGCGACGCGCCGCTGGTTGACGAAAAATTCCAGCGCGTCGGCCACCGTCATATCGAGCACGTCGGCAATGTTCTTCCCCTGGTAACGCACCTCAAGCGTCTCGCGATTATAGCGCCGGCCTTTGCACGTTTCGCACGACACGTACACGTCGGGCAGGAAGTGCATCTCGATCTTGACCAACCCATCTCCCTGACACGCCTCGCATCGGCCACCCTTGACGTTGAAGGAGAACCGTCCAGGCCCATAGCCCCGCATCTTGGCCTCTGGGAGAGAGGCGAACAACTCGCGAATCGGCGTGAACAAGCCGGTGTAAGTTGCTGGATTCGACCGGGGCGTCCGCCCGATGGGGCTCTGGTCGATTTCGATGATCTTGTCGATCTGGTCCAACCCCTCGATGCGGGTGTGAGCGCCGGGAACGATCTTTGCCCGATAGAAGTGTCGCGCCACGGCCCGATACAGGATGTCGGTCACCAGGCTGGATTTGCCCGATCCCGAAACGCCCGTTACCGCCACGAACATCCCCAAAGGGAAGTCGACGGTCAGATCGTCTAGATTGTTCTCGGCAGCGCCTATGACGCGCAGCCGATGCTTTGGTGTCTTGAGGCGCCGCAAGGACGGTACTGGAATCCGCAGCTCCCGCCTTAGATACCTGGCGGTCAGCGAGGTTGGGTGCTCGATCAGGTCTGCGAGCGTGCCCTCGGCCATGACTTCGCCGCCGAACCGGCCGGCCCGCGGCCCCATGTCGATGATGTGGTCGGCGGCCCGGATGGTTTCTTCGTCGTGTTCGACCACAATCACCGTGTTCCCCAAGTCACGCAGTTCCGACAGCGTTTCGAGCAGGCGCTGATTGTCCCGTTGATGAAGCCCGATGCTCGGCTCGTCGAGGATGTACAACACGCCAACCAAGCGCGAGCCGATCTGAGTGGCCAGGCGGATACGCTGGGCTTCCCCGCCCGACAGAGACCCGGCCGACCGCCCCAATGTCAGGTACTCCAACCCGACGTTCCGTAGAAACCGGAGCCGGTCGCATACTTCTTTCAATATCGGTCCCGCGACGTCGCCCTCGAGCCCCCGGCCCCCATTCGACTTGATCGGCAGGCCTTCGAAGAACACCAGCGCCCTGTCGATCGACAAATCCACCACGTTGCCGATGCTCTCCCCTTCGACCAACACTGAGAGACTTTCGGGCTTGAGGCGCTTGCCACCGCAAGTACGGCATGATTGCTCGACCATGAACTCGCTGAGCGACGAACGGACCGCGTCGCTCGACGTTTCGCGGTAGCGGCGCTGCACGTTTTCGAGAATACCCTCCCACTCGCTCTCGAATGACTTCCGCCCCTTGGCGCTGAACTTGAGCATGCGGCCCGGGAGCCCGTGGAGCAACGCGTGCCGCGCCTCGTCGGAAATCTCACCCCACGGTGCGCCCGGATCGAAGTCGAGAGCCTTGGCCAGCGTGGGGAGAACAACTCGTCTCAGATAGCCGTTGGGTTCACCCCAAGGCAGCACCACACCCTCGAGAATGGAGATCCGTGGATCAGCCAGCACCAGGGCATGGCTGACCTCGCGCTGGGTACCGAGCCCGTGGCAATCGGGGCACACCCCGAAGGGGGAGTTGAAGGAAAATTGTCGGGGCTCCAACTCCGCCAGGGAAAGGCCGCATTGGGGGCAGGAAAAGCGCTCCGAGAACATCACAGACTCCGGGGCGGCGGCATCCCGGTAACGCATGACCTCAAGCACCCCGTCGGCAACCTTGAGTGCCGTCTCGATCGAGTCGCTGAGTCTGGAGCGGTCAGCCGGACTGACGGTCAGGCGGTCAACTACCACCGCAATCGAATGGTTTTTCCGCCGGTTGAGTTTTGGGACGTCGTTTAGGTCGTAGGTGGCACCGTCAACGCGTACTCGCACGAAGCCGCGCTTGCGGATGTCCTCGAACAGGTCCTTGAACTCCCCCTTGCGCCCCTGAACCATGGGGGCCAGTACCTCGATCCTGGTACCTTCAGGCCAGGAGGCTACTGTCTCGGCGATTTGACTGGGATTCTGGCGTTCTACCGGGCTGCCATCATTGGGGCAATGGGGCACCCCTACCCGGGCCCACAGCAGCCTCAAGTAGTCGTACACCTCGGTAACGGTCCCCACCGTCGACCTGGGGTTGTGGCCCGTGGTTTTCTGCTCGATGGAGATGGCCGGCGAAAGTCCTTCAATGGCATCGACATCCGGCTTTTCCATGAGGCCCAAAAATTGCCTCGCATAGGCAGATAGCGACTCGACGTACCGGCGCTGCCCCTCGGCATAGATGGTGTCGAAGGCCAGCGACGACTTGCCTGATCCCGACAGCCCGGTCACCACCGTGAGACGCTCCCGGGGGATGGCTACCGAGATGTCCCTCAGGTTGTGTTCCCGAGCCCCGCGTACAGTCAGATACTCTTTTGGCATAGCCCTGAAAGATAGATGGTGGCTGGGGCTGGATTCAATGGGGGGAGGCGCGCCAGGCGGCGCGCCAAGGGAAAAGAGGGAAAAGAGGGCTAAGAGGGATAAGGATGGGAAAGCGGGTCGCCGAAGGCTGACAGCCGATAGCTGACAGCGGGGGGCGGCACTGGGAGGCTTGGCCTCTGGACATCTGCCCACCCAGGCCTAGCATATACAGCTGGACCAGAAACTCTTTCAGGGTGGGGAACATGCGCCACTATCGACGCCACAGCAGCAGCGGGCGAGAAAATGCCGTGGACGAACACTTCGACACTCATGGGCTGGAGGCCGAGCCGTTGTCCCAGGAGCCAGACGACGAAACCAATGTGCGGCCCTTTGCTGAGGGAGACGCATACCAGGACGAGCTGCCGGATGTGCCGCTGACGAAGGAGGGGCCAGACCCCGCCCGAATGCTGCGGCGGGCGCGCCGGGCGGCCCGCGGGGACCGGCATGGCGATGCCGTGCAGGCCTACCGGGACCTCCTGGAGACGGCCCACGACAATATCGAGGGCCGGCTGGAGATGGCCCGGCTGCTGGAAGCAGGCGAGGACTCCAGCGGCGCAATGACCCATCTCGACCGGGCAGTGGAACTGGCCCCCGAGCGTCCGGATGTGTTGACCGAGAGGGGCGCCCTGAAGACCCGGCTCAAGCAGTACCTAGCCGCGGCCGCCGATCTTGAAGAAGCCCTCAGGCTCGACGCGAAGTATGCCCCGGCACATTTCCACCGGGGAATGGTGCTGTTGAGGAAAGGCCGGGACGCGGACGCAGCCACCAGCTTCCGGACTGCGCTGTCCCATCAAGCCGACTACCCCCATGCGCGCTACTATCTGGGCGAGGCCCTCAACCTCATGGGAGACTCCGACAGTGCCATTGCCACCCTGGAACAGGCCATTGAGTCCGACCCCACCGACCCCAGGGCCTACCGGCTGCTGGGCCGGGTGCTAGACTGTTGCAGCCGTCCTGAAGAGGCAATGCTCCAGTACCAGAAGGCCCGTGAGGTCGCCAGCCCTTGATCCGTGTCGTCGTTGATGACCTGGCCTTTCTCGAGGTCGACGCCGTGGTGCGTCCCGCCGACCAGATTCTGGAACCCGCCTCCAGTTCGGCGGCACGACTGGACCACATGGCCGGTGAAGAGTTTTCACAGTACCGCCGAGTATCGTCGTCTCTGGAAGTAGGATCGGCGGTTGTTACCGGGAGCGGCGATCTGGCTGCGCCCTATGTCATTCACGTGGTCATCAAGGGCGACGAGGTCAACGCCGGCCGGGACACGGTCGGGCAGGCTCTTCAATCCGCCTGGCACCGCGCCACCGAATGGCAGTTGGCCCGGGTTGCTACCCCACTCGTTGGGACCGGCGCCGGCCAATTGACACTGGAGGCCGCAGCCGAACTCATCAAACACACGCTCGCTACGCGACCGCAGACAGCATACCCCTCGGAAGTACAGGTTGTGCTCGACGGTGAACACGACCGCGAACTCGTTACCAGCATTCTGGAACAGGCGGCGGTTTGAACCGGCGACGCTTCACCCTCGTTGCCGTAGCCCTGTGGCTTGGGAGCATGGGCTGGCTGGTCCGCCGGGAGTACCTGCTACCCGACACAGAGGCCATGCTAGACGCCGGCCTGAGCATACCGCCGGGCGCCACGTTTTTCTCCGTTTCGCTGGGTGGTCGCCAGATCGGTACCGCGTCGATCACTTTGGACACGTTGGTCGACGGGGTACGGGTGGTAACCCGCTACGATCTTGATATTCCCTTCGCCGAGGGCCCGACCCATATGGTGTCGGCCACCAACGCCATTTATACTCGAGATCTCCGCTTGCAGCGTTTTGCTCGCCGCTCGTCTGGCGATTTCTCGCCGTGGGTGCTCGAGGGCGTGGTCGACGGTGACAGCCTGCTCACTCTCCGGATGGGCGCACCAGAAGCCGCCCCTGACCAGACCATCAGACAGACTACCGGCGGCCAACTGGCGTTACCGTCGGCCGTTCCGCTGCGGGTGGCTTTGACCGGAAAACTCCGCGTCGGCAGCACCATCGAGACGCGAGTGATCGATCCGGCAACACTTGCTCTTAGAACCGAAAGCGGTAGCATCGTTGCCGATTCAATATTCGTGGTGCCCGACAGCGCCGACCTTGACCCAACGACGCAACGATGGGTACCAGCGACCTACGACACCGTAACCGCCTATCGGTTCGATCAGACGGTCTTTGGCCTGCCCCTGGAAACATGGGTTGATCAAACCGGCTACGTGATCTACGCCACCACACCCTTAGGCTTCACCCTCGAACGCTCGGCGTTCGAACTGGTGAGCGAGAACTACCGGCGGGCCGGGCGACGCACCGAGGGTGCCGCGGCGCGGTCACCCAGCCGGGGGGTTACCACCGTCCCGGCCTCTCGCCGGCTAGTGACCGGAATGACCACCGTGCTGGACGGCGGACCGCCGGGCCGAGATTCCCTCGCCTGGGCAGCGCTCGGCCTCGATACGCCGTGGCAACGCAACGTGGCAGACACCGTGTTCACCGCGAGCCGTTCCAAGTTCGGCGAGACGACACTGATCGTCGACTACCGAATTCCCTACACCGGCGACGACGTCTGGCCCCAGTTGAACGACGGCGCCTTCGACGGCGAAGACCCCCGGATCGGTGCCCAGGCCCGACGCATCATCGATGGGGAGCGGAGGGTCATAGCGGCGGTTCACAAACTGGTAGACTGGGTGCACGAAGAAATCGCCTTGGTACCAGCCACGGAACCTGCCAGTGCATGGTGGATTTTGGATCAGCAGGCTGGGGACGCCAGTGGGAAGGCGGCCCTGTTGGTGGCGCTCGGCCGTTCGGTCGGCATCCCGATGCGGCCCGTGGCGGGGTTCATCTATCAGGACGGACGTTTTCATTATAGTGCGTGGGCGGAGGTGTGGCTCACTGAGTGGGCGCCGGTCGATCCGACCTTGGGGACAGCCGACGGATCGCACATCCGGTTGACAGTAGGAAGCCTGGCCACACCCGGCAACCTTCCGGGACTCATCGGGCGGTTGCGTCCACGCATGATCAACATCGAGGAAGCGCCATGATTCGGCTGAAGGGCCTTACCAAGCGTTACGGTTCGTTCACCGCAGTCAATGGCATCGACCTGGCCGTGGAGCCCGGAGAGCTGTTCGGCTTCCTCGGCCCCAACGGTGCCGGTAAGACCACCACTCTCCGAATGATCGCCGGCATACTCAGGCCCACCGCGGGTGTCATCACCGTGGGAGGGAAGGACATCCGCACAAACGCGCTGGCCGTCAAAGCCAAGCTGGGATACATCCCGGACCGACCCTATGT
>CAXMUQ010000004.1:0-18267 GCA_964196605.1 uncultured Acidimicrobiia bacterium
TGGCCTGCGCCGGGGCCGTGGCGTCGATCAGGTCACCCACGGCCTCGGCCTGGATCAGATCCATTTTACCGTTGAGCACCGCGCGCCTGGTGAACTCACCCGGGTGCGCGGCGCGGGCACCGGCGGCCTCGAGGGCCGCCAGCAGGCGTGCCGGCACCATGAGTCCCCCGTGGCACATCAGCTCGACGGTGTCCTCGCCGGTATGACTCCCGGGGCCGTGATAAGTGATGTAGATGCCGCGGTCGATCTCAGAGCCGTCCGCCTCGGCGAACCTTCCCAAGACGGCCGCTCGCGGGGAATCTGGCAAGAAGTCGTCGATCACTCCCGCGGCCACGACGAAGGCGTCGTCGCCACAGAGCCGTACCACCGCCAAGGCTGAGCGCCCCGGCGGTGTTGCCAGGGCCACGATAACATCGGAGAGCATGGAGGGGAAGATAGCAGGCGACCGGAGCGGAGACTCGCCTCGGGCATCTTGCCGCTAGCGTCGTTTCTTTCGCTTCAACTGTTTAGGACGCGGCGGATGTTCCGCGCTCTCGGCGGCCGGCGCCGGCTTGTCGGCTGCTTCCTTCTTGGGCGGATTGGCCTTTAACCGTTCCTTGGCCAGCATCCACTGCTGCGGAATGCTTACCAGATTCTGAACCGTGTAGTACAAGTTGAGCCCCGAGGCGAATCTGGCAAACAGCACCGTCATCATCACGGGCATGACGTATAACATGGTCTTCATCTGGGGATTGGGTTCCACCCCCATCTGGCCGACCTTGCTCACCGCGAACATGGAGACACCCATGAGCAGGGGGATGATGTACAGAGGGTCGGCTTGGGCCAAGTCGGGAAGCCACAGGAAAGAGACACCGCGCAGCTCGATAGTATTCTGGAACACGAAGAACAAAGCGATGAGGACCGGGAACGGGAGCAGCATCGGCCAGCAGCCCCCGAGCGGGTTGACGTTGTGTTCCTTGTAGAGCTTGAACGTCTCTTTCTGAAGCTTCTCGGGCTGATCCTTGTACTTGGCTTGCATTTCCTTCATCAGCGGCTGCACGGCCTGCATGCGGATGCTCGAGCGCATGGCTTTCTGGTTGAGCGGCCACAGCACCACGCGGATCAGGATGCCGAACAGGATCAATACCCAACCGTAGTGGAGATTCAGCGTCTCATGCATCCACACCAGCACCCAACGGGCGGCTACCGCTACCGGCCTGATGATCGTTCTGAGTCCCGGCCAACCATAGGGATTGACGTCGTCGAACCCGTGGCCGATGCCCTTGAGCCGGGGATACTCCATCGGGCCGGCATACAGTCGATAGCGGAAAGCGCCGTCAGCCTTCACCGCCTGGCTAGCCCACAGGTCGGCGGTCTCCGGCTTCTTCGGCGCAGTGACCGGCACCGAGGCCGTTACCCCGCTGAGAACAGCCGCACCACTATCCACCGCCAGGACCGCGGTAACGAAATACTTCGACTTGACGGCCAACCATTCGAACGGGCCCGGGGCAATGACAGTCTCGCCCGGATCGAGACTGCTGAATCGGGTGAGGTCGCTGCCGCCGTTCCGCGTTACGAACCCCATCTCCCGCGTGTTTTCTGAGCGATTCTCCTCGGTGTTCGCCAGCCCCGGGCCCATGCCCACCAATAGGAGGCCTCCGTTGGGGCCGAGCCCTGACACTGAACCGGTGATGGCCACCTGATACGTTCCCGGCTCGAACCGGTAGTCGAGCGCCACCGTGACTCCGCCTTGCGTGGCGCTCAGGCCCAGTTGGGCCGGCTGGTCGACCGTCACGCTCTCGGCGGTCGGCACGAACACCCAGTCGTCGAGAGGAAGGGTATCCCGTCCCACGATGAGCCTCAGGGCCAACAGATCACTCCCGGGAAGCATCAACTCGACACTCTGACCCTGGAGGCTGTCGATGGTATAGCTGTAGTCGGCCAGCACCGCGCTGACCAGCCGTCCACCCTTGGTACTGAAGCCGTATTGGTACAGAGCGGAGGTCACCACCACCGTGTCTTCCGGGAGTGCTGAGACGGTGTCCTGCGAAATACCCGAGAAGGCTGGTGCCGGCTGAGGGCCGGCTGAATCCCTGGCGGTATCGACACTGCTATCGATCGATGGGAAACCTAGACTGTCGCCCACCGCTACCGGCTGTGGCACAGGGCGCTTGATCAACAATCCAGGCCCGAAGAGGATGACCATGATCAGGGCCATCGCCACGAGAAAACGACGATCCATGGGTTACTTCAGCCCGTCAAGGAACGGGATCATGCCCGCCGGGGTGAAACGGGTGGCACCGCATGAGGCGCCGAAAGCTGAGCCAACTCCCTTTACCCGCACCGTGCTTGGACACGGCTTGCCGGGCGTATTCCGAGCAGGACGGAAAGAAACGGCAACTTGGAGGAAGCACCGGCGAAATGAGTAACTGGTAGCCACGTATGAAACCAATCAGAATGGTCCGGGGGATCAGCAGGAAAGAGCGCATGGGTCATTCAGCTGTTCGCACAGCGTCGCGCCAGTGAAGCAGTTCCTTCTTCAGGGTCACGAACGGTGCTTGGTAAGCTTCGGGCCGGGCCCGAATCAACAGGTCACAGGATCCCTGGTCTTGCTGCACTTCGACGCGCCAGATTTCCTTGAGCCTGCGCCGCAAACGATTGCGGGCCACCGCCGAATGATGGAACTTGGGAACGATAAGCCCCATCCGGGCGAGGCCCGCTGTACTGTCGGTCCAGATCAGCTCGAGATGCGCGCTCCGGCGGCGCTTCCCGGAGCGGAATACCCGACGAATATCGGATGTCCGCCGGAGCCGCCGGGTGCCATCGAGCCGCAGCCTCGGCGTCAGTACCCTCCGTGCTTGGAGGGAAGCGAAACGGTCAACCGCCGCCGGCCCTTCTTGCGACGCCGGGACAGAATTGCCCGTCCCCAGCGAGTCGCCATGCGGGCCCGAAATCCGTGCTTATTTACTCGCCGCCGATTCCGCGGCCGATACGTCGGTTTCATAAATCGTTGCCTCCGTTGAGCCAAGGAAACTAGCCAAGCGAACGGCTCACGGTCAAGGTTGACTTTTCCACATGCGACCCGTACTATCCCGCCCGCCCTTGGAAGAACCCCATGATATTTTTCGGGTATCGATGCAGCTGACCGCCAAAGAAGCATGGAAGCGCATCCTCGAGAACGCGCGACAGGAAATCCCTGACCACGCGATCCGGACTTGGCTCGAACCTACCGAAGCGGTCGCCCTCGATGGGAACAGGCTCATCATTGGAGCCCCCGACCAATTCGCCGTCGAGTGGAACGAGACCAAACACGCCGCCCTCCTCTCGGCGCTGGCACAGCCAGTGCTGGGCGACGGGACGTCGGTGGTGTTCCGCGTACACGAGGACCAGCAGCACCGACCCCAGATGGACTTCTTCGTGGCCCCCCCGGCCACTGAAGAAACCCTACTGCGGTCATCCACCAGCAGTGGCGGCAAGCCACTCAATGAGCGGTACTCGTTCGACACCTTCGTCATCGGCAAGTCTAACGAGCTTCCTGCGGCCGCCGCCAACGCCGTGGGCGAGGCGCCTGGCCGCATCTACAACCCCTTGTTCATCTACGGTGCCACCGGGTTGGGCAAGACGCACTTGATGCAGGCCATCGCTCACGACGTCTGCCATCGGTTCCCCGACACCCGGGTGCTTTACGTAGGGGCCGAACAGTTCATCAACGACGTAATCGAGAGTATCCACAACCGGAGGATGCCCGAGTTCCGGCGGCGCTACCGCAATGACGTGGATCTGTTCCTGGTGGACGACGTGCACTTCCTGGAAGGCAAGGAGGCCACCCAGGAGGAGTTCTTCCACACCTTCAACGCGCTCTATGAAGACAACAAGCAGATCGTGCTCACGTCCGACCGGCCCCCCAAGGAGATCCCCGGACTCGAAGCCCGGCTGATCAGCCGCTTCGAATGGGGTATGGTGGCGGACGTGGGTCAACCCGATCTGGAACATCGCATCGCCATCCTCAAGAAGAAGCAGGAACAGGATCATCTCGAGCTGACGATCCCGGACGATGTCATCCGCTTCATCGCCGAAAACATCCGCTCCAACGTCCGCGAACTGGAAGGCTGCATCATCAAGCTGCTGCTCTTCGCCTCTCTCAAGCACCGCGAGATCAGTGTCGACCTCGCCCGCGAAGCGTTGTCGGACAAGATCGAGTTTACCGGTGGCGAACCGGAACCGTCGGCCACCCCGCTCCCCTCCATCGGCCGGGTGCAGGAGATCGTGGCCCGCCGTTGGGGTGTCACGCCCGAGGGCCTGCGATCCAAGGCTCGCATCAAGACGCTCACCGTTCCCCGTCAGATCGCCATGTACCTCGCCCGCGACCTGCTCAACATGCAGTTGGTGGAAATCGGCAACGCATTTGGCGGCCGCGACCACTCCACCGTCATTCACAGCGTGGGTAAAGTGCAGCGCCAACTCGAATTGGATCGGGTTTTCCGCGAGCGCGTTGAGCTCGCGCGCCGCGAATTGTTGGCACACTAACAACCACATTCGTCTTGGCGGATGTGGTCAATGTGGGAACTGTGAATCAGCGGGGATTGTCGGGTGAGTTGTACAGGTCGCCAACAGGGTATAGACACGCGTCAAACGACCTACACGTAGACCAGATGAGGAGTTAGGCCGGCGATCAACATTTCCAGACCCTCTACTACTACTACTAGATTTATTACTTAATAGAAGTCTTGTTTGTTCTTAGCGTTCCAGAGGACCAGAATGAAGTTCACAATTACGCGCGAACATCTACAAGAAGGCCTTGCCGCCGTGGCTGCCAGCATCCCGGCCAAGACGACTCTTCCTGTACTTTCTAACATCCTTGTGGAAGCTCACGCGGATGGCCTCAGGCTATCCGGCACCGATCTTGACATAGCGGTGTCCACCACGATAGCGGCATCGGTAGAGGAGGAAGGCGCCATTACTCTCCCAGCTCGCAAGCTGGTCGAGATCGTTAGGGAAATGCCCAGCGCCGCCATCAAAATCAGTTCCGCCGGTGAACAGCGTGTCACCATCGAGTGTGGCCGCTCCAAATTCAAGCTCCTCGGGCTTCCCCGCGAGGAGTTCCCGGCATTCCCGTCCGTGTCCTTCGATGACAGCTGGAAGTGTTCCGCCCAGGACTTGCAGAAACTGATCGGTCATGTGGCCTTCGCCGCCAGCACCGAAGAGAGTCGGCCCATCCTCAATGGGGTTCTGTGGGAACTCAGACCCGAACGGATGCGAATGGTGGCCACCAACGGACACCGGTTGGCGCGGATGGACGTACCCGTCGAAGGTGGTGCCGAGGAAGCCGATCTTATCGTGCCGCCCAAAGCCCTCGAACAGATCCGCCGCGGGTTCGACTCGGACCAGGAAATCGAGATCGCCAAGAGCGAGAATCATCTGGGATTCCGTTCAGCCACCACGCAGATATTCACCCGGCTGATCGAAGGCCCCTATCCCAATTATGAGCAAGTAATCCCGCGAGAAAATGACAAAAACCTGACCGTCGACAAGGCGGCGCTGATCGCTGCCCTGCGGCGCATGAGCATCGTTGCCAGCGACCAGACGCACCGCGTGCGCGTTGGCTTGGCCAACGGATCTTGCAAGTTGTCGGTCCAGACCCCGGACTTGGGTGAGGCCCAGGAGGAAGTCACCGTAACCTACGACGGCTCCCCCATGGAGATAGGCTTCAACGCCGCCTATCTGCTCGAGGTTCTCAAGTATTTGCCGACGGAGGAGGTGCGTCTCACCTTCAAATCGCCCGAACGCGCCGCCACCTGTGAGCCGGTCGGCTGGGACGATCCGGCCAGTTACCTCACCCTGGTAATGCCCCTGCGCTTGGTCGACTGAGAACTGCCTGGGGGCCTACTGGTCCGTGGATTCTGGCGGTGTTTCACGCAACTGGTAACGCCCTATTTGATACACCGGCACCGATTGTCCCACGGCTGGGATGGTGAAGGTCATCGCCACCGAGTCGGCGCCCTCGGCGCCGGCAAAGCGGCCACCGGCTCCAAAATAGAAGCTGATCGAATCGACGCCGGTACCTTCGAGTTGTATTGTCCTGCCGCCACGCTCCTCCGTCCCCCAACGCTCTATTCTGGCCCGACCCTCGATCCTGAGCATGGTTGGGACCGTGTCCTCATCCTGCTGCTCGGGCACGTGAAACAGCGTCAGGGCCCGTTCGGTCTGGGCCACCGACAGGCCGCCGATCTCGCTCTCCGAAGAGTCTGACCACTGTGCTCCCATAGTAGCGCCCGCGAGTGGCACCAGGGGATACAATAGCCTGGAAAGCTCCCCACTTAGGCTCTGGCCCACGGTCGACCCCGGGTCCACTGTCATGGTCCCCACGCCGCCCGTCGGGGCCATGAGGATCTGCCAGGAAGCTCCACGAACACTGTCGAGTGCCGGCTGCCTCATGGTGGACCGCGGGTCCTGGTGGATGGAATCCAGAACGACGCGGGCGACGTACCACAATACCGGAAGGAGGGTCTCCATCGAATCGGCAGTCGAGTCACTCGCCGGCACCACCAGCGAATCGCCAAGCGTCACCCGGAGGTAGGCGGTACGACCGAATGTCTCGACCTGTGTCTTGCCACCGGGGTGCATGGTGATCAAGCTGTCGAAGCGTTGGTAGGTAAATGCCTGGTCCTCGACCAGTTGGTAGTGGAACCCCTCAGGGCCCGAAGGTGCTACGGCTCCGGTTGCCGCCGTCTCGGTACCGGCGTCCGGGTTCGGCGTTCGGACGGCGCCGCTCCCGGTGCCACCGCCGCAGGCCGCCGCGGCAGCCACCAAGCACACCACTACGCCCCGAGGCTTCACGGAAGCAGTTCGACCGTGAGCGTACTGCTGGCCGACACCGGAATGACCGCTGGGATCGAGGGCCCGCTCACCTCCAGGTCCGACTCAACTTCGCGAACTTCCCCGAGGTACTTCCCGTCGGACCCTATGTACAGCAAGCCAACTCCGGTGCTGGCACCCTCGATGTCAATCCCGCCCTGGGCTTCCCGGTATATGGTCGTGACGGCCGTGGACGTCGTCTCCACTGCCAGCGCCTCGACGCCGTGGAAAGTCGTGTCCGCCGTGGCCGCGTACTCGATGCGAGTCATCGTTTCCTGTGAGTCCGTGAACACACTGTCCACCAGTACGCTATCCACCGCTCCGGTAACGGAGTCTGTTTCCGTGTCGTAGTTCTTCTGGTAGTTACTACTGGCAAACTCCAACGAATCACTCCACGTATCTCCCACTGATGCACCGGAGGTGATATACGGGAACAATCCCCTGAGCAGGTTCCCCTCGAGTTGGGTGGCCACCTGGGAGGGTGCGGTGACTACCCGCACATCGGACAGTCGGCCTTTGTCGTCGAGCACGGCGGTCCAGGTAGTCCCTATCACCTCGGCCAACATTTGCGGGGTTAGCGCCTGGCCTTGGCCCTCGCTACTTCCCGACAAAGTGTCGAGCACGATGTGGACCCCGCCGTCCTTGGAGAGCGTTACGGTCAAATCGCCGGCCAGGTGCACGGCGTTTTCCAGTTCCCCCTGGCCCAGTTCGGTCAGGTCTGTCACCGAAGACGTTTCGATTTCAAAATGGTATCGGTCGGTGGCTGAGTCCGGTGATGAAACAACCGGGAATGCCAAGAGGCCCAGCACCAGTGCTGGTGTGGCGTAGCGTAACTGCATGGTATCTCCCATACGTAGAAAGGGTCCCGGTAGACGTGGGTCGGGATTTGGTCAGAGTTGTGAGGGTTCCGTGACTTTCGTCTTGCCGAACACCGCCGTCAACTCAGTGTCGCTGGTGGTGACCTTGAGGAGGGACCAACCTCGGCGGCTCATGTCGGTCCGCCACGCGCTCAACTTGTGCCAGTCGCCGGGCTTGGCCTTGAGCACACGCACATCGGCTACCTCGTTCCAGCGAGTGGGGTAGTGGATCTGCTCCGGCGGGCGGTGATAGCGTGTTGTCATAATAAGAATCGCAAGGTGGTGCGAGGGCAGAACTTACCGTAGCCGGTGCGAGTCGGCAAGTCGGTCATTCATTCCCTGGGAACTGGCCCTCGGGAGATGTGCGAAGGGAGGCCGGGTCGTAAGCCGAGTTCTGTTCGTCTACCGAGGTAGACGGATGATCATCTATCTGGGACGCCCGTCGCCGGACGCCTCGTGCAGCCTACCCGCGGCTCGAGCGGTGCGGGTCGCACCTCGCCGCCTATTTGGCCTTGCTCCGATTGGGGGTTACCCTGCCACCGCTGTTACCAGCGGCGCGGTGGGCTCTTACCCCACCATTTCACCCTTACCCACCGAGGTGGGCGGTATATTTTCTGTGGCCCTGTCCGTCGCCTTGCGGCGCCCAGGCGTTACCTGGCAATCTACCCTGTGGAGCTCGGACTTTCCTCGAGGCCCGAAGGCCCCGCGATCACCGCACCCGACCCCTTCGCGCCGGAAAGATAACGTCCCCAGCCCTGGCCGGAAGGAGCCAGCCCGACCGTCAACCAGCCTCGGCTGACAATTGTGCCAGGCGCTCCTCCGCCCGGCTCCGAAGGGCGTCGAATGTGTCTGTGGCGGATTGCCATTGGGCCACCACCTGGCGGTACTCCCGCTCGGCGTCTTCTACCCGTCCGAGTTCCTCGTAGGCCATGGCTCGGAGCATCCGGACCCGCCCCAGCATCCCCCAGCGTATGTCGAAGTAGTCGGTCCGGAAATGGTCCGGCTCGAACTCTTCCAGTAGCGCCACCGTCTTCCCGTACTCACCCAGTTCGAAGTACACCTCGGCTTCCATCGGCTTGCGAAACCACCCGGATTTCTTGACCGGGTCGGTTTCTTCTAGGATGGACCGCGCGCCGGGCATGTCCTCTTCGCTGAGGGCGAGCCAGGCACGGACCTCACGGGAGAAATCTTCGCCGGTGAGAGCCCGCAATTCGGTCAAAGCCGTAGTGTCGTTTGTCTGGAGAAAGATGCCCAGAGCTGCCGCCGCGCCCGAATGTGCCACATGTGGCCGATCTTCCGGTTCCGCTCGACGGGCAGCCTCGGCGGCGCTCTCCCACACCCGGCGCTGGGTGGCAATCGGTGCCCCGGTAGCTGAGTACAGGTGGCTCAGGCGCCAACGCTGCCACTGCAATGGGTCGATTTCGGTGCTGTGGGTAGCCGGCCTCAATTCGAGTGCCGTGCGGACCTGGTCGGCAAATTGAATTGCCTGGGCCGCCCGCGCCAAGTCGCCCTGGTAGGCAAACACGTTGGCGGTGGCTTCTACCGACTGGACCAGATTGTAATCCGGATCTAGGCCGCTGAAGTCTCCCGGGGTGACCGAGTCCATCGCTTCCCGCAAGACCTCCCCTGCGCGATCGGGGCTTCCTGCTGCAAAGAAAATCCTTGCTCGCGCGAACGGTAGCTCCGGATGCACCGTCCCGTCCTCTTCCATCTGATCGGCCTCCGCCAACGCCGAAGGATATTCCCCGCGGCTGACATACGCCTCCATCAATGCGTGTCTGGCGCGCAGCCCATTCGGCTGAGTGGCGACCCAGTTTCTGGCCAAGTTAAGTGACGCGTCGCGCGCTCCCTCGATGGCCTGGACCATGGCAGCGGAGTCCAACATGAGGTCGCCGTTCATGGTCCTGGCGCCCACGAATGAATCCGGCGGCACCAGAGCGATCCTGGTATACGGCAGCCCCGCTTCGTGCAGCATGGCGTCGACGTGGTCGAAGGCCAGCGTGAAGCTCGGATCGAGTTCCGTCGTTCGCATGAAGGCCCTGAGGGCGTTGGTCCACCGCTCGGGAACAGAGAGTTCCTCGTCGTGGAACCACGAGTCACCCAAACCATACCATGCCTGGGTGGCGTTGGGATTTCGGCCAATAATGTCCTGGTAATACTGGCGGGCCATGGACAGGTTGCCGTCGATGAAGGCCCGGTAAGCTCTGATAAGCGTACGCTGAGTCAGCGGAAGGTCGCCGGAATAGCGGCCCGCCATGGCTATGGCACGATCCGAATCGGCGTCGTTAGCTCCGTAGATCCAGCCGCGCGAGATGGCCAAGTGGTAGTAGGCCAATCCAAACGTGCTGTCGATCTGCGTGGCCCGCTCGAGGTCGGCTATTGCGTCGCCCAACTCCCAGTCGTTCAGGTGATCCACACCGCTGAGATAAGCGCGGTAGGCCTCCAGAGAGGCCGTCGTGGCCCGGGCTAGATCGGTGGTGATGCCGTCGGGTGCTCCGCTCAGGTTGAGAATGCGTGTGGCCAGGTCATCGAACAACAGGCGCACGTCGGTCCCGAGCACACCGCTGGCACTCGCCAAATCGATCCGCTCGCCGGTGGCCACATCAAAAACGCGGGCAGCCAGGTGGAGCGAGTCCCCGGTTTGATCGAATTCTCCGAGAACCACGGTCCACGCGCCCGCATCACGAGCCAATTGCCGGGCCTGGGTGAGACCGATGGCAGCATCCGGCGCCAGCCCGCTCTGGTCGAGGAGGTCATGCACTCGTCCGTGATCCACTACTGCGAGATCGTCCCACTGGGAGAGGTCGAGCACCAGCATGCTCAGGCTCCCTTCCCGCAACCACTCGTTCGAGGGCTCATTTCTGAGGTTGTCGAACGGCAGCACCAAGATCGAGTGGCGGGGGTTCACTCCGTCGGGAATCCGGTTGGGATCATTGCGGGTTACACCGAAGGTCACCGCTGCGATGAGCGCCGCCGCCACAGCGGCTACCTGCAGCCATAGTCGTCGCCGCGGGATGGCCGGGGTGGGGCGATCCGCCGCGTCCCCCATTTCTGCCCCGTTCTGCCACCGATCCGCCCGAGGCTTCTCCAGGGCCCGCATGACCGCGTGGGCCAGGTTGGGGGGACACTCCCGCCGCTGCTGGAGGATGTCCTTGGGTTTGGTCGAGAGATGTTGCGACACCACCACCCGGTACGAGCCTTCAAACGGTGGCCTTCCGGCCAGCATCTCATAGCCCATGACCCCCAGGGCGTAGAGGTCGCTCCGGGCGTCGATGCTCTCACCCGATGCCTGTTCCGGGCTCATGTACGTCGGCGTGCCCAATACCAGTCCGTCGCCCGTGATCACCGCGGCACCGTCTCCGCCACAGATTCGGGCGATACCGAAATCCACCAGCATGGCCCGGCCCGTAACTTTGTCCAGCAGCACGTTGGCCGGCTTGACGTCACGGTGGACCACTCCCGCACTGGCTGCGGCGTTGAGAGCGGCAGCAACGTCCTTGATTATGCAAGAGACATCCCGGACCGGCAGTCGTTCCTCTCGGTTCAAACGCTCCCGCAGGGTTTCGCCGCCCACGTAGTCCATCACGTAGTACAGCAATCCGTCGGCCTCGCCGGCGGCATGGATGGCAACGATGTTGGGATGTCTCAGCCGGGCCACCGTCCGGGCTTCGGTGAGGAACCGCTGGGCGATGGTGCCGTGATCGGCCAGTTCGGGCTGAACCACTTTGATGGCGACCCTTCGACTCAAAGTCAGGTCTCGGGCCAGGAATACCACACCCATGCCGCCATGACCGAGCTCCCGCTCGAAGACGTACTGCTCACCTAGGGCCGCCTGGAGACGGTCGCTTAGGGCCGACTGGGTAGGGGGCATTCAAGTCACTCCGATCTGCCGGGCGTCTTGCACGGTGTCCGTAGAGCTGACAACACCGGGTACGATCCCGAGGTTCCCCCACCAAATGGGGTTCAGAGGTGCACTTCCATAGCTAGATGCCTCGATCGTGGCAAAGCGTTGCGCGCCAAGGCCGGGCACGGGACGGTTTAGACTCGGTCTGGATTTGAGCCCTGGTTGAGCCATCACTGGTAGCCTGGTTCCAAAAGGAATATGGAGCCTGGCATGCCCTACCGCCCAAAATCTACCAATTCTCCCCATCCCACCGTTGCGACCGTCCTGATGCCGCGCGAGCGGTCCCGGGTCGACGCGGCGGGTGACGGCTGTTTCCGTGTAATTCACCGCGATTCGGTCCCCGACGCCATCCGAGTAGTCCGCGAGCGGGGGGTGGATGCCTTCCTGGTGTCGGTTCATCGCTGTCAGGATAGTGACCTCCGCGCTGTCGGGCACCTGGTTCGAGACTTTCCCAGCATTCCCACCGTTGCCCTGGTGTCCCAGCACGAGGTCGCGGCCAGCGAGGCGCTGTTGCACCTCGGGGCCACCGGAGTGCAGCAGGTCGTCGATGTGACCTCTCCTACCGGCTGGCAGCGCTTGCGTCAAATCGTCGGTCCTCCAGCTTCCAGGGCTGTCAGCCGAATTCAAGGCCCCATTCTGGACGCCTTGGCCGATTCTCCGCCTGACAACCGAATGTTCTTCGGGGCATTGATCCGGCTAGCACCCGAAGTCGTGTCTGTTCGTCACCTGGCACAACAACTCGATCTGCGGCCTAGTACCCTGATGTCCCGGTTCGGAAGGGCCGGACTCCCTTCCCCCAAGAGTTATCTCGCGGGAATCAGGTTACTCCATGCTGCCATGCTGTTCGAGTCCGGGGGACTCTCAGTGGCCGACGTGGCCTATCGCCTAGAGTATTCGTCGCCCCAGAGCCTCGGCCGTCATTTGCGCGCCATGCTGGGGATCACCGCTACAGAGTTCCGTCGCCGTTTCCCATTTGCCACCGCCCTCGACCGCTTCCTCAGCCGAATGATTACTCCCTACGAAAGAATTTGGCCCACGTTCCGTCCGCTGGGAACGCCGGGCCAGTGAGAGGAAGACGAAGGGGCCGTGCTGGGAGGCACGCCGTCGGGGGCAGCGAGGCCTGGTGTGAGTCTTGAGCCTACAGGCCCAGGTCGTGAATAGTAGTAAGAACTACTACTGTAAAACCTGCTGATTCCAGTAGTTCACGACCGCCCTGGAGACGGTCGACCACGCTCAGGACTCCGATCACGTTTCCCCCTTGGGACGCTATTTCCTCGATCGCTTGGTTGGCCGATCCGCCAGAGGTAATCACGTCCTCGACCACCACCACCGGCATCCCGGCGGCGAAGTTTCCTTCGATCTGGCGCTTGGCGCCGTGGCTCTTGGCGGCCTTGCGCACGCTGAAGGCGTCGATAATCGGAGGGGCTTGTGCGCTGGCGGCGGCTATGGTGTAGGCCACCGGGTCGGCACCCATGGTTAGGCCGCCGACCGCAGTCGGGTGCCAGCCGGCCTCCCGGATGGCGCCCAGGCCCAGTCGGCCGATTACCTGTTGGCCCTTGGCCGACATGGTAGTGGGCCTAGCGTCTATGTAATAGGTGGATCGCTGGCCGGAGGCGAGGACGAAGTCACCGGTTTGCAGCGAGCGGTCCCTGAGCAACTGTATCAGGGTCGCCTTGTCTGTCACCCCTTGCTACCGAACAACTTGGACAGGAAGCCAGACTTGGGCGGTTCTTCGCTCTCGGCCGCCTGGCAGAAGCCGTCGGTGAATTCCTGAATCGACTTGCACCGATCTTTGAGGTCTCTCCTCAGACCCGCCATGACGGCGCCCTCGAGCGCGGGGGAGAACTTGAGCCCCTTGACCACGGAGTTCAGCGGGGTAGCGTCTTGCGACAACAGCAGCTGGAACAGCTCCCGCGGGGTCCTCCCGGGGAAGGGGAGTTCACCGGCAAGCAGGTAGTAGGTGATGGTCGCCAGGCTGTAGACGTCAGCCTGCTCGCCCACCAATTCCCCGCTGAGTGTCTCTGGAGCCACGTACTGAAGCGTCCCCACAAAGAAGCCGGCTCGGGTCAACCGGTCCTCGGCTGGGCCGGAGGTGTCCCGGGCGATGCCGAAGTCAAGCAGGTGGGCGCTCTGAGTGGCCGGGTCATACATGACATTGGCCGGCTTGAGATCCCGATGGATGACGCCGGCCTGGTGGGCCGCGGTGAGCCCGTCCCCTAGTTGCCGGATGATTCGGGCCACCAACTGAGGCGCTATGGCGCCCGAGCGGGAGGCGAAAGTGGACAACGGCTCGCCGGGAGCCCATTCGAGGGCCAGGTAGTACAGATTGTCGTCGGTCTCGCCGAAATCGTACGTTTCCACGACGCTCGGGTGGACTACGCGCTTGCCGAACTCGGCCTCCCTGAAGAAGCGCTTGACGGCATTGGGGTCCTTACTGAGGCGAGGTCGCAGAACCTTGACAGCGGCAACGCCGGAATCGGGGTTTTCAGCCCGATACACAGTAGCGGTTCCACCCTCGCCGATGTACTCGTTCAACCGGTACCCGGCAATCGTTCTACCTACGAGGTTTTGTTGTGCCATGATGACCGACCAAGCTACTCTCTTAAGCCCCTACCAGCAAGCGGCTTCGGCGTTTCCGCTTGACGGTCGGCGACCCCTGCGACTAACCTTTTCGCTGGGATACATTCTTTTTCTCATGGTCCGCGGAGGAGTAGTGACTCGGCGTTTTCTGGTGGTGGTACTGGCGGTGGTCTTCGGCGCGGGGTGCGGGAGCCAGTGGAAGCGTGTTGGAACGGATGAGCCCGGCCCCACCGCCGAAGAATCGCTCACCGATGCCTTCAATCCCCAAAACTCCTACCGGGGCATGGGCCGCCTCACGGCGCCCGAACCCCTGCCGTTCATTGGCCACGTGGTGTTCGCCGACGGCCCGGCGGATTCGGTCATTGCCGTGATCGGCCTGTCGCTCGAGAACCGTTCGCTCACCTTCCAGCGTGAGGGTGACAGTTTCGTCGCCCGTTACCGCGTCGAAATGCGCCTCCAACAGGAGGGCGACCCGCCCATCCAGCTGGCTCGGGAAGAAGTCGTGCGGGTTCCCACGTTCCAGGAAACATTGCGCAACGACGAAAGCGTGTTGTTCCAGCAGAGTTTCCATTTGATCCCGGGACAGTACACCGTGGCAATTGCGGTGAGCGACCGGGCGTCGCCCGCCCAAAGTAGGGCCCAAGCGGATTACTTGGTGCCGGATTTCGCGCCCGGGTCAACATCCGAACCGATCATCGTTTACCAAGTGACGGGCCGGGATTCCCCCCGGCAACCGCTTTCGATCCTGTTGAATCCGCGGGGAGCGGTGTCGTATGGCGGCGATACCCTGCTGGCGTACATCGAGGGTTATGGATTTCCCGAACCCACCAGGGTGCCGTTCGAGGTGCGGGACGAGTTCGACAAGGTGGTCTACAGCGATTCCCTCCTGTTCCAGGGCGTCCACCCGGTCGAGAGCCACATCGTTAGGCTGGCGCCCGATAGCCAGCCCTTGGGCGAGATCACCCTGGCCGTCGGGTCGGAAGCCGATCAGCGGGTTACCTCGGCCCTGGTGTCGTTTTCGCAGGGTTGGGTGCTGACGAACTACGACGAGATGCTTGGCTTGTTGCGTTACTTCGGGCGCGACGAGTGGGTGGACAGTCTGCGTCGGACACCGGCCGATCAGCGGTCGGGTGTGTGGCGGGAGTTCTGGATTGCCACCGACCCCAACAAGGCCACCCCCGAAAACGAGGCCTTGGATGTGTACTTCGCCAGGGTTCAGGCCGCCAACAGGCTGTTTCGCAACGAGGGTGTGCCCGGGTGGCGTACTGACCGGGGGGAAGTGTACATAACCATCGGACCACCCGACGAAATCTTCGACAACCGTACCGACGCCGAGGGGCGGTACATCGTGTGGAGCTATACCCAACTGCGTCTCGACTTGTTCTTCGAAGATCTCGCCCGATTCGGGCACTACCGGCTTACTCCGCAATCCAGGGCCGACTACTCGCGCGTGCTGGTGCGAGTGCAGCGTGCCGGGTAGCTGAGCAGTACTTCCCGGCCATGCCGCACCATACTCCGCCGCAAGTGTTCTTGGTGGACGGGTACGCCCTGATCTATCGCGCGTTCTTCGCCATGATCAGCCGGCCGCTCACGACCTCCAAGGGGATCAATACCTCGGTCGCCTGGGGCGTCGTGAATTTTTTGCTGCGGTTGCGGGACAAGTATCAGCCCGACTACATCGCCTGGATCAATGACGCGGGCGATTCGTTCCGCACCGAGACCTATCCAGAGTACAAGTCCACCCGCGAAAAACTCGACGACGAACTGCAGGCGGACTTCGATCAGTCGCTCGATCACGTGAGCGCACTGCTGGAGGCGTTTCGCGTGCCGCAGTTGGAGGTCATCGGTTACGAGGCCGACGACGTGATTGGCACCCTCGCCACCCGCGCGGCCGAGGCCGGATATCAGGCGGTGATAGTCTCGGGCGACAAGGACTTCTATCAGCTCATCGACGACTACATCACACTGCTCAATCCGGGCCGGGGCGGTCCTGCCGCGGTCACCGAGCAGTGGGTCGACATCGCCAACGCCGAAGAACGGCTCGGCGTACCGCCGCACCAAGTGGTCGACTATCTCGCCTTGGTGGGTGACACCTCGGACAACGTACCTGGAGTTAGGGGCATTGGCCCCAAGGGGGCGGTGTCGTTGCTGAAGGAGTACGGCGATCTCGAGTCCATCATTTCCCAGGCTCCGTCGATAAAGCAAAAACGTCAGCGCGAAGCGCTCGCGGCCCACGCCGACAACGCCCGGTTGTCGCGCGACTTGGTCACCCTCAAGCGAGACCTTCCCATGGATGTGGAGTTCTCCGACCTGGCGGCCCGGGAACCGGACGCGGACGTCTTGGCGGGCCTGCTGTCGGAGTTAGAGTTCTACAGCTTGGCGGAGCGGCTGGATCTGGACGCTGCGCCCCAGGTGGCCGGCCATGGGAAGGTCACTGTGGTGGAGAGCCAACGGCCGGTGCTGGTGGTGGACGATCCTGCCGACGTTCCCGGTTTGGTCGATGCCCTCCGGGTCGGCAGCCCGGTGGCGCTTTCGGTCCAGGCCTCATCTAGTGCCGTCCGCAGCGCTGCCCTCACTGGTATTGGCGTGGCGTTGGCGGACGGAGAGGCCTGGTATCTACCGTTCGGTCACCGAAACAGCGTGGGAGAATTGGCCGCACCGGCTCCGGTATCCAACCTGCCACCGTTGTCCGATTCGGCCTGTGCCCCGCTGGCAGAACTCCTGGCCGACGGTGCAGTCCCCAAACTGGGTCACGACATGAAGTTTGCCTGGGAGATCCTGCGAGGCGCCGGCGTTGAGCTCGCCGGGGTGGCGCACGACACCTTGCTGGAAAGCTTCGTGCTCGATCCCGGCCGGCGGTCTCACGCGCTCGACAACCTGAGCCTGGACCAGATCGGCACCCAACTGCGCCCACTGCAAGATGTGGTGGGCAAGGGCAAGACCCGGGTCGATTTCGCCGAAACCGAGGTGGCCGCCGCCGCCGAATACGCCGGTCGACGGGCGGCAGCGGCGCTGGCGCTGCACCAGACGTTCGCGCCGGAATTGGAACGGCTGTCACTCACCAAACTACTCGCCGAAATCGAGATGCCGCTCATAGAAGTCCTGGTCGACATGGAGTGGGCCGGGATCGCCATAGACCAGGCATTGTTCGCCCAACTGTCGCAGCGGTATTCGCGCGAACTCGATGAGCTCAAGACAACGACGTACCAGGCCGCCGGCCAGAAATTCAATCTCAACTCACCGAAGCAACTGGCCGTTGTGTTATTCGAACAAGGCGAACTCCCGGTGCTCAAGAAAACGAAGACCGGTCCATCTACCGACGCCGACGTGCTCGACCAGTTGTCGGCCATGGGACACGAGGTGCCGCAACTCATCCTGGCGTATCGAGAATTGCAGAAGCTTTTGTCGACGTACGTCGACGTGCTGCCGCAAGCGGTAAACCCTCTCACCGGACGGATCCACACGACCTACCATCAGACCGGCGCCGCCACCGGGCGCCTGTCGTCCTCGGACCCCAATCTGCAGAACATCCCGGTGCGTACCGCCAGGGGCGGAGAAATCAGGCGCGCTTTCGTGGCCGACGCGGGTCACCGGTTCGTAGTGGCCGACTATTCCCAAATCGAACTGCGCCTGATGGCACACTTGTCCGGCGACGAACTCCTGGTTCAGGCGTTCGAGCAGGGTGGCGACATCCACCGCCAAACGGCGGCCGTCACCTTCGACGTGTCGGTGGAAGAGGTGACACCCGAGATGCGCGCTCAGGCCAAGACGATCAACTTTGCCACCATCTACGGTCAGGGCCCCTTCGCTCTTGGTAAGCAATTGGGGATCAGCAACGCGGAGGCCAAGGAGTTCATCAGCCAGTACTTCGAGCGGTTCGCCGGCGTGAGGACCTATCTGGATCTACAAGTGGAACTCGCCCGTAAACAGGGGTACGTCGAAACGTTGTTTGGCCGGCGACGCTACATCACGGATATCAAGAGCAAGAACTTCAACGTCCGCTCGTTCGGCGAGCGAACGGCGCAAAATACTCCATTGCAAGGTTCCGCGGCCGATTTGATCAAGATCGCCATGCGCAACATTCACCAACAG
>CAXMUQ010000005.1:0-3987 GCA_964196605.1 uncultured Acidimicrobiia bacterium
GCTTCGGCCAACGACGAACAAATTTGCCGAAGAATATGCACCACACGGCGCTCAGGCTGGGGCCCGTCATGTAGCACCAGGTTGTCGAGCGTGATGCCCGGCAGGTACTCCATGGCGTAGTAGAACACTCCTTCCGGGGTCCGCCCGAAGTCGTAGATCGCCACCGTATTCGGGTTGGTCAATTGACTGGTCAACTGGACCTCGCGCTCGAACCGTACGAGCGTCTCCTGCTTGACATGCCCCTCCTTGATCAGCTTGATGGCCGTGGGCCGTCGGAGCATGGCGTGCTTGGCTTTGTAAACGGCGCCCATGCCGCCCTCACCGATCTTTTCTTCAAGCGTGTATTGCCCTAAACGTTCAGCCTTGCGCATCCGATTCGACAGGTCCTGGAACACAAAGCTGTAGAAGAACATCCCCACAGCCCCCAGCATCAGTAATGCGACCAGGGCCCAGTAGCCCTGCCGCACAACGTACAGGGTCTGGTATGCTTCCTGAACATCAACTTCCGTAGCCACACCGAAGCCGTAATCGGGGAGCCAGCGCCAGGCGCCCACCACTGGGACACCGCGGTAATCCGCGTACCCGTCCACGTCGACCCCGTCTTCCCCTGCGATTGCAGAGGCAGCCATTCGAGTATACGGGAGGGCTGTCCTGGGAAGATCAACTTCATGGCCCAGCAGCATATTGCCACCCGGGTTTCGGATGTCGACCGCGAGAATGGAACTGGCGTCGGGGTCGTCATCGACAAGTCCAATTTCCTGTAACTGGTCGGTGAACCGGCTCTCGGTGATCATCACGCCATTGTGGTTGAAGGCGTAGCTCTCACCCGACTCCCCGGACTGGGCCAGTTGAAGCAGCCGGCTGAATTCATCGGCCGGCGAGTAACGCATGACGAATGCAGCGATGACGTCGTTGCTGCTGTTCCGCACCGGCGCCGCTACGAAAATTGCTGGAAGCAAGGCCAGGCTGTCCCGGCCCTCCACCGTAACTGGATACTCCACCGGGCCGAATATGGCCGTTTCGCCGGCCACGATGCGGTCGAACCACATAGCCACGGACGTACCGACCCTGCGGCCGATGGCCGCGTCGGTCCTCGCCGCCAGGACCTGGCCGGAAGGATCGACCACGCCGTACCCTCGCACGGCCGACCTGAAGGAAGAGGCTTCCATCACTTCCCGAAAAGCCGCCAGCTCTTGACTGGCCATGATGGCGCTCGTACCGACGTCTGGGTCGCCCGCAACGCGAAGCAGATCCACGATCGAGCCGAGGATAGCAGGGTCGAGAGCGAACTTCTCCACCTCGGCTTTCTCGATATCTGACCACAACGTGAGCGCGGCGACCTCGGCGTCCAGCAGCGTAGATAGTTCCTCGCCCACCTGTCTTTTGATGGCCCCATCTACGGTCGACTGCGCCCACCACCCTACGGCACCCACTACCCCGGCTATGATGACAGGGGCAAACCACGATCGTTGCCAAAGTGCCTTTTTTTTCAATTCGGCCGTACTCCGCTCTACTGGGGGGGGAATCTCGGATCGAGAAGGGCCCACACTCGGGTACCCCACCTCATTATATCCTCGCTTCGGCCGTCCCGGCGAGGTAGCGCGAATTCAGACGACCTGACCCACTCCCCATATGCAGTCCGCTGCCGCTGAGTGCAATTCGCCGCACGGCCGGCCTCAGTACCAGATGTCCAGTGATTTCACCACCTTGGGGCAGCAGCCGACACCCCGGTACCCGTTAGAACGACCTCCCTGCAACCACTTGCGCCAACCAGCCATCGGCCAGCTCCGTACTGCCTTGATATTCAAGGACTTACAGCGAGGTATAGATCGTGCTTCCCGTGAAGTCCAATGTATCGCATCCAACTAGCCACTGGCCTCGAGGCCATCTACCGTTCCCTCGAGGAGTTGGCCGTCAGCGTCCAGAATGGCATTGTATGCCCCGACGCCCTGGTCTACCACCGCAAGACAGGGAGTTGGCTCCCCATTGAGAACCACCCGCACTATCAAGCGGCACGCGAACTGGTGCTCCCGGAAAGTATGCGCCCTTTTCAGGTGCGGCTCGACCAGCCAGCCAACTCAGCCTCGCCCTCTCGGCCCGGGACTCCAGCTGGCCCGCCAGCGCCAGCTCCGACGCCGAAGATGGCACCGACGGAGGCACCGGGCTTACCCGGCAGACAGCGATCGGGTTCGTCATGGCTGATGGCCGCGGTGGTCAGCGGATTGGCTACCTTCGGCTGGTTCCTATCCTTGCCGAAATCGGTCGAGCCTCCACCGCCGGAAATCGTCGTCGCCGGCCTGGAGGCGCCCAAGTCTAGCGCCATGCTTCCGTCTCTCGAGACGAGGTTGTCGCCGGAGATATCTTCGGATGCGAGTAGTGAGGCGACCTATGGCGACGCCTACCAACATGCTCGAACAGAGTTCGAAAAAAGCATCGGCTCACTGGGGCTCGGCGACATGTTCGCTCCCTCCAGAATTGGCACGACGGCCGACCTTGAAAGAGCCCGTCGGATACTGGGTGCGGTTCGAAACGTCGTGGCTGTGTATCAGGGGAAAGAAGTGCGTATCGACCAGACGTTCGGCATGGCCAACTCATCGATGCGGGAATCATTCGGAACGGCGAGATCGGTCGACTCGCTGATCAGCGCCACCGACAGCATCTACACCCTGCTGCAGGCTACTGCCGGATATTATCGATTGCAGGGAGGTCGGATCGCCTTCGAGGATCCGCAGGCAACGGCGGCGTACGTGGGCCAGGCCCTCTGGCTCGAAGCTCGGCTGCGCGATTGGAATCGAAACCCCGCGCGTACGCCCATGACGATCCGGCCTCTGGTAGCCGCGCTGGGCCGAGTGCCCCGTAGTCAAACCGGTTTCTAGGCGGGGTCGTCCTCGACTCTACGCAGCTCGTCTTCGTCGAAAAAATCTACCTTGTGCAGCGGCATCACCACACTCGACAGCACGTTGATGACGTGCCCACCGATGCGCTTGTAGTACCGCGTACCGAGTACCAGTGCGGTTGTGACTCCCGAATTGTGATCCCCATGGGCGATCCTCACGATGAGAGCATCGGCCCGGTGCGCCAGATTACGGCCGTTGCTGATCACGCCGACCGCCTGCTCTCGGTCTTCCGTCGAGAAGATCGTTGAGGCGGACCGGAACATGTCCTCTACTCCATTTCTGATCTCCCGCAATTCGTTGACGAGGAGATCGTCAGGCAGCGGTTCCGCATAGAAATCGCTGACCTCCGAGATGTTCTTGGCGTAGTCACCGATCCGTTCTACGTCCTTTACCAGACCGACGAGGAACAGGCAATAGGGCAGGTCCATCCGGTTGGCGTGGAGCGACAGGTGGGCCACTACGCGTTTGCGGATGGACCTTTCAAGTTTGTTGACCTCGACGTCCTGCTTGTAGATCAGCGTGCGCAGGTCGGACGTGGGCGAAGTTTGCCCAAAGTACATCTCGCCCGCAGACATGGTCATCTCGCAAGTGATCTGCAGCATGCGGGCAAAATCTGCCCCCATGGAGCCGAGGGGATCGTTGGACCGGAGGATGGACAGTAATTCACGCAGCATGGTAGCCTCTCTGCCTATTGATCAAGCAAGTTACTCAAGTATGCCAACAGAGCCGGGAGACCGTAGAACAAACCGGCCACATAAGCGAGTGCGAACGGTCTCGATCTCGCAGCCAACCTAGCCAGCCGCTCGGCGGCATGTACCGGAATGTCACGGATGGCCGGCACGGGAAGGATCAGCAAGGTCGCGGATACGTTGAACAGCAGGTGAACGACGGCAATCTGTAACCCCGCGCTCGCGTTCGGTCCGGATACAGCTAGCGCCGCCAACAAGGCCGTGACGGTAGTTCCAATATTGGCCCCGACCGTCACCGGGAACGCCTGCCGGGCCGTTAGCAAGCCCGCTCCCGCGAGGGGGACCAACAATGCCGTGGTGATGGAACTCGATTGCACCATGACGGTAACAACAGCCCCGAC
>CAXMUQ010000006.1:0-3554 GCA_964196605.1 uncultured Acidimicrobiia bacterium
GACCTTGCCATCGGTGGTCCCGAGGTAGTAGATCCAGCCGTCATCGCTCCACGATGCGCCGTATCCGTGAGCCGAATCCACGACCACGGTCCTCGAGGGACCGCCGGCGACGGGCACCAGCACCAGATCGCCGGGGAAGCCGGTGACGAACCCGACCGTACCGTTGTCTGGTGCGAAGAACGGACCCCACCCGTTGGCCCCGTCACGCACCGGCTCGGCGATCAACCGATCACGCTGTAGCAGCACGATGTTGCCTTCCAGGTCGTTGTAGGCCAGCAACGAACCGTCGGGGGACAACGCCGGCGAATCGGCCGACCGGAGCAGATAGCTCTTGTCGAGCCGCACGTCGAGCCGGTGGACGGGGGGCGCCGGATCTGCCCGGGACCACCCCCACACCGCGGCTACCGTCGCGAGCACCGCCACGGTGATGGCCGCTACCATGGGGACGCGCGATGTGGGTGCGGCGCGTATCGCCGCGTGGCTCCGGGTTGGCGGCGAACCCTGGCCACTCAGGGCCGAGGCGAACTCCGCCGCAGTGGCGAACCGGTCCGCGGGAAGTTTCTGGATCGCCGCGTGGATAGCGTCAGCCACTTCCGGCGGCACGGTCTTGCGAATGGTGGTGACGGGTTCAGCCTCGGAGGCCATGACCTTGGCCACGATCGCCTGGGCCGTGGGCCCGTTGAACGGCGGCTCCCCGGTCAGCATTTCGTACAACACACAACCGAGTGCGTAAATATCGGTGCGAGCGTCGAGTTCCCGCTCCCCCATGGCCTGTTCGGGACTCATGTAGTGCGGCGTGCCCAGTGACATGCCGGTCTCGGTCATGCGCGAGCCGCCGGCGCTCGAGGCGGCCAGGGCGATGCCGAAGTCGGCCACCGTGGCACGGCCGTCGTGCAGCAGGATGTTCTCCGGCTTGATGTCTCGATGAATGACGCCATGTCTGTGGGCATAATCCAACGCGCCCGCCACCTCGCCGGCCAGCCGCACGGCATCGGCCACGGGGAGTTGCTTTTCACGATCCAGCCGGTCACGCAGCGATTCCCCTTCGATGTACGGCATGACGTAGTACACCGTACCGCCGACCTCACCCGAGTCGTGCAACGAGAGAATGTGGGGGTGCTGCAGGTTGGCGGTGGTCTCGATCTCCTGCAGGAAGCGCGCGCCACCGATGACCGCGGCCAGCTCAGGCCGCAGCACCTTGAGCGCCACCTTGCGATTGTGCTTGACGTCGTGGGCCAGGTACACCGTGGCCATGCCGCCCTCGCCGAGTTCGGACTCGACGACATAGCGATCCGCTAACGCTGTACGGATTTCTTCGGTGACAGTCGGCAATCGGCGCTCGAATGGAAGGACTGAGTACTGTAGGGACTGAGTACTATAAGGAAGATAAGGGCAACGGGCCAGGCGAGGGCACAGGCCATACGCCGCACCACTCTTGACATCCACCCAATCGCTGCCTATTGTGTAGACACCGTCTACCGAATAGGCACTGCCATGGCCCGCAACACACAACTCGGTGATCTCGAACGGCGCGTCCTCACCGCCATCCTCGAGCTCGACAACGAAGCCTTCGCCAACACCCTCACCGGACAGCTCACGGTGGCCGGCGGCAAGCCGATCTCCCGGGGAGCCCTGTACACCACGCTCGACCGGTTGGAGGGCAAGGGCTACCTCACCTGGAAGACCGAAGCCACCACCCCGGCGCGCGGCGGCCTGCCACGGCGAGCGTTTACGGTTACCAGGAAAGGCCTGGCTATACTGCGCCAGGTGAAGCAGGAACTGACCGACGCTCTCCAGGAACTCGACGCGGTGCTCGACCGGCGCTGATGGCACAACCAACACCACCGCGGTTGGCCGAACGGGCGCTGCGTGCGTTTCTGCCCGGCGGCATCCGGACCGACATGATCGTGGGCGATCTCCGCGAAGAGTTCGCCGAACGATCAGCCGCCAGCGATGGACATGCACTCCGCTGGTATGTTCGAGCCGGTGCCGGCCTGGCACTCCGCTATCTCATTCTGAACACCGCCCGTTCGACTCGGCTGGATCCTGAAGGCCCGGGCACGCTAGCTCCCCTACCACCAAACCGCTGGGCTCTCGCCATGGGATCATTCATCCACGACCTGCGCTATGCCGCTCGCACCCTGATCAAACGACCGATGCTGACCGGTATCGTCGTGGCGACTTTGGCCCTGGCCATCGGGGCCAACACCACGGTGTTCAGCTTGATCGACTACATGCTGTTCCGGCCGCTCCCCATCGATCGGCCCGACCGCGTTGTGCGCATCTATACCAGCGACTACTCGAGCGGTCCCATCGGGCAGACCTCCTACCCCGACTTCGAGAGCCTGACCGACGGGATTACGGGTCTGGCCCATTCCGCCGCCTATGACGGCAACTACGCTGTCAACGTGGCCCGGTCGGAAGGGGCGTTCCGCCTCCAGATCGGCCTGGTCTCCGGTGATTTCTTTACTCTGTTGGGGATACTGCCCGCAGCCGGGCGACTGATTTCGGCCAGCGACGAGACCGCCGTGGATGCCAACCCTGTAGTGGTGTTGAGCCACGCGGCCTGGCGAAACTACTTCGGCGGTGCGCCGGACATCGCGGGCAGCACGCTCACGCTCAACGGCGAGCCCATGGTGGTCATCGGGGTTACCGAAGCGTCCTATACCGGCATCGACATCGGGGGCACGCCCGACATGTGGATTCCGATTACGATGTACGGCGTAGCCCGGCCCGGCCGCGACGACCCGACTCGACTCGAGCGGCGTGACTCCCGGTGGGTGAGCCACATCGGACGACTCGAGGACGGCGTGTCGCCGGAACAGGTTCAGTCGCAGGCCGACGTGGTCATGGCCCAGTTGGCCAAACAGTTCCCCGAAACCAATCGGGGTATGCGGGACGATCCCGAAGCGGCTCGTCCCATGACTGTGCTGCCGCTCGCGGACCAGGGCGGCACCCGCAGTCAGATCGCCGATCGGGCGACTTTTCTGACCATCATCATGGGCCTGGTGCTGCTCATAGCCTGCGCCAACGTCGCCAACATTCTGGTGGCCCAGGGACAACGCCGGCGGCAGGAGTTCGCGGTCCGGCTGGCTCTGGGAGCCAACCGCGGGCAACTCTCCCGCCAGGTCCTGTTAGAAAGCACTTTGTTGGCCCTCCTGGGGGGCACCGCTGGGTTGACCGTCGCCTTTGGACTCAGCCGTCTATTCGTCCCACTGGGTCTGCCGTCGGTGCTGGCGGGATCGCTGACGCTAGAGACCGTCCCACTCGACGGACGCGCGATCATCTTTACCCTGGGTGTGTCTCTCCTGACAGGAATCGTCTTCGGGAGCCTTCCCGCGCTGGGCGCTTCCCGTCCGGACCTGGTCCCCGCGCTCAAGGCGCACGCCGAACCGGTCGGTTCGAGAGGGCGCCGCTGGGGACTGCGCGATGCGCTGGTCGTGTTTCAGGTAGCGATCTCGATGGTCCTGTTGATGGGGGCGGGCCTGTTCGTCCGGGCCTTGGTAGCGGCCTACGACACCGAGCTTGGCTTCGAACCAGCAGGCGTGGCCATC
>CAXMUQ010000007.1:0-19163 GCA_964196605.1 uncultured Acidimicrobiia bacterium
CATTGGCGCAGGGACTCTACAAGAACGTTCGACCCGCAAGGCTGGAAACTACATCCGCTATCGATTGGTTGTTCTCACAGCCGGGCACGATCGACGGCAAGTAGCCTTCATCGTGCGAGTCGACAATGACCTCAATACAGGAGATACGACGTGACAACCTATCGACAACGCCACGAGACATTCCGGATCATTTTGGCCGGCGCGGTCCTCATCGCCGGATCCCTCGCCGTCGCGGCAGAAGAGCGCAAGAAGGTCTGGCCTTCGCCGGAGTGGCCGAGTGCTCGGCCAGCCGAAGTGGGCTTGGACGTTTCCGAGCTGAAAGAGGCTGAACGATACGCGCTTTCAGCCGGTGGCTCCGGGATGATCGTATGGCACGGTAAGGTTGTTCTGCGGTGGGGCGACCAGAATAAGCGATACGACATTAAATCGGCGACGAAGTCATTTGGTGCCACGATGTTAGGGGTCGCCATCAAGGATGGCAAGATTGAGCTGGACGCACCCGCGCGCCGATTCCATCCAACACTTGGCGTACCACCGACTAGCAATGAAACGACCGGCTGGTTGGACGAAATCACCGTACTGCACTTGGCCACGCAGACGGCCGGTTTTGAAAAACCCGGCGGTTACGAGAAAATGATCTTTGTACCCGGTACGAAGTGGGCCAATAGCGATGGCGGCCCAAATTGGCTAGCCGAATGCGTGACTCTGGCTTACAAGCGGGACGTCGACGATATCCGGGAGAGCCCTGCGCTCGACATCATTACCCTGTTGGAAGGCCAGGGGGCCGATGTTCGATACCACGATCCCAACGTGCCCGGGCTCAATCACGAGGGGAAAGGGTACCGGTCCGTAGCCCTGACGCCCGATGAAGTGCAACATGCCGATTGTGTCATGATCGTAACCGACCACACCGACGTCGACTACGACATGGTGAGCCGGACCGCCAAGAGCGTGGTGGATACTCGCAACGTTCTGGGGCGCGCCTGATGCACGTGGCGGTAGTGGGGACCGGTTACGTAGGACTCGTGGCGGGGGCCTGCTTCGCCGAAACGGGCAACGATGTGGTGTGCGCGGATATCGACGAGACGAAAATCGCCCAGCTGCAGCAAAATGAAATCCCCATTTATGAGCCAGGTCTCGAAACCCTGGTGCGGAGAAATCAGGACGAGGGGCGCCTTCAGTTCACCACCGACGTTGGTGGTGCAGTCGAAGCCTGCGACGTCGTTTTCATTGCCGTTGGGACCCCGCCGGATGAAGATGGATCTGCCGATCTCCAGCATGTGTTGGATGTGGCACGTACCATCGGACGGCACATGACCCACCCGATCGTTGTTGTAACCAAGTCCACCGTACCGGTCGAAACCGCGGAGAAGGTCAGTCGTGCGATCGAAGCTGAAACGGATACGGCCTTCTATCTCTGTTCCAATCCGGAATTTCTCAAGGAAGGCAATGCGGTCGAAGACTTCATGAAACCCGACCGCGTAGTCATCGGCGTTGATAGCGATGAGGCCCGGGATGTCATGGCCCGCTTGTACGACCCTTTCGTCCGCACCGGCAACCCGGTCCTGTTCATGGACATAGCCTCGGCCGAGGTGACCAAGTACGCCGCCAACGCCATGCTGGCCAGCCGTATCTCATTCATGAATCAAGTGGCACAGTTTTGCGAAATGGTAGGGGCCGACATCGAAAACGTACGGCACGGGATTGCAACCGACCGGCGCATCGGGTCGGCTTTCCTGTTCCCGAGCCCCGGCTACGGAGGGTCCTGTTTTCCCAAGGACGTCAAGGCACTCATCCGGTCCGGCAAGGACAAGGGGATGGACTTTGACCTCCTCCAGGCCGTTGAAGATGTCAATGACCGGCAAAAACAGGTCCTGTTCACCAAATTGAGCGACGCATTGGGAGAGGATCTTTCATCAGCAACCATCGCTGTCTGGGGCCTGGCGTTCAAGGCGGAAACAGACGACATGCGGGAGAGCCCGGCGATACAGTTGATCGAGGCCCTGCTCGACGCCGGCGCCACCGTGCGGGCCCACGACCCCAAAGCCGAACATAGCGCCCGCGAGTTGTTTGACGATCGTATTTACTACGCGAGGGAACCATACGACGCGGTGACCGGCGCTGACGCATTGGTGATTGTCACCGAATGGCTGATCTATCGCAATCCGGATTTTGAACGAATTCTTTCGTTGATGCGCCGGCCTACAATCATTGACGGCCGCAACCTGTTCGAACCCGGGCGCATGCGTACCCTGGGAATAGAACACCATGGAATAGGGCGGCGAGCCCCATGAGGGTTTTGATAACTGGAGCGGCCGGTTTTCTTGGGTCGCACTTGACTGACCGCTTCCTCGCGGAAGGGCACGATGTTGTCGGAGTAGACAATTTCCTGACTGGATCGCCCGACAACATCGCCCACCTTCTGGGGAACGAGCATTTCGAGTTCATCCAGCACGACGTCACCAACTTCATCTACGTGCCCGGGCCGCTCGATGGCGTACTCCATTTCGCCTCGCCTGCCAGCCCGGTGGACTATCTCAACCTTCCGATCCAGACGCTCAAGGTAGGATCATTGGGTTCCCACAAAGCCCTCGGGTTGGCCAAGGCCAAAGGCGCCCGCTTTCTGTTGGCCTCTACCTCAGAGGTCTACGGCGACCCGCAGGTTCATCCTCAGCCGGAATCGTACTGGGGACACGTCAATCCCGTCGGTCCCCGCGGGGTTTACGATGAAGCCAAACGGTTCGCCGAGGCGATGACGATGGCCTATCGCCGGTTCCACCAAGTCGATACCCGTATCGTGCGGATATTCAATACCTACGGTCCACGCATGCGGCAGCACGACGGCCGGGTAGTGTCGAACTTCGTGGTCCAGGCGCTTCTCGGTGAGCCGCTCACCATCTATGGCGATGGCAGCCAGACCCGTTCGTTCTGTTATGTATCCGATCTCGTCGATGGTATCCTGCGGCTGTTCCATTCGGATGAGCCCGACCCGACCAACATCGGCAACCCCAACGAGTTCACGGTCCTGCAACTGGCCGAGGAAGTACTGCGCCTGACCGGGTCCAGCTCCTCCATTGAAAAACACCCTCTCCCCACCGACGATCCCAAGGTCCGGCGCCCCGATATCACCAAGGCCCGGGAACGCTTGCGGTGGGACCCGGAGGTCACCCTGGTGGACGGACTTCAACGGACCATCGACTACTTCAAGGGACGGCTGCAAGCGTGACCCGTGTACTGGTGACCGGTGCAGCAGGGTTTATCGGGTCACACCTGGTCGACGCGCTGCTGGCTCGTGGGGACGAGGTGATCGGGATAGACAACTTCGATCCGTTCTACGCCCGCACGGTCAAGGAGGCAAACCTCGAGGCGGCCCTGGCCGAGCCCCGGTTCCAGTTTCGCGAGATCGACATGATCGATGTCGCCAGCCTGGTGACGTTGCTTACGCCCGATACCGTGATTGTCCATCTTGCGGCCAAGGCTGGGGTGCGTCCCTCACTCGAGGACCCGATCGGCTACGTCCGCGCCAACGTAACCGGCACCACGGCACTGGCGGAGGCCGCCCACCGGGCCGGCGTGACCCGGTTGGTGTTCGGATCATCGTCGTCGGTCTACGGCGACGACACCAAGGCGCCATTTTCGGAAGACGCTGTCGCTATTCAACCGGTGTCCCCTTACGCCGCAACCAAACGAAGCGGTGAGCTCATGTTGGAGGCACTGGCGCCCATCTGGAACTTGCGGTGTGCCGCCCTGAGATTCTTCACCGTCATTGGGCCGCGGCAACGGCCCGATCTCGCTGTACACAAGTTCACCCGTCTCATCCTGGCCGGAGAAACGCTCTCCCTGTTCGGCGATGGCACCCAGTCGCGCGACTATACGTATTGGGCAGACATAGTGGACGGGATACTGCGGGCGATGGCCTGGACGGAAAACGCCCCTGTCGGGGTCGAGTACTTCAACCTTGGCGACGCTCGCCCGGTCCCGCTTACAGAGCTGGTCGACACCATCGCCGGTGCCCTGGGAACGAAGCCAGCCATCGAGTGGCATCCCATGCAGCCTGGTGATGTGCAGCACACTTTTGCGGACCTAACCAAGTCAAACCAGGTCTTGGGCTATCAGCCCACGACGGCCCTGGAGAAAGGAGTGCGGAATTTTGTCGATTGGTACCGAGACATTCATGACCATGAGCTCTGAACACGTCATAGGGCAGGCCCGCGAACGCTTCAGTCTCCAGGACTACTACGGTGCCATCCACCTGCTGAGCGACCTGGTTGATCGGGGCTGCCGTTTTGCCGACGTGTTTCACCTCCGGGGGCTGTCCTACTCCCTCCTGGGCCAGCACGATCGGGCGCTCGAAGAGTTCGAAGCGGCTCTGAAACTCAATCCCAGGTACATCGAGGCGCACATCCACCGGGGAATCGTGCTCGGGGAGCTGGGCAGAAGCGACGAGGCCCACACCTCGTTCCAGGAAGCCGCCACCCACAGCGAGCGTGAGGGGAAACTCCCCAGCCACATCGCCGGCCGCCTGGCCAACCAACACGCAGATCTGGCGGCCAGCTACGCCGAAGTCGGAGCCCTGGCCGTGGCCATCGGGCAATACCGCAGGGCTCTCGAGTTGTGCGGCGACTTCCACGATCTGCGCTATCGCCTAGCTCGACTCCTGCTCGAGGCAGGGCAGGTACTGGACGCCCGCGCGGAATTGGAACAGATAGTCACCGCCAGGCCCAACTTCGTGGACGCCCAGGCTTCCCTCGGCCTGGCCCGCTATCTGTCGGGTGACGCCAACGGCGCCAAGGAGGTGTGGACCACTTGCCTCGAACAGCGACCGAAAAACGCCCGGATCGACGCCTATCTGGCAATGCTCGACCGCACCGAACCGTGAGTATGGCCGGCCTGGCGCTGGCCGGGGTACTACTGGCGGTTGCCGGGTGCGGCCCGGGCGCAGGCGCCCACGAACGTCAAGGTGACCGCGCCTATTCCGAGTCGCGGTTTGGCGATGCGGTCGCTGCCTATCGACTGGCTGTCCGGTCGGGTGCCCGAGCCGACCTGTGGGCCAAGCTGGGGTCGGCAGGCCTGCGGATGCCGGACTATGCCGTCGCCGCCGACGCCTACCGAGAGTTGGCGGCCAGCGACGCCCTCCGCGTCCTGGAGGCAACACAAGGGCTTGATCGAGCCGCCCAGGGCGCGGAGCGTGCCGACGATTTTGCCACTCTCAGGATCGTGCTCCTGTCGCTACTTTCCATCGCTCCTGACTGGGCCAACGGAAGCTATGCCCTCAAAGTAGTCCGTCACGTCGAGACCACTCCTGAGGAACGGATGGTCCTCCTTCCGCTGGCGGTGGCAGCTGCACCAGACCGCCGGATCGCCGACTCCCTCCTGGGAGCGTACGCCGACGTCCTGCAACAGACCGAATCCTGCCGCAAGGGAATCCGCGTCTACCGGTCAGTGCTTCGTCGAACAGAGTCCTCCCGGCTGGCCGAGGAGCTGGTAGGTGGTCGTGCGGCCTGTGCCCTGGTACTCGGTTGGGAACGCCTTGGCGAGGAACCCTGGGCCGCAGAGGGGTGGTTTCTTGAAGCAGTCGATGCTGAACCAGATACCGACGTCGGCCGCATGGCATTGGTCGGCCTGGGCCAGGCCAGGGCGGCCCAGGATGACCTCATTGGCGCGGCGTTGGCCTACCAGGCGGCCGTGATGTCCACCACAGACCCCGACTCTATTACCATTCTGGCCATGGAAAAACTCAACGATATAGCCTCGGCCCAGTCGCCCGGGGACGCGCAGGAGTCTACGCCGTGAGGCTGCCAATCGGTTGGTGGGCAGTGGCGCTAGGCATGGCGGCATGCTCCGGAGGTGGCTCGACGGCCGACCGGACCGCGGCGGCTAATATCGCCATGACCGCCACCCCCGAAGAGATCCAGCTGCTGTGGGACGAGGCCATGGAGGCTTACCGCAGGGCCGAGTTTGCCACCACGGCGGACAATCTCGAGCGGCTGGTGCTGGAGTTCCCACCGGGAGATCCGCGCATTACCAAGGCGCACTTCTACTTGGGTGAGAGCTACCTCGGCATGAAGGATCAGCTTCAGGCGGTGCGGCAGTTCAGGCGCGTGTCGGACGAGCGGCCCAATGATCCCCTCGCTCCGGTGGCACTGCTGCGGGCCGCCGACGCGTATGCCGAGTTGTGGCGCCGCCCCGAACTCGATCCATCATACGGCCAGACCGCGTTGGCGACCTATCAGGAGTTGCTCAATCGCTATCCGGAGAGTGAAGCCGCCGACCGCACGCGCGCCCGCATGCTGGAGTTGCAGGAGTGGTTCGCCGTAAAGGAGCTAAAGACGGCCGAATTTTACATACGCCTCAAGGCCTACGATTCGGCCATCCTGTACCTCAAGGCCATGGTGGCTGACTACCCGCGGACCGAGGTCGCCCCCGAGGCGCTAGCGAAGCTGGTGGAAGCCTATCGGAAACTCGGCTATGAGGACGATGTGGAGGAGACCTGCGGGTACATGAGGCGGTTCCACCGCGATGATGCGGAAACCGCCACTGCCTGTCCGGCCTCGATCCAGGAGTCCTGACCGTGGTCGGGTTGCTTGGAGGGTCGTTCGACCCGGTTCATCATGGACACTTGGTGACGGCCGTGGTGCTGCGAGAGCGGCTGGCGCTGACAGAGGTGCGACTGGTGCCGGCCGGTAAGCAGCCGTTCAAGACGGGGCATTCGGCAACCGGTGAGCACCGTCTGCGGATGCTCGAGCTTGCCGTGGCCGATTATGCCGGCCTGGTGGTGGAACGCGCCGAGCTGGACCGGGCCGGGCCGTCGTACATGGTGGACACGCTCAGGGGACTGCAGGCGAGGGAGCCCGGGGAATCGTGGACACTGCTGGTTGGGGCCGACGCCGCAGAGGACTTTGGCTCGTGGCGAGAGGCTGAGGCCATCCCCGATATGGCGAGAGTGGTATTTTTCGACCGGGCGGGCCATGCCCCCCCGGAATACCGGAAGGCGGAACGGGTGGAAATCCCGGCCATCGAGATTTCAGCGACCGACATACGAGCGCGGGTGCGCGACGGCCGGTCATTACGCTATTGGGTGCCGGATAACGTTGCGGAATACATCGCGACGCACCGGCTGTATGCGGAAGACCAGGAATGATCAAGCAAACAATTACCAAAGTGTTCGGCACCCGCTTTCAGCGGGAGCTCAAGCGAATGCAGCCGATGGTGGACGAAATCAAGCGCCACGAGGAACGGCTGAGTTCGTTTAGTGAAGATGAGCTCAAAGCCCAAACCGGCCGGTTCCGTGAGTTGCTCACCGAACGGATCGGTGCCCAGCGGGAGGAACTCGCGCGCGTTGGCGAGGCCAAGCACGAGTGTCCCGACCCGACCGAGCGCCAGGTCCTCGAGGACCAGTTTCACGAACTCGATGGAGAGTACCGAAAAGTCCTGGCCGAAGTTCTAGACGATCTCCTCCCTGAGGCCTTCGCCACGGTAAGGGAGGTGTGCCGGCGGTTGGTGGGCACGACCGTCAAGGTGACGGGCAACGAACTCATATGGGACATGGTGCCGTACGACGTTCAGCTGATCGGCGGTATCGTTCTACATCAGGGCAAAATCGCCGAAATGGCGACAGGCGAGGGCAAGACGCTTGTTGCCACCCTCCCGCTTTACCTCAACGCTCTGACGGGCCGTGGAACCCACCTCGTCACCGTCAATAACTACCTGGCACGTCGTGACTCACAGTGGATGGGGCACGTGTTCCAGTACCTGGGATTGACGGTGGGTTGCCTCGACGACACCGAACCTTCCTCCTTGGCTCGACACGCTGCCTACCGGTGCGACATCACCTACGGGACCAATAACGAGTTTGGCTTCGACTACTTGCGCGACAACATGGTGTATCAGCTGGAACAGCGGGTGCAGCGCGATCACATCTACGCCATCATCGACGAAGTCGACTCCATCCTCGTCGACGAGGCCCGGACCCCGCTGATTATCTCCGGCCCGGTCGGGACCACAGAAAACGAGAAGTACGCCCAATACAACGACCAAGTGGCCCGTCTCATCCGCCAGCAGACAGAGATCGTCAGTGGTATCCTCAGCGAGGCCGAACGACTCCTGGAGAACGAGGACACTCGGTACGAAGGGTCCGTCAAGCTCTACCAGGCGCACATGGGCATGCCCAAGAACAAGCGGCTCCTGAAATTGCTGAACGAACAGGGACTCAAACAGCAGTTGCAGCGAGTAGAGCTCGACTCCATCGCTGACCGCAAGCTTCCGGTTCGCAAGCAGCAAATGCGTGGGCTGGAAGACGTCCTCATGTTTGTCCTCGACGAAAGAGGCCACTCGGTCCACCTGACCGACCAGGGGGCTGAGCGGTTGTCACCCGACGACCCGGATTTGTTCATAGTTCCGGACATTTCCGAGATCATCCACGAGATCGAAAGGGACGAATCCAGGACGCCCACCGAAAAGACCGAAGACCGCCGGAAAGTCGAAAGCGAATACGCCGTCAAGAGCGAGAAGCTGCACATTATTCACAAGTTGCTGCAGGCCTACGCCCTTTACGAGAAGGATTCCGACTACTTGGTGCAGGAATCGCAAGTCCTCATCGTCGACGAGTTCACCGGGCGAGCCATGCCGGGCCGGCGCTGGGCGGACGGGTTGCACCAGGCCGTCGAGGCCAAGGAGAAGGTCGAGGTCAAGGGTGAAACCCAGACACTCGCCACGATCACCATCCAGAACAACTTCCGGATGTATGAGAAATTGGCCGGCATGACCGGTACGGCGGAAACGGAAGAGACGGAATTCTTTCAGATCTACAAGCTGGACGTCATGGTCATCCCGACCAATAAGCCCATCCGGCGTACAGACCATTCGGACCAGATTTACAAGACCAGGCGCGAGAAGAACAACGCCATCGTCGATGAAGTCGAACGGCTCCACGAAGCGGGATTACCGGTTCTGATCGGCACCGTCACCGTGGAATCGTCCGAGACCCTGAGCCGGCAACTCAAGCGCCGTGGCGTCCGGCACGAAGTTCTCAACGCCAAGTTTCACCAGCGCGAAGCCGACATCGTCGCCAAGGCGGGCGCGCGCGGCGCCGTGACGATTGCGACCAACATGGCCGGTCGCGGGACCGACATCAAGCTGGGAGAGGGTGTTGAACTCGATGAGGCCGACGGCGGCCTGCAGATCGTCGGGACGGAGCGCCACGAGTCCCGCCGGATCGATCGCCAGTTGCGGGGGCGGTCAGGGCGCCAGGGCGACCCGGGCAACACGCTCTTCTTCCTGTCGTTGGAAGACGATCTCATGCGGTTGTTCATTTCGGACCGTGTGGCATCGTGGATCGACAAGAGCGGCGTGGAAGATGGAGAAGTCATCACCGGCAAGCTGGTGACACGCTCCATCGAGCAGGCCCAGAAACGGGTGGAACTGCAGAACTTCCAGACCCGAAAACGGCTGCTCGAGTATGACGATGTCATGAACCAGCAGCGTGAGGTCATCTACTCGCTGCGGTTGGGAGCATTGGAACGAGGAGAAGAGGTCAAGGCTGACGCCCGCCGCATGATCGAGACTGCGGTACACCATACCGTCGCGGAGTTCCTTGGCGATGCCGAGTCGCCGGAAGAGTTCGATCGGGAGGGCCTGGCCACGGACCTCACCCTGCGCTACGTCTTTACCGTCGATGCCCTGGCGGATCCCGAAGCTACGCCCGACCAGGATGCCGTCGAGCAGGCCGTGTTGGAGGAGGCAGAAAAGGCCTTCACCCGGAAACTCGATTATCTCACCGATTTCGGGAAGACTGTCAACGCTACCAATGTCGACCGGCAAGTGCTTTCACAAGTGCTGCTTCAGGTTCTTGACGAGAAGTGGAAGGACCACCTCTACGACCTCGACCTTCTCCGGAACGCCATTCAGTACCGGGCCTACGGCCAGCGCGACCCCCTCATGGAGTACAAGAAGGACGCGTTCGAGATGTTCGAGGACCTGATGGGGGATATCAACACGACCTTCGCCGAGAAGTTTTTCAAGGTGCAACTTACCGCCGGCCAGCCTGGCTCGGGTCAGCGTCCACCGCCACCAGCTACACCCAGGGACGAGGTGGACGAGCTTCTCCCCGGGGCCACGCCGGTCATGGCCGGCGCCATCGCCGGGTCGGCGACGCGTCCCCCTCCCGGGATGCCCAATGCTCCCTCCGGGGCCGCCCAGGCGGGCAGGCGCCAATCCGGGGATCCCTATGCCGAAGCGGGCCGAAACGACCCCTGTCCTTGTGGCTCCGGCAAGAAATTCAAGAAGTGTCACGGTCGGTAGTCGCGTTGCTCGGCGCCCCTAGGCGCTAATCAGGTAGCCAACATCCTTCCCGGGAACACTACCGTCCCCGGGTGGAAACTCCCCTGTCAGGCTCTCCCGACAGCGAACGGCCCCGTGAGCGCCTCTGGGCGTTGGGCCCGGGCGCGTTGACGGCAACGGAACTGGTCGCCATTCTTCTAGGAACAGGACGTGGTGGGACCAGCGCCCTCAACCTTGCGGCAACACTGGTTGGGGAGGGCGAAGGTTTGTTGCGCCGACTCGCGGCAAGGCCACCGGCCGAACTCCTGCGTACTTCGGGGGTTGGACCGGCCAAGGCCGCCCGCCTCCTGGCCGCTTTCGAGTTGGCTGGGCGCCTCATGCGTGAGGCCAGGCCAAAGTGCGCCAAGATAGCGCGACCGGAAGACGTGGTCAGCTTGGTCGCACCCCGGATGCGCGACTTGCAAGTCGAGGAATTCCGCCTACTGGCGCTCGACAGTCAGAGCCGGGTTTGCCGTGAGGTCCTGATCACACGCGGGCTGCTCAACAGTTCGCTGGTGCATCCACGGGAGGTCTTTCGGGCGGCGATCGTCGAGGCGGCGGCTGGGATCATCGTGGTGCACAACCACCCGAGCGGCGATCCAACCCCGTCGCCGGAGGATATCGCCGTGACGCGGCAACTGGTCGCCGCAGGAAGTTTGTTGGATATGCCCGTCTACGACCACATCGTCGTCGCCGGGGACGCTTTCATGAGTTTTGCAACCGCGGGGATGCTGTGACCGGAATCTTGCCCCAGTTGGCGCCTGAGTTTCAGGACATCCTGAAGCGGCACGCCGATCGGCTCGATCTCCCGCTCATCAATCGGGCGTTGGAGGTGAGTGCGTCGGCGCACCGGGGGCAAAAGCGCATGTCCGGGGAGGAATTCATCTCCCACAGTATCGCCGTGGCCTCCATCCTGACCGAACTCCTACAGGATTCCACCTCGATTGCCGCCGCCCTGCTTCACGATGTGGTGGAAGATTCGGACGTTGGTACCGAGGACCTCGCCGACGAATTCGGAGACGAAGTAGCCGGGCTGGTCGATGGTTTAACGAAGATCGCCCATCTTACCTTCCGGTCGTCAACCGAGGAACAGGTCGAGAACTACCGCAAACTCCTGTTGTCGATCGCCAAGGATGCCAGGGTCATCATCATCAAGCTGGCCGACCGGCTGCACAACATGCGAACGCTGGAGTACCTCTCGGACGAACGGCGCCAGCGGATCGCCACGGAAACACGCGAAATTTACGCTCCGTTGGCGCACCGGTTCGGAATGGCGGGAGTGAAGGCCGAGCTGGAAGACCTCTCTTTCAAGTTCCTCGAGCCCGAGGGGTTCCAAGTCCTTAGCGACAAGATCGCCTCCACCGAAGACGAACGTGAGCAGACCATTCTGCGGCTCAAGGAACCGCTCGAGCGGGAGTTGGCCAACGCCGGCATCGATTGGTTCGAAATCACCGGCCGGCCCAAGCACATGTGGTCGATCTATCGCAAGATGGAACGGCGCGACAAGCCATTCGAAGAAATTTACGATGTGATGGCGTTGCGAGTGATCGTGAAGACCGTCCCCGAGTGCTACCACGTACTCGGCGTCATTCATCATACCTGGACACCCATTCAGGAACGCATAAAGGACTACATCGCCAGTCCCAAATCGAACGCCTACCAGTCGCTGCACACCACTATTTTCGGTCCAAGTGGGCAACTGTTCGAGGTACAGATTCGTACGAAGGAGATGCATCAGACAGCCGAGTACGGTATCGCGGCTCACTGGGCGTACAAGAATCAGGTAGGTGCCGATGAATTTGACCAGGCTCTCGGTTGGTTTCGGCAACTGCTAGAGTTGCAGCAGGATGTCCATTCACCAGAAGAGTTTCTCGAGTTTCTCAAGGTCGACCTCTATCAGGACGAGATCTTCGTGTTCACGCCCCAGGGTGACGTCAAACGGCTCCCAACGGGCGCAACCCCCATAGACTTTGCCTTCAGTGTGCACACAGAGGTGGGATTGCACTGCCAGGGAGCCAAGGTCAATGGACGGATTTCTCCACTCCACCGGGCTCTCAAGAACGGCGACGGCGTCGAGATTCTCACAGCCAATACCGCTAGACCATCATGGGATTGGTTGAATCACGTCCAGACTGGACGCGCCCGTCAGAAGATACGCCAATGGGTACGACAGGAAGAGGAAGCGATCAGTCTGAGCCTGGGCCAGGAGATCCTTGCGCGAGAGGTGAAGCGGCGACGGATCGAGGCTCCCTCAGCCGAGCAGTTGGAGGCCGCTGCCGACGAACTGTCACTGCCCGACGGCCGCGGGCTGGAGATAGCCGTGGGCCGTGGCGATGTGGTCATCAAGCAGGTAATCCGGGCTTTGTACCCCGGCCTGTCGGTTCAGGACGCCGGGGGCCCCAAGCCCACGGCCTTCGGCCGCGTAATCGACCGGATTCGCCTGGGACGTGGCATCAAGATCCAGGGCGTGGACGGCCTCATGGTGCGCTATGCGCAGTGCTGCCAGCCGGTTCCGGGCGACCCGGTGGTCGGGTACGTGACGCAAGGGCGGGGCATTAGCATCCACCGGTCCGACTGCCCCAACCTGTTGTCCGTCACCCTCGACGACCGGCGGGTAGAAATCGACTGGCAGGAAGTCGAAGGCGAGGCATTCGCCGTGCACCTTGCGCTCAGCGGCGAAGACCGACGGGGTCTTTACGCCGACATCATGTCGGCCATCAGCAAGACCGGCACCAACATCACCGGAGCGGAAATCCAGACCAAGGATGGTACCGTGTTCGGGTCGATTTTCGTGGAGGTCGACAACATCTCCCACTTGGCGAAGGTCCTCAAGGCCATTCGCCGCATCAAGGGTGTTAACGAGGTAGAACGCCGCGAGGTCCCCAACCAGTAACCGGTAATGGACGTGTTGCGTCCCGCCACCGACCGTGAGACCTTTCTCCTCCGCTGATTCTAGAGGATGCAGCATGCCGCAGTACTGGATTCTCAAGACCGAACCCAACGACTACAGTTACCAGGACCTCGAGGCCGATGGCGGTACCGTGTGGGATGGTGTCAAGAACAACCTCGCGCTGAAACACATCCGCTCAATGAAGAATGGCGATCGGGCACTGATCTACCACACCGGCACCATCAAGTCGCTGATTGGCGAGGCCGTGATCGTCTCCCCTCCATACGCCGATCCGAGGGCGGGCGATCCCCGGCTGGTCGTCGTCGATATCGAACCCGCCCGACAACTGGGCCGACCAGTACCGTTGGCCGAGATCAAGGCCGAGCCGGCCTTGGCCCAACTGGGGCTTGTGCGGATGGGACGGCTTTCGGTCGTCCCGGCCTCGGCAGCGCAGTGGAAGCACTTGAAGGGGATGGGTCGCAAGGCATGAGCCCAGTCTTTCAGGTCGAGGCACCCTACCAACCGGCGGGCGATCAACCCAAGGCCATCCTTGAATTGACCGAAGGGCTCGAGCGAGGAGACCGCTACCAGACTCTTCTCGGCGTTACCGGATCGGGCAAGACCCTTACCTTGGCTCATGTTCTGGCAAATTGGGGTCGCCCGACGCTGGTCATGTCCCACAACAAGACTCTCGCGGCCCAGCTCTACGGAGAACTGCGGCAATACCTGCCCAAAAACGCCGTCGAATACTTCGTATCGTACTACGACTACTACCAGCCTGAAGCCTACGTCCCCACAACCGACACTTACATCGAGAAAGATGCGTCGATCAACGAGGACATCAATCGACTGAGGCTCAGGGCTACGTCCAGCCTGATGGAGCGGGAAGATGTAGTGATCGTGGCCACGGTCAGTGCCATATACGGCTTGGGCGATCCCGCCGAATACCGGCAACTCATGGTGATGGTCGAACGCGGTGAACAGCGCGGACGGGACGATATCCTGGCCGAGCTGGTTCGCATCCAGTATCATCGAAACGACGTTGCTTTCGATCCCGGGACATTCCGGGTCAGGGGCGATACCGTGGAAATCTTCCCTGCCTACGCCGAGCAGGCCGTGCGCATCGAGTTATGGGGCGACCAAGTCGAACGGATCAGTAAGATCGACCCCCTGACCGGCGAAACCATCACCGAGGTAGACCGGGCCGGAATCTACCCCGCCACCCACTTCGTTACCCGGAGGACCACCATTACCCGGGCGGTGGACAGGATTCGAGCGGAACTGAAGGACCGGCTCGCCGAGTTGCGGACGGCCGGGAAGTTGCTCGAGGCTCAACGGCTCGAGAGCCGCACCCGGTTCGACGTCGACATGATGTTGGAAGTAGGGACCTGCGCCGGTATCGAAAACTATTCGCGTCTCATTACCGGCCGTCAGCCAGGAGAACGGCCCGCTTGCCTCATGGATTACTTCCCCGAGGATTTTCTCGTGGTTGTGGACGAATCGCACGCCTCCCTCCCGCAAATTGGGGGCATGTACAACGGCGACAAGGCTCGCAAGACCACCCTCGTCGAATATGGCTTCCGCCTGCCCTCGGCACTCGACAACCGGCCCCAAATGTTCGATGAATTCATGGCACTCACACCCCGCATGATCAACGTCTCCGCCACCCCGGGTGATCGAGAACTTGAACTCTCGGAAGGGGCGGTTGTGGAACAGATCATTCGGCCCACGGGGTTGGTCGACCCAATGGTCGAAATCCGACCGGTCAAGGGCCAGGTCGACGACCTGCTGGGAGAGATACGCACCCGGGCAGCTCGCAGTGAGCGGGTTCTGGTCACCACCCTGACCAAGCGCATGGCGGAAGATCTCACAGACTATCTGCAACAAACGGGTGTGCGAGTTCGCTACTTGCATTCGGATATCGACACCATCGAGCGGATAGAGATTCTGCGGGCGCTTCGCTTGGGTGAATTTGACGTCCTCGTGGGCATCAACCTGCTCCGCGAAGGCCTCGACCTTCCCGAGGTGTCGCTGGTGGCCATCCTCGATGCCGACCATGAAGGTTTTCTCCGGTCCGACCGCTCGCTGGTCCAGACCGTGGGCCGCGCGGCCCGACACATCAGCGGCCAGGGCATTCTCTACGCCGACAGGCTAACTGGATCCATGGACCGCGCACTGAAGGAAATGGACCGGCGCCGTGACCGGCAACGGGAACACAACCGCGAGCACGGTATTACCCCCCGCTCCATTGTGAAATCGCTGGAGGAGGTTCGATTGTCCACCCGGGTAGCCGACGCCCGGGTCGAGCGGGCCGCCAAGGAAGCTGCTCCCGGAGCAGTCGACCTGCGCGACCCGGCCCAGCGCGGGGCTGCGATCGACGCCCTCGAGCAGCAGATGAAGGAAGCTGCCGCCAACCTCGAGTTCGAGGTCGCCGCCATGCTGCGAGACCAGGTGATAGAACTCAGGGCGATCAGTGGCCCCAATCTGGATCGTGGAACTTCCCGGGACCGGCAGCGCGCGTGAACCTCGTCACCGAGTCGCAGCTGAAGGAACAGGGTGAAGCGCTCGGCCGCAGTCTTCCGCCAGGCTCGGTATTGCTGTTTCGTGGAGAGGTAGGAGCAGGAAAGACGACGTTCATCAAGGCCATAGCCATGGGGCTGGGCGTGGAGTCCGCCACCGCCAGCCCTACGTTCGCCTTGGTACACCGCTATCAAGGTCGGCGGGGGCCCGTGTTCCATATTGACTGCTATCGCTTGCGGACACCCGATGAAGCTCAAGAACTCGATTGGGAGGGGCTCCTTGGGGAAGGCGACACCTTGTTGATCGAATGGCCCGACCAAGCCGGCCCCTGGCTGCCTCAGGCCACCCATCAGTTCAGCTTGGCCCATGTTGACGATCAAGATCTCCGCCGGCTCGAGGGAAGCTGATGTACCTGGCCCTCGAAACGTCTACCGACCAGGCATCGGTGGCCCTGGGACGGCCGGGCGCCATCATGGTGGAGGAAAGTCTCCCGGGGACACGCCAGCATGCCCGCGGCCTGCTCCCGTTGATCCTCGAAGTTCTGGACCGCCAAGGCATGGAGTTGACCGATCTCGATGGGGTGCTAGTCGCCGACGGGCCGGGAAGTTTTACCGGGTTGCGCATCGGGGCGGCGGTAGCCAAGGCATTGGTCCATATTCGCGGCCTCGAGTTGTGGTCGGCTCCGTCGCTGCTGGTGCAGGCAGCCGGTTGTATTCCTGAGTGCTCGGGCCGGGTGCTGGCGGTGGCGGACGCGCTGCGCGGGGATATTTTCGCGGCGGTCTATCGGTTCCCAGGCGGCCGCATCGAGATCGAGGTGGCACCGGGCGTCTTTCGTCCAGCACAACTGCTGGCAGAAGTCCCCCGGCCCCAGGTGGTGGCTGGGCACCTCCGTCCCGAGCTGTTGGCGCCCTTGGACTCGTGGATCGACGACGGGACGGTGATCCTGGTGGATGCCCGGCCCACCGCCGGAGTCTTGTTACAGCTGCTGGGGCATGCAGGAGGCCTCAGCCGGATCCACCCCGACCAGGTGGCGCGCTGGGAGCCGTCCTACGGTCGGCCGGCAGAGGCCCAAGCCAAATGGGAGACAGCCCATGGCAGACAACTTTACCATCCGGGTGGCCCGGTCTGAGGACGCCTCGGCCCTGCGGGATATCGAGAAGTTGAGTTTTCCAGACCCGTGGAGCGAAGCGGATTTCGCGCAACTCCTGTCCGCCCCCGGAATCGAGGGGTGGATTTGCTGGGCCGGAGCAAGGCTCTCCGGCTATGTTCTGGTCCGGTCCACAGGCGAGGAGGCCGAAATCCTTAACTTGGCCGTAGCGCCCGAGTTCCGCCGCCGAAGGGTGGCCCGCCGACTCCTGGGGCGAGGACTCGAAACACTTTTCGCGGGCGGTGTCCAGGACGTATTCCTGGAAGTCAGGCGCTCCAACCGTGCCGCGCGGGCGCTCTACCGCAGACTGGGGTTTGCCCTGGCAGGCGTGCGCCAAGGCTATTATCGTAAACCATTGGAAGACGCGATGGTCCTACGCCGCCAGCTCGAGCCCTCGAACGAAAATGATCCGCTCGAAGGGCAAACCGGTTAGGGCCGAGTCGGGGAGGACGTTATCGTGCCCCCGGACCAATGTGACAATGACCTATTCGTTGGAGGTACTCGTGAGCCGGAGTTTGAACAAAGTGACGTTGATTGGAAACCTGGGAGCCGATCCCGAGGTGCGTAGCACCTCCAACGGGGCCCGGGTGGCAACGCTGTCGGTAGCCACCAGCAGGCAGTGGAAGAACGCCTCGGGAGAGGCCCAGGAAAAGACCGAGTGGCACCGCGTCGTGTTGTGGAACAATGCTCGCAGCGGGCAGGGGCTGGCCGACATCGCCGAGCGGTATTGCAAGAAGGGCGACAAGATCTACGTCGACGGAAGCATCGAGTACCGCACCTGGCAGGATCGTGAAGGCCAGACCAGGTACACCACAGAAATCCGGGGCCGGGAGCTCATAATGTTGTCTGGGCGGGCGGGAGATCAGGGCGGTGCGCCGGCCGGTGTGGGTGCCGCAACTGACAGCCAGCCGAAGCAGTCTTTCGACGAATTCCCCGACGCGCTCGACGCTACCGACGACGATCTTCCATTCTGAGTTGGGTAGCCGGGAGTAATGCCTGGGGCCGGGAAACCGGCTCCGCGGCCCCGTGAGACCGTCGTTCTGCCACAGTCGTGGCGTTTTACCCAGAGGCAGGTACGCCAAGTGACTCTGGTTCAGGCACTTAGCTACGCTGTTCCCCCTCTCAAGAGACCGATTCGCATATAGTTACTCGGTCCGACCGGATTGGTTGGCGACTTGGCCAGGGTCTGGCGTAAGTTCTGCTCTGCTTTTAGCTTGGGCGCAGGTGCAGTCCCAACTACACTCGCCAAAACCAACGGGTACCAGCCATGGCAAAGCACCGTTCCACGATGCTCCAGGTGGTAGTGGGAGTTTCCCTTGTAGCTCTGATGCCAGGATTAGCGCTGGCACAGCAGCCCGAGAGCCACACGATTCGCGAAGGCGACACCTTGTGGGATCTCGCGGCCAGTTACCTCGGCGACCCATTCCTCTGGCCCCAGATCTACCGACTGAATACGGATGTCATCGAGGATCCGCACTGGATCTACCCCGGTGAGGTTCTACGGCTGACCGATGGGGCGGATGTGTCGGCGGTGCCTCAGCCCGATCAGGTCGTAGTCGTGGTGGAAGACCAGGGCGCGCCCGATCAGGTAACCCAGGTCGCTGACGCGGACACCGAACCCGCCATTTGGCGGCCGATGACCCGCCTGACGGTCTCGGCAAACCAGGAAGTAGTGCTCAATCCCCTGATCCTGGACAAGCCGAGTCCCGTTTCATTCAGTGAGTTCCCTTCGGCCGGCTTTCTCACCGAGCGACGTAAGTATCCCTTCGGTATCATGCGCGGCCCGGTCAGCCCCTCGGAAATTAACGCCGGACTGCCCCAGGTGAGCCTGTTCGATCGTGTCGGGGTAACCCCGCCGGAGGGTGGATCATATCTCGTGGGTGACTCTCTCGTTCTGGTTCACTTTGGTCGCGAGATAGAAGGATTCGGCAATGTGGTCGTGCCTACCGGCATCCTTCGCGTGGTGGAGGTGTCCGAGTTTCAGGCCGTGGCGGAGATCGTTCGCGTATTCCAGGCCATCATCGCGGGGCAGCTGGCACTGCCACTGCCGGTATTCAACGATCCTGGTCAGGTCGAATCGGTACCCGTGGCCGACGGCATCACCGCATCGGTTATCGTCAATCGCAACCGTGTTGAGTTGACCGTGCCCATGCAGGTGTTGTTTCTCGATAAGGGACGCGACGATGGCGTCAAGCTGGGTGATGTCTTCGAGCTCCGTCGGGTGCCTCAGCGACGTGATCCGCTTGCGGCGACTACCGATGAGGTCGTGGCCAGGGTGCAGATCATCAA
>CAXMUQ010000008.1:0-2689 GCA_964196605.1 uncultured Acidimicrobiia bacterium
CGGATCCAACTAGACGAACCCCCTGCCCCAGTTAGATTTACCCCATCAGTTAACCCAGGACGACGTTAGCCATGCTGGTACTAATGCGGCAAGGAGCGACCCAGGAGAACATCCAACGGGTCGTCTCCGTCATCGAGGACATGGGCTACCAGGCTCGCCCCATTGCCGCGACCATCGGCCGGAGCATGAGCAGGTACGCAGGAGTTCCTTCGTGAAGAAGACCGTACTGGTGGCGCTGGTGCTGGGGAGCTCACCCCTTCAGGCAGCGGCGCAAGAGCCCATGCCGATCCTCGAGCGGTCGTCGCGGATCTACCAGGATCTTCACTCCATAGAGGCAACATTCGACCAGGTGGTCGACAACGAGATGATCGGGCGCCTCGAGAGTCACGGCCAGATGTACCAGCAAGGGCAATCCCGGCTGGCCCTACGATTCGAGGATCCGCCTACCGAAGCCATCGTGATGGACGGGGCGTATATCTGGGTGTACACGCCGAGCGCCACACCCAACCAGGTCACGCGGATGGCGCTACCCAGTGCTCCGACCTACGGACTGAATGTATTGAGCTGGATCCTGGACAAGCCGGCTGAGCGTTACTACGCCAGCTACCGGGAACGAACCGCGATCATGGACCACGCCGTTGATGTGATCGACCTGGACCCCAAGGACACAAGCCTTCCGTTCGTACGGGCGGCTGTGTGGCTGGACGCCGAGACCGGCTTGCCGAGGCGGGTCATGCTGGTCGAGCAGCCAGGAACCACCCGGGTGTTCACCCTCTGGGACTTCAAACTCAATCAGCAGTTCCCCAAGGACACCTTCACTTTTGCCGTGCCTCGCGGGGTGACCATAGTCGATCAGTAGCCGGAGCAGCGTTACCCCTGCCCATCCACTGGTAACGGTGTTCCCGCCAGTTCGAAAAGATCTTCCCGCGACTCGCTCATCCGCAGCAGCTCCACCGCCCGCCGGACCTGAGGATCATCCCCTAGACGCCGCTTGAGTTCGGCGGTATTGCCGAACAGGTAACGGGCCATCTCGTATCCAAGATGGGACTCGACCAACCTTTGGCCGCCCGTCCAGACCGAATCCGGCATCGAGACCCCGCGAGTGGCCAGCTGACGACGTAGTTCATCGAGCTGTGCCCGAGACACGGCGAACGACTCATCGGTAGTGACGGCGCGACGCTTGGCATCGAAGGCCATGCCGGCAATGGCATCCCGATACTCCGCGTAACGAGGCTCCAACACCTTCACCAAGCCACGCTCGCCGTCGCTCAATGTGTCTGGAGCAACAGCAACGTCGGGCCTGATGCCACCTCCACCGTATAGCTTGCGCCCGGCACTGCTGAAGTACACCGGCGCGGCCGCGGTATCAACCGCATCCCCGTGGGGGATGTCCACCGACGCCCGCTGAATCGACCGGCCACTGGGCGTGAACCACCGTGCAGTGGTGATGCGGAGCGCTGCGCTCTTGCTGAAGTGAAACTGGGTCTGGACCAACCCCTTTCCGAAGGTTGTCTGGCCTACGATCAGGGCACGGTCGTGGTCCTGCAGCGCCCCAGCCAGGATCTCCGCAGCGCTGATCGAGCCGCCGTTGACCAGCACAATGATCGACATGTCGGGCCACGGCTGGGGCAATGAGTCGACGAACAGGAGGTTGTCCGCCTGAGTACGACCACGGGTGATGAGGATCTGATCTTGTGGGTCGAGAAATAATTCTGCGGCCAAAACCGCTTCATCACGTACACCGCCAGGATTGCCGCGCAGATCGATGATCAATCCGCGGATTCCCTTGGCGTACAGTTGACCGACTTCTGTGCCGAGCTCACTAGCCGAGCGTGCCCTGACGGCATCGATTGATACGTAACCCACGCTATCCGCCAGTGTTACCGCGCCGGCCACCGACCGCTGATGCACCCGCGAACGGCGTAAGGAAACCTCGAACGGCTCCTCGTTGCCTACCCTGGAGACACCAACGGCAACCTTGGTCCCTACCTCGCCGCGGAGGGTGTTGACGGCGCGATCGACAGACCAACCACGCGTCGATTCACCTTCTACCGCCACGATCCGGTCGCCGGTAAGGATCCCGGCCCGTTCGGCCGGCGTTTCCGGCAGGGTGGATACCACGGTGACCCAACCGTTCCGCACGTCGATTCGGGCTCCGATACCGCCGTAGTCGCCAGTGGTCCGTTCTTCGGCGCGTTCGAGGTCGTCTTCCAGTAGAAGAGCGCTATAGGGATCGTTTAGGCCGGCAACAAGACCGTAGGCGGCATCACGATACAGCTCAGGCTCCGGCAGGGAATCCACGTAATAGTCGCGCACCAGGTTGAGAACACGTTCGAATAGCCGCGCCTGCTGAAACTTGTCGGCTTCGGCGCTGCTAACGCCCGTCCAAAACCACCCACCGGTGAAGAAAGCTGCCAGGGCCACCGCGGCCATGCCTGTCCATCTGTGTTTCATTGGCGATCCAAACTGGTCATAGGTAGAATCGTATGTATAAGTCCCTCAACCCCTTATGGGATTCGGGACCGAAAAGTTTCGGGGCGGCAACTCTTAGGAAAGAGACGACCCTTCGGCGACAGTGAGCACAACTCTCAAACGCTCGATCGTCTCCGGGGGGAGTCCGTCCATCTCGGCCATGCGAAGGGCTTCGAGTCCGATGGCCCGGTAGACCGCCTTGTCGGGCTGTGAGAGG
>CAXMUQ010000009.1:0-13627 GCA_964196605.1 uncultured Acidimicrobiia bacterium
GGACCCACGATCTGGACGAGCAGGAGCTGGCCCTGGAGATGGCCAAGCGGACGTATTCGCAGGGGGTGGCCGTCACCAAAGAGGTAGTCAACGGTGTGCGATTGGGTCGGGTGGCCAACTTGAAGAAGGTGAAGCGCGCAGTCCAGAACATCGTCGACCAGGTTCTCAATAACGAAACATCCCTCATCGGCCTGACGACGCTCAGGGACTACGACGAATACACTTTCACCCATTCGGTCAACGTCTGCATTTTCTCGATCGCCCTCGGGAAAAAAATCGGACTCACCAAACAACGGCTTTACGACCTTGGTCTGGCGGCCCTGCTGCACGACGTCGGCAAGGCGCGGGTCCCCATTGACGTGATCAACAAGACGACGAGCCTGGATGAGGACGAGTGGCGCATCATCCAGGAACACCCGTGGGCCGGGGCGCTCACATTGTTCAGCCTCCGGGGGTACGACGAAACGCCCTATCGCGCCATTCTAGTGGCCTATGAGCATCACATGAAGATCGACCTGACCGGGTACCCGCGCTCCCGGCGGCCTCGTGAGTTGGGCATCTTCTCCAAACTGGTTGCCGTGACCGACGGGTTCGACGCGGCCACCACCCGCCGCAGTTACCAGACCATCCCCATTCAGCCCGACGAGGTCCTGCGGGAAATGTGGGAGAATCCAAGGCGGGGCTACGACAACGTGATGGTCAAGGCGTTGATCAATCTCATGGGTGTTTACCCCGTGGGAACCACCGTCATTCTCGACACGCTCGAAGTGGCCATTGTGGCGCAGGCCAATCCGGATGCTTCGTACCTCAACCGGCCATTGCTGAAGGTCGTGATCGATCGAGACGGCGCCATAGTGCCTCCGCCGGGAAATACCGTTGATCTGTCCGACCGCGACGGCAGCGGGACTTTCCTCCGGTCGATTGTCAAGGTTACCAACCCGGAGCGATACGGTCTCACGGTTGGTGATTATTTTGTCTAGTCCGGACAGAACAACATTCCCGTTGACCCATATCATCTGGCGGGTCCAGGCCAGCTACACTCGGATACTGATTGGTCTCGGCGCCGTGTTGTTCGTGGCCGTACTGGTGGTGTCGCCGCCCTTGGTTCCGTACCCCATCGGCACGGCCCTGGTGTTCTTAACCGTGGCTGTTCTGCGTGCGGCGCCGGTGCGGTTGAGCAAATTCTCCTACCTCAACCAGAATGCCATCCCAATGTTGGTCGGTGCAGTGGTCTTGGGACCGGGACCGGTAGTCTTCGGCCTGGGGGTGGGGATCGTCGCGGCCGACACCTTCTGGCTGCGGAAGCCGGCGTATGCCGCAGGGGTCAACGCCTGCCGGGAGATCATCGCGTTCGTGACGGCGTACGGCGCATACGCTGCTGTGGTGCAAATCACCGGTGTGAGTGCTCTGTCGGTCGATTTCCTTCCGGCGGCGATCACGCTGGCGGGCGTGTATTTTTTTGTCTCACGCAGCCTGTTTTACTTCACCTTGTTTCTGCGAGGTAAGCTCGAAAGCGAAGAGCGGTTGCTGATCCTACGCTACGAGATTGTGTCATACCTGTTGACGCTGCTCGCGTCGGTGGTAGTGGTCGTATCCATCGCCTCGCTGACTCCGTCGGGGTGGGCCGCCGTGCTGTTCGTGCTGGGGTTCGTAGGCCTGCTCACCAAGAAGATCATCGAAGAAGCCATCACGGCAGAGGATTTGAACAAGGTCCACCTCATGGAAGCAGCGGTCACCCGGAACGTGGCCCTGCGTGATTCGTTCGAGCAGATAGAACGGCTGGCCACCCGACTGCTCGACTGGGGTGACATGCGCATTTACCGGCTGGACGATGATGATCTCCACCTCACGTACCGATCGGAGTCCGGGCGTCCTAACCGGGGTGACCCACCGGCCGAACTCGACGCTGTGCGGAGGGAGGCTGTCCGCTCGGGCAAAACCATTGTAGTTGGCGACACTACGCGCGACGCGCGCATCCGTGACCCCGAGCCGCTGGTCCGCTGCATAGTCTTCATGCCGCTCACCTTCGGCGAAGAGATGATCGGAACGCTCGAGATGGAGCACCACAAGCGCCACACGTACAAGGCGCGCGAGATCTCAGCCCTGACCACCCTGGGCAACCAGATTGCTACGGCGATCCACATTGCGGAACTGCGGCGTCCGCTCATTTCCACTGTGGACCAGATTGGCGCCCAGATAGAGGCCCTGGCCCGGATAGCTGAATCCCTGCGGGGTTCGGCCACCACTCTCACTGCGGTGGTCAACGCCATACGGTCGGGTATTGCCGAGGAAGAGGCCTTCGTTTCAGCTGGATTGGAGGCCACCGGAAGACTGTCGGAGGCCTCTCGCGAAGTTGCCCATGAGGGCGGCAAAGCCTCGGAAGTGAGCAGCAAGGCTGCTGAAGTGGCGTCGCGCAACCGCGAGACCATTGATCAGGCTATTGGCCGTCTGGTGGAGGTGCACACGTTCGTGTCGGAGAGCGCCGCCCAAGTGAATGAGCTGGGGAGCGCTACCCGGCAGATCACCGGGTTCATCGGGTCCATCCAGGAAATCGCCGACCTCACCAACCTCATTGCCCTGAATGCCGCCATCGAGGCCGCCAGGGCCGGCGCGGAGGGCAAGGGCTTCGCCGTCGTGGCCAACGAGGTTCGGGAGTTGGCCGCGCAGAGCGCCGGCGCCGCCCGTGATGCCGGCCGACTGGTGAGCGCCATTTCCCTCCAGGTGACGGACATTTCGACGCAGATGGACCGCGGCCAGAAGGTCGTCGCGGGTGTGGAGCAATTGAGCAGCAACGCCGCGCAGGCGCTCGATGAGATCGTCGCTTCGACGGAAGAGGCTGGAGAATATGCCCGCCGGATTGCCGACACCGCTGCCTCCCAAGAAGGTCCCTTTGGCGATCTGAAGAACCAGATCGAGGATTTGGCTGGTGTCTCCCGGCGCACGCGGAGTGAGACCAACTCGCTGGCCGAACGGGCCGCGGACGCCTCGAGGGGGCAGGCAGATCTCGAAACATCCATCGACGAGCTCAGGCAAGTGTCGGATCACCTGCAGAGCATTACCAAACACTTCGTCGTGGGCCAATGAACACCACGCCGACCTTCCTGGCTCTGGGCAGCAATCTGGGCGACCGGGCAGCTCATTTGGCCATGGCCAGAGCCGCCTTGGCGCTGCTGCCTCATACCACCCTGGTGGCGGCAAGCCCGGTGGAGGAAACTCTCCCCCTGGACGATCGGGACCAGCCACGCTATTTGAACCAGATGATACTACTGGAAACGACGCTGTCCCCTCACCGGTTGCTTGACGCCTGTCTGGCCATCGAACAGACGGCCGGTCGCGAGCGGGGTGACGACCGATGGGCCTCGCGGACGCTCGACATCGACATAGTGTCCTTCGGCGACCAAATTATTACCGACGATAGACTGACAATCCCGCATCCTGAACTTCCCAATCGCGATTTCTGGCAGCGTGAACTCGCCGAGCTGGGCAGCCATGTCTGAATCGCGGCCGGTCACCACAACGGACCTCCTGCGCATGAAGTCCGACGGCAAGAAGATCGTCGTGCTGACGGCTTACGACGCCTTGTTCGCCGCGCTCCTCGATCAGGCCGGCATCGACGTCCTGTTGGTGGGCGATTCGGTGCATCAGGTTCTGGGTGGGGCCGACAGCACCTTGGGAGCAACGCTGGATCAAATGATCTATCACGGCGCGCAGGTCAGCCGTGGTGCTCAACGGGCGCTGGTAGTGATCGATATGCCGTTTCTGTCTTACCAGGTGTCCGCGGAGGACGCCATCCGCAATGCGGGCCGCGTCCTCAAGGAAACCGGCGCCGCCGCCGTGAAGCTCGAGGGCGGCGAGCCAATGGCGCCCACTGTACACGCACTGGTGGAGCGGGGTATCCCGGTTATGGGGCACATCGGCCTGACGCCGCAGTCGGTGCACGCCCTCGGCGGCTATCGGGTACAGGGACGGGACGAAGCCGCTGCGGCCCGGTTGGAAGCCGACGCTCGCGCATTGGAAGAGGCCGGCGCTTTTGCCCTCGTGTTGGAACTCGTCCCCAAAGAATTGGCCGGGCGCATTTCCACCAGTCTGACCATCCCGACCATCGGGATCGGCGCAGGGCCCGGCTGTGACGGCCAGGTGCTAGTACTCCACGACATGCTGGGCTTGAACGAAAGTTTTACGCCCAAGTTCCTCAAACACTACGCCCGTTTGGCCGACGAAGTACGATCCGCCGCCGGGGCGTACGGGGAGGATGTCCGTGCCGGCCAATATCCGGATGCGGAACACAGCTTCGACTAGGCGGCACGTCATGCAGATCACGGCTGACGTGCCCCAGTTGCGAGCGTGGATCGATGCGCGGCGTGCGGCGGGCGAGCGCATCGCCCTCGTACCCACGATGGGATACTTCCATGACGGTCACCTGGCGCTTATCGACGAAGCCCGGCGACAAGCGGGTTGCGTTGTGGTGAGCAGCTTCGTCAACCCACTGCAGTTCGGACCGGGGGAGGACCTCGACCAATACCCGCGGGACGATGAACGCGACCAACAATTGGCGGAGGATCGTGGCGTTGACTTCATGTTTCGTCCCGATGTTGCCGTCATGTACCCACCTTGTTCGGAAATCCACGTAGTTCCGGGAGCAGCTGGGGCCGAGTGGGAAGGGACGTTTCGGCCGGGACACTTCGAGGGCGTGCTGACAGTCGTCGCCAAGCTGTTCCACCTGGTGGCGCCGGACGTGGCGTGTTTCGGGCAGAAGGACGTTCAACAAGCCGCGCTAATACGGCAGATGGTGCTTGATCTCAACTGGAACATCGACATCGTCGTGGTGCCCACTGTCCGTGAATCCGACGGCCTTGCTCTCAGCAGTCGCAACGTGTACTTGAGTGACGCCGAGAGGCGGCAGGCTTTGGGTTTGAGTGGCGCCTTGGTGGAGGCCCACCGGGCGTGGCAAACTGGAGAGCGCTCCGCGGCCGACATCAAGGAACGGATGAAGAGCCACCTGAACGGGATCGACGGGCTGGAAATCGAGTATATTGCCGTTGTCGACCCGGCGCGGTTCCAGCAGGTCCATGAGGTCGACGACCACACGGTTGTGGCCCTGGCCGGCCGGATTGGCCGTACGCGGCTCATCGACAACATCGTGCTGAGCAGGGGGATCGGTTGACCGGTTCAAACACTTCACCGATCCTGCGACGTTCGCTCCCGTCCTGGTCTACCATATCGGATGAGCGACTGGCCCACGTAGAACGTGTCGCCGAACTCGTGGTGCGGTGGGCCGAAGCCTTGGGTGTTCCCGACAACGAGCGGAACCGCTGGCTCCGGGCCGTGTGGCTGCACGACGCCATGCGGGATGCTCCCGCAGAGGAATTGAAGGAATGGGCGTCGAGTGTCGAGGGCCCCATCGAACTGCGGCACGGCCCCGCCGCCGCCGCGCGGGCCAAAGCTGAAGGCGAGGCTGATCGCGGAGTTCTCGACGCAGTGCGCTACCATTCGGTTGGCCTGACCGAGTGGGACATGGTGGGCCGCATACTTTACTGTGCCGACTTCGTAGAACCCGGACGGCCGTTCGATCAGGAAAAACACCGGGAGTTGGCCGAACGGTTCCCCAGCGACGTCGACGGCGTGCTGCGAGAAGTATTGCAGCTGCGGGTGTCCTACATGGTGCGGTCGCGTTGGCCACTGCCGGAACCGACGGTTCGATTTTGGAATTCTCTGTTCGCGACAAGCGACTCCGACTGATTCTCCTCGCCATCGCGGCTCTGTTGCTCATCGCGCTGGTCGTGTGGCCGCGCAATGACGACGTGGGGGGGTACGCCTATCCGATTCCTCCAAGGAACGCCGACAACGTCATCGAAGTCCTGAACGGCACCAGACGGCGCGGGCTGGCGCGGGACGGGACGTTGTGGCTTCGGAGCAAAGGGTTCGATGTCGTGTCGTTCGGCAACGCTCAAACCACCGACAGCACGCTGATCCTTGTCCGTCGTGGTTCGTCGAGCATCGGCAACCGTGTACGATCCGCCCTCGGCTTGGGGCACGTCCGCGAAGCGCCGGACTCACTCCGGCGGGTGGATGCCACGATCATTCTGGGGAACGATTATCAACCGACAGCCGGGTTCCATCCTTGATCCCCTTGCGCCACAATCCCCACCACGATATCCATGACGTTCGTTCCGGTCAGCCCCGGGGCGAACAACGCCTCTCCCGAGGCAAGCGCATGATATGATGCGTGTTGGGATAGCGCCTGACCGGGATCGACTGCCGCCGCCTGGATGGCAGCCCAGGTGGTGGCTGTGACGATGGCTCCGGCCGCGTCAGTCGGTCCGTCCCGGCCGTCGGTGCCGGCGGCGAGGAGTCCGGCCCCCATGACATTCGCCGCCGAGAGTTCCCGGGCGGCGGCGAGCGCCAATTCCTGACAGCGGCCGCCCGCGGCCGTTGGCGGTGATTCGAACGTCACAACGGTTTCACCTCCCCACACGAAGAGCGATACGGTGTCGCGTCGTTCCGCTGCCGCGCCAACCAGGGCGGCGCCGAGCACCTGACCGACTTCGCTGGCCTCACCCGTCAGAAATTGTCCGTCGACCTTTACCGTCCAATCCCGGGCTCTTCCCCATGCCTCAGCGGCTGTGACCGCGTCGCGGTTGGAGGCTATGACCGCAACCGTCACCCGGTGGAAAACCGAGTCGCCCGGCTTGGCCGTTTCCAGCACCTCTCCGGCCTCGATACCAGCTATATTCGCCTGCAACGAGTCGGGGAGGCGATCGAGTAGGCCGGTCCGGTCGAGGATTTCTCTGACGTCGGTGACTGTGGTCTCGTCGGGTGAAACAGGGCCCGATCCGATACTGGCGACCGAATCGCCTGGAACATCCGACACCACGAAGGCCTGGCACGTGGCATGGGCGAGCGCCTGGGCGAGCCGGCCCGCGCCCCACATGAGGAACCGTTTGCGCACGGTGTTCATGGCGTGAATGTCGAGGCCCGTAGCGTGGAGCCGATCGAAAAGAACGACGAGATCGGTGAACGAAACGCCGGCGACCGGACTCGCCATCATGCTGGATGCTCCGCCCGAAAGGAGCAGCCACACGGTGTCGCCATGAGCCACCCGGTCCACGAAACGGGTAACATAGCCGGCCGCCTCGAGTGAGCCCGCCGCGGGGACAGGATGGTCTCCCGCCACTACGCTGATGCCGGGTGACGATGGTACACCAAGGGGGCCGATGACCAGCGCCTGGGCCGGCTCCAGGCCGCTCTGCCGGAGCCACTCACTGGCGGCATCGGCCATGGCGGGAGCGGCCTTGCCGACAGCAAGAAGATGGACCGGTTGGCGGGGTAGGTCGACGGTCTCGCTGAGGGTGCGCCGAAGGGCCCGGCCGGCGTCGACATGATCTATCACGTGACGGTACACGTCCTCGAGTGTCGCCCGAACGTCCTTGTCGGACCACGCCGGAACGCTCACGATTCAGTCCCGCGTTGAATGATCCAGAAGCGATGAGAGGATTCAATATGGTGCATGGCAAACATTTCCTGTTCGTTCCCGGACCAAGCAACGTTCCCGATCGGGTGTTGCGGGCAATGGACCGGCCCATGGTCGATCACCGGTCATCGGCCTTCCCGGAGCTGACAACGTCGTTGCTGTCGGATCTAAAGCAACTCTTCCGCACCGAACAGGGCCAGTGCTTCATTTTTCCCTCCTCTGGAACAGGGGCGTGGGAAGCGGCGCTGACCAACACCCTCTCTCCCGGCGACCGGGTGTTGGTCCCCCGGTTCGGCATGTTCAGTCACCTGTGGGTTCAGTTGGCGGAACGGCTCGGGTTCCAGGTCGACGTGCTGGATGAGCCATGGGGTGAAGGCGCATCTCCCGAGCATATCGCCCAGTTCTTACACAAGGACGATGAGCACGCGGTCAAGGCGGTTTTGCTGGTCCACAACGAGACTTCCACAGGTGTTACCACGAGCGTCGCGGATGTGCGAGAAACGCTGAACAATCTGAATCACCCCGCGATGCTGTTCGTGGACGGTGTCAGTTCGATCGGATCGCTCGAGTTCTCCATGGATGAATGGGGTGTTGACGTAGCGATCACAGGGACTCAAAAAGGCCTGATGCTTCCTCCCGGTTTGGGCCTTCTGGCCGTGAGTCCCCGTGCCATGACAGCTGGGGCGAGCGCCACCAGTCCCCGGGCCTACTTCAGTTTCGACACCATGGCCGAGTCGAACGCGGCGGGGTATTTCCCGTATACCCCGTCGTTGTCATTGCTTTTCGGTCTACGCGAGTCCTTGACCATGCTGCTGCACGAGGGGTTGGAGCGCGTCAGAGAACGACATGCCCGCACCGCAGAGGGTGTCCGCCGCGCGGTGAAGGCGTGGGGCCTGCAACTGTGTGCCCACTCGGAGGCGGTGTATTCCGATACGGTAAGCACCATCCGCGTGCCCAGTGGTTTCGATGCTCGTACCGTCGTCGACTTGGCATTTCGTCGCTATGACCTGTCCCTGGGTGGCGGCCTGGGCGAACTCGCCGGGGAGGCATTTCGTATCGGCCACATGGGCGACATCAACGATCTGATGGTGCTGGGCGCCATCGCCGGGTCGGAAATGGCCATGCGGGACGTGGGAATCAAGGTATCGGCCGGAAGCGGTGTGGCCGCTGCCATGGAGTACTATCGCAGCACTCTTCCGGCAACACCTATCGAGGCCGGCCATCGCTGACTCGATTCATGGAAGCGGCCGGCCAAAAGGAGTAAGCCAGTGAAGCGGCCCGTCGTGGTGGTTACCAGGCGACTGCCGGACACCGTGGAGCGTGCGCTGTCCGAGCGGTTCGACGCCCGCCTCAACGCCGACGATCATCCCATGTCGGTCGACGAACTCCGGGCTGCCTTGCAGGGGGCGGATGCGCTGTTGTGTACCGTGACCGATTCGTTCGACGCCAACGTGTTCGACTATGAATCGTGTCGTGCGCGCATTCTTGCCAACTTCGGCGTCGGTTACAATCACATCGATGTAGGCGCCGCCCGGCGCCTCGGTCTTGTGGTAACCAACACACCCGATGTCCTCACCGACGACACGGCCGACCTGGCCGTTGCTCTGATGCTGTCGGTGGCGCGGAGGATGGGCGAGGGCGAGCGCCAGTTGCGGGAAGGTGCCTGGACCGGCTGGCGCCCCACCCACTTGCTGGGTACCAGGGTGACCGGCAAGACCCTAGGCGTCGTCGGTTTCGGCCGCATCGGCCAGGCGGTGGCGAGTCGGGCCCGGTCGGGATTCGGCATGTCTGTTCTGTATACCAGCCGCGCGCCGGTGGCCGACGAGGTGTTGACAGACACCGGGGCGGAACACCGGCCCCTCGAAGCGTTACTGGCGGAAGCGGATTTCGTCTCCCTCCACGTACCGGCCACACCAGAGACCCGTCACCTGATCGACGCCCATCGCTTGCGGTTGATGCAGCGCCACGCGTTCCTGATCAACACCGCCCGGGGTGACGTGGTCGACGAACCCGCCCTGATCGAAGCCCTCCAGGCGGGAACCATCGCCGGCGCCGGGCTCGATGTCTACCAACGGGAACCGTCGGTGCCGGCGGCCCTGATGGCGCTGCCAAACGTGGTATTGCTGCCACATCTAGGGAGCGCCACGATGGAGTCGAGAACGGCGATGGGGATGAGGGCGCTCGAGAACCTGGTGGCGTTCTTTGAGGATGGAGTTACCCCACCGGATACGGTGGGGTAACAAGCGAGGGCGGCGAGGGCGGCGAGAGCAGCGGGGACGGAAGCGTGGGCAGCGAGGACGGCGAGAGCAGCGGGGGCAGGGGGTTTGGAGCTAGGAGCCATGATTGGTACACTCGGACCGCCTGACCGCCTGACCGCCTGACCGCCTGACCGCCTGACCGCCTGACCGCCCGCGGCCAAGGCCGCGGCTCCGCCCTGTCACTAAAGCGTCGCTACCGCCCACTACCGTCCGGTACCGCCCTCTACCGCCTTTCCACTACCGCCCTCTCCCGCCTTTCCGCTCAACTGCCCACACGCTGCATCGATATCCAGGCCGCGACTGCGCCTGACGATCGCTTCGATCCCCCGTTCCTTAAGCCGGTCGGCGAAGCTTCTTATCGCCTTGGCCTTCGTGGGCGTCAGATCCGGGGCGCCCCCGGGGTGCAGCGGCAGCAAATTCACCATGGCACCTACTGAGCGCGCATGACGTGCCAGTGCGTCGGCGTCGGTGGGGCGGTCGTTGGCGCCGTCTATGAGGACGTATTCGAAGGTGACACGCTTGCGGAACATCTTGGCGGTTTCGAGCACCTTTGCCAGGGGATACTTCTTCTCGATGGGCATTAGGGCCCGCCGGTCCTCGCTCTCGGGTGAGTGTAGCGATAGGGCGAGCCGGAATTGTTCCGGGCGGGCCGCCAGGGCGCGCATGCCGGGCAGGATGCCCACCGTCGAAACGGTGATGTGGCGGGCACCTATCCCGAGGCCCTCCGGGTCGTTGAGAATGGTCAGTGCGGTATCGACGGCGGGCCAATTGAGGAGCGGCTCGCCCATCCCCATGAAGACGACGTTGCTTATCCGCTCCTCCGGATTCCGTCGCACCAGTTCCCGTACCTGACCGGTGATTTCCGCCGCCGACATATTGCGCCGGAATCCCATGCGGCCGGTTGCGCAGAACACACACCCCAAGGCGCAACCAGCCTGAGACGAGACGCACAGGGTGCGGCGCTTGCCCGACGGAATCATCACCGATTCGACCGCCTCCCCGTCGGCCAGGCGCCAAAGATATTTGTGGGTCCCGTCGGACGAGGTTTGATCGACCTCCATTTCCAATCGAGGAAGTGGATGGCTCTCCTCCAGTTCCCGCCGCAGGCCCTTGGGCAGCTCAGTCGCCTCCGACCAATCGGCCACCGGCCGCTGCCACAGGCGAGCCATTATCTGGTCGGTGCGGAAGCGGGGGAGGTTGTGGTCGGAGACCCAGGACGCCAAACGGGCCTTGGCCGCTTTGGGGGGTAGGTCGAGGAGCGTTGGTGGTTTCTTGGGGTTTGTCATGATTAAAGATAGTTTGGCGGACGGGCGGATAGGCGGTCGGGCGGTCGAGGGCGGTACTAGGCGGGAGTGGGCGGTAATGGGCGGTACCTCGGTTCGGCTGGAGAGTGAAATTGAAATTGGAAGGTGGATGGGATTCCCGGAATCCCGGAATCCCCGCCCCGCTTCGCTTATCTTCTTTCCATGCCACATGACAGACCCATGAGCGCCACCGCGCTGCGAACCCACTACTGTGGCGCATTGAGATTGGCCGACCAGGGCAAGACCGTTCGTCTCGGGGGTTGGGTACATCGCCGCCGCGATCTTGGGGGGCTGGTGTTCATCGACCTGCGCGACCGTGAAGGGCGCGTGCAGTTGTCGTTCGACCCGAAGTGGACCCCGGCCGAGGTGATGGACCGGGCTGCCAAGGCCGGTGCCGAGTCAGTTCTGCTGGTGGAGGGTGTGGTGGAATCTCGGCCCGAGGCGGCGCGGGACAGCACGTTGGCGACTCGAGATATCGAGGTCCAGGTGTCAGCCCTCGAGGTGGTTGGGCCGGCCATTACACCGGTGATCCCAGTGGCTCTCAAGGAAGGCGAGGACCTCGCCGCCGAGGAGTTGCGGTTGCGTCACCGGGTGCTCGATCTGCGTCGGTCCGATCTGCAAGACAACCTGATCCTCCGCCACCGGCTGCTCCAGCGGGCCCGAGCGGCCATGACCGAACTCGGTTTTCTGGAAATCGAAACGCCCATCCTCACCAAACCCACGCCCGAAGGCGCGCGGGATTACCTGGTCCCCAGCAGGGTACACCCGGGTGAGTTTTACGCTCTGCCACAATCACCGCAGATTTATAAACAACTTCTGATGGTGGCTGGGTACGACCGGTATTTCCAGATCGCTCGGTGCTTTCGCGACGAAGACCTTCGGGCCGACCGGCAGCCGGAATTCACCCAGATCGACATCGAAGCTTCATTCGTGGTTGGCGAGGACGTACAGCGGTTCGTCGAAACGGTATTGCTGGCCCTGTGGGCCGAAGCGGGACACGACGTTCAGGCGCCGTTTCCACGGCTCACCTACGCAGACGCCATGGAGCGATTCGGGACCGACAAGCCGGACCTGCGGTACCCGCTGGAAATCCAGGACGTCACCCAGCTCGTGGGGCCGGACGCTGCCGCGTTCGTAACGGGAGCCCTTGGTGGTGATGGCCGGGCACGATTGATCGTGGTACCGGGAGGAGCTGGTACCAGCAGGAAGCAACTCGACGCTCTGACCGATGTCGCCAAGGCGGGCGGAGCCGGAGGGCTCATGTGGGCCAAGCGCGCCGAGGACTGGACCGGGCAGGGGGTGAAGGCTCTCGGTTTGGAGATGCTGCGCCGCGTACCAACGGAAGAAGGAGACCTCTGCCTGGCGGTGGTCGGGGCAGACTCCGTTACATCTCCGGCGCTCGACGCGGTCCGGCGGGCACTCATCGCCCTGTTGGACGTTCCGCCCGAACAAGAACACGCCTTCTGCTGGATAGTGGATTTCCCACTGTTCGAATCTGACCCGGAAACCGGCGAGCCGGTGCCGGCCCATCACCCGTTCACCGCGCCGCACCCGGACGACCTCGACCAGTTGACCTCCGCACCGGCAACATGCCGTTCGACCCATTACGACGTGGTCTACAACGGAAACGAACTCGGCTCGGGTTCGATCAGGATTACCGACCAGGAACTTCAGCGGACCATCTTCGGTTTGCTGGGGCTGTCGCCCGAGGAAATCGAGCGGCGCTTTGGCTTCCTGATAGACAGCTTGGCCACGGGCGCACCGCCGCACGGGGGATTCGCCCTCGGGTTCGATCGCATCGCCATGCTGTTGGCCGGTGGACAGTCCCTCCGCGACGTGATCGCCTTTCCCAAGACCACGACAGCCAGGGCCCTGTTCGAAGAGGCTCCCACGGCCATCGCTTCCGAGGACCTGGCGGCGCTGCATCTCGCGGTGACCCGCCCCGAGTGAGTACACTTCAGGCATGACCGAAGCCATCCACCACCGTATCTCTGCCGAAGGGGCCGATCCCCTCATGTTGGCCGGCGTAAACGACGCCAACCTCATCGAACTGCAACGCTCAACCGGCGTCAAAGCCGCCCTCCGGGGCGAAACCCTCATCCTCGGCGGCACTCCCGAGCAGGTGGAACTGGCAACCCCTGCGGTGCGCGCCATGATCGACCGGGCCCGCATGGGGGAGCCGGTGGCCACCGAGGATGTAGTGCGCTTCGTGGCCGAGGAGGGGCCGCCCGACCCGGCTGAGCAGGCGGAATCGAAGATCGTGCTCCCCGGTGTCCGCAAAGCCATCGTGCCGAAGACCCAGGGCCAGCGCGACTATCTCAAGGCCATCGAGGAAAACGACATTGTCATCGCCGTGGGGCCGGCCGGGACCGGCAAGACGTATCTAGCGGTGGCCAAGGCGCTCGAGGCACTGGCGCGGAAGCGAGTGCGCCGGATCATCCTGGCCCGGCCGGCGGTGGAAGCGGGGGAGTCGCTCGGTTTTCTCCCCGGCGACCTGCAAGCAAAGGTAGATCCCTACCTGCGGCCACTTTATGACGCTCTCGAAGACATGATGCCGTACGAGAAGATGCAGCGCGCCATCGAATCGAACACCA
>CAXMUQ010000010.1:0-10269 GCA_964196605.1 uncultured Acidimicrobiia bacterium
GTTTCGCCTGCCGGACATTGACGAAACAATCCCGGTGGCATGGCGGATCGCGCGAGCATTCGAAGACAGGGCCGAGAGCGTCACCAACGTTGCAACGGTGAGATCATACGAGGCCGACATCGCACCGGACGCCGACTTTCCAAACGCCACCCGCCTATGGGCGGCATCCGTTTCTTCCGGCTTCTTTCCTGCCTTGGCAACCTACCCGTTCATCGGACGGACCTTCACCTCCACGGAGGACCTGTCGCCCAACGCTCGGGTAATAATCCTGTCCCACCAGGCATGGACCAATCGATGGGGAGCCGACAGTGGTGTCGTTGGCCGGACGATCGTAGTCAACGGAGAGCCGCACGAAATCGTCGGCGTCATGCCCCAGAGTTTTGTTGCTCCTGAAGGCTTGCGGCTCACCGACGTCGATGTCCTGTTCCCGGCGCTGGTGGCAGTGGCGGACCGACCCTACGACAACTATCGGCGAGCTTACTTCCGGGTGGTCGCCCGGCTGGCATCGGGGCAGACGGTGGAGCGCGCCGGGGTCGAGATCGACGCCCTGCACGCTGCTTTGGAAGCAGAGCACGCCGAGGTCCAGGCCGGGCGCGCCGTAGTAACACCATTACGCGACCTGACGGTGGCGGGCGCCGGCCAAACCCTGTGGCCGTTGTTCGGCGCGGTCGTTTTGTTACTGGTCATTGCCTGTGTCAACGTGGTCAACCTCTTTCTGGCGCGGGCCACCACCAAGCGGCGCGAGATCGCGGTTCGCACCGCCCTCGGGGCTTCAAAATCGGACGTCATCCGGCCCATGGCGCTAGAAAGCATGGTGGTGGCGGTCCTGGGCGCCGGGCTCGGTTTGGCCATGGCGGAGACTGCTGTGCGTACCCTCGCGACCTGGAGCCCAGGCGATCTTCCCCGATTGGCTGAGGTTTCGCTCGACATCAGAGTGGCAGCATTCGCAGCAGCACTGGCGCTGATAACCGGAGCGCTCATCGGTCTGGCGCCGGCACTGCGCTCGATGACCATCCACCAGGATGCCCTGCGCGAAGCTACCGGGAAAGCCACCGCCACACGCTCGACCCATCGGGTTCGGGCGATACTGGTAGTGGCCCAGACGTCGATCGCCCTGGTGCTCCTCATCGGCGCCGGTTTGATGATTCACTCGTTTGCCAGACTCATGGCGGTCGATCCCGGATTCGAGCCGCAAGGCGTGTTACTGGCCCACATCCAGCTCCCGAGTAGCTATAGCGAATCGCAGGAGCGCGGCTTGGCTCTACGAAGGACACTCCTGCAGCGCGTGCGCGCGGTGCCGGGCGTACGAACGGCCAGCACTACGATAGGGTTACCGCTGGACGGATTCGGTGGCAAAGGGCACATGCCGCTTACCGTGGAATTAGCGCCGGAGCGCGAAATCGAGGTCGGCGCTCTCAACTGGGTGGGACCGGATTACTTCATGACGATGGGCATGCAACTCGTGCCGGGCGGGCGCAGCTTCACCGAAGACGACATTACGCGTGACGACGTGATGCTGGTCAACCGCAGTTTTGTTCGCGCCTTCTGGCCTGAGGGGAGCATCGTTGGCCAGCGGATCAAGACGGGCCCACCTGAAGCGCCCTCGAGCTACCGTACTGTCATCGGCGTCGTGGGGGACGTGCGGGGAGCTAATCTCGCCAGCAGGCAGGGGCCGGCCATCTACTACCCGGACGTAGCGGGATTAGTGGGCCCTCCTCTCATTCTGGTTATCAAGTCCGATCGCGAACCGGGTACCCTGGCTCCCGCAGTCAAAGCAGTGGTGCGAGATGTTGCCCCAAGCGCCCCTCTGGGACGCATCGAAACAATGGAGCACCACGTCGCCCGATCGGTAACCGCTCCACGCTTCTATACCCTGCTCATCGGCGGGTTCGCTGGAGCCGCGTTGATTCTTGCGGTGGTAGGCATCTACGGCACGCTGTCCTACATGGTGGGGCAGCGCACCAGAGAGGTGGGTGTACGCATTGCCTTGGGCGCCGCGCCTGGTACGGTGCTCCGGATGATCATGCGCCATGGGGCGGCGCTGGGCGTCATCGGGATCGTGCTCGGGATTGGTCTCGCCGCTGGTGTGTCTGAGGTACTGGCCAATTTTCTGTTCGAAGTGACCCCACTGGATCCGTGGGCCTACACCGTGGCGGCGGGAAGCCTGGCGCTGGCGGTGCTGTTGGCCACCCTGGCGCCGGCGCTCAGGGCCACCCGGGTAGATCCCATCGAGGCTTTGCGTTCGGAATAGTCCTGCGAGAGGGGCCTACGGTCCGAACAAGAACCGCCTAGCCACCGGGGCAAGAAACAGTACTAGGCCGGCGACCATAGCCAGAACGGCGACCGCCGCGAGCCAGAGCCACCGTCGGGGCCGGCGGGGCGCTTGTTGTTTCAGGACACCCGTCTTCTCCCACTCCTCCAGCCCCATCACCTTCGACCGGCGCTTAGTACTCGGCTGGCCCGTTGGGCGCACCGGGGCTGGGCGAGCGGCCCGCCGGACCCGCTCGCGATTGATGACGCGGGATTGCATCATGTCGCCCATGTCGAGCACGGCGCTCATGGTGGAACTGAGGATCGATTCGGGATCGACGTCGGCCGGCGGCTGGTAGTCCTTGAGAGACTGGTAGGCCTCATTAATGCGCGAAAGGTTGCGCTCGGCTTTTTCCTTCAGCCGGTCGGAGTGACTGAAACGGTCCGGGTGCCACACTTGGGCCAGGTCGCGGTAAGCGCTCTTGATATCATCGCTCGAGGCACCGGACGGCAGGCCGAGGATGCGGTAGGCGCGTTTTATTTCTCTAGTCATGGACAGGCTACAATAACGCCTGGTTGGACATCCGTGAAGGGCGCCCGGTCAACTCCACGACCATCCGACGGTGAAGTTCAAACTGTAGTCAGCTTTCACAGCATCTGCGGTCGGGGGACGACTGTCGAAGGTTAAGAACCCCTTGAGCCCCAAATAGAAATCGGAGAACACTTCGTAGCTGGTGCGAACGTCCAATTGTGTTCGGACGCGGCCCCAGTCCGTGATACTTGGGGTCACCATCAGAGAGGTGGTGAGATCAAGCTTGGGTGAATCGAACCGGAACGCCTCGAAGTCGGCCCCAAAGAGGATCTCCAGGTTCGTAGTACCATCCGGGGATGTGCTGTATTTCTCGTTGGTGGCCAACAACGAGCTATTCAACATCAGGGTGTGGTCGTTAGTGCGGGTAATGGCATAGCCGACCCCTAAGCCCGTAATCTGGCGCAGGTCGAGGTTCAGTTCCTGGTTCTGCTCCACCGACAGCGTCAGGCCAGCGGACCATTTGTTCTTGAATAGCCGATTGGCCCGACCGACCAGATTGTTGCGGCTGGTATTGCTGGCGGTATCGTCCTGAAAGCGGAAGTAGGAGTTTCCCGTCAGGGACCCCGCCCACTTTGGCGCTCGGTAACGGGCCTGGGCGCCAAGAGTCCATTCGGTCTGGTTATTGGCCCGTGTGACGCTGAAGCCCAGGTCTACATAACCGCTGGTGCGTTGAAAGAAACCTGCCCTGATGCGGCTGATCGACACGACCTCATGCATGTCCAGCGTGTCGGCCTCGGTCAGGACTACGACCAGCCGATAATCCTCGGCCGGCCATGCCAGTGAACCGAAATATTTCCAGCCGGACTCCACCTCGATCTCGAAATAGTTCGTGGTCTTCAGGCGTTTCACTTTGTCCCACTTGATGGACAGGGTCCCCATGTCGTCGGTCTTGTAGGACAGCTTGCCACGCGTGAGTTCCTTGATCTCTCCGGTAATGACATCGTCGTTGATCATCACTAGCGAATCGATCTTCTGGGCGGCCAAGGAGGCGGGCAGGAAGAGACCGACGACCACCAGCGCGCGAGTAGCGCGCCGGAAGGCGGATGGCAAATAGCGACAGCGTCGAGACGGGGTGTGAGGCATTAATTAGTGGGTTGAAGCTCCGGCATTATCGCCGAGTCCGGAATCCCGGGCAACCCCGGAAAAGGCCCCCTTGCGAAAAAGACCGCCGCGTATCGTGTTGTACCGCACTTGTGTTCTCAGGCCCGTGGCGGCATGCTACGAGGTCTTTTCCCCGGAGCCGACATGGAAGGTCTCGAGCATCTCGTAACCCTGATCAAGAACTTCATCGACAATTTCGGCATTCCTGTCGCGGGTGAAGTCGTGCCCCTCAAGGTCATCGCCTTGCTGGGGACCGGGGTTTTTCTGACTATGCGGCTCGGGTTCGTCCAGTTCCGTCATATCGGACACGGCTTCATGGTCACCACGGGACGCTACGACGACCCCAACGAGCCGGGCGACGTGTCCCATTTCCAGGCGCTCACCACGGCACTGTCGGCCACGGTCGGGATCGGCAACATCGCCGGCGCGGCTTGGGCCATCCACTACGGCGGGCCGGGAGCTCTGTTCTGGATGTGGATGACGGCGCTGCTAGGCATGGCCACCAAGTTTTCCGAGGTGACCCTGGCCCAGCAATTCCGGGACGTGCGCAAGGACAAGGACGGTCACAAGTGGGAAGGCACCGTCTCCGGTGGGCCCATGTACTACATCGAACACGGCATGGGTCAGAAGTGGAAATGGATGGCCGTGTTCTTCGCCATCATGCTGGGCACCACAGCCTTCCTCACTGGGAACGCCGTACAGGCCAACACGGTTGCGGACACGGTCGGTTCCTTCTGGGGAATCCCCAACTGGATTACCGGGCTCGTTTCTGCGGTGGTGATCGGTACGGTCATCATCGGTGGCATCAGCCGGATCGGCAAGGTGACCAGCATCCTGGCGCCAGTCATGGCGGCGCTCTACGTGACCGCCGCGCTGATAGTGTTGTTCCTCAATTGGGACCAGATCTTCCCCGCCTTTGGGCTCATCTTCCGGGAAGCGTTCAACCCCACGGCCGGTGTGGCCGGTACCGGGATCGGCGCCATTCTGGTCACCATGAACTGGGGCGTGAACCGAGGGCTGTTCTCCAACGAGGCCGGACAGGGCTCGGCTCCAATCGCCCACGCGGCGGCCAAGACCGACGAACCGGTGTCGGAGGGCGTGGTCGGCCTGGTTGAGCCTTTCATCGACACCATCGTGATCGTCACCATGACGGCGCTGGTCATCATCATCACCGGGTCGTGGAACGACCGGGTGGAAACCGAAATGACGATCACCGGCGGGGACCGCAGCTACATCACGGTCGACGCTACCGGTTCGCCGGATGCAGCCTCGGCACCTGAAACACTGCGGATCGAGAACGGCCTTCAGATGGTTGGACCCGATGGCGTCAGGTTTGCCTGGCACGACGTTCCGGTTGAAGCGTTCTACACCGATGAGGCCCAGACGCAATCCTTCACCGGCGTCATTCGCGGCGGCGAGGCCATCGCCGACGACGGCACGTCCTACAGCACGTTGTTCGGCAACGCGCCCGAAGGGGGCGCCCCGCTCACCATGATGGCCTTCCGCAGGGGACTAGCACCCTTCGGCGACTGGGGCCACTACATCGTGTTGATCTCGGTGCTCCTGTTCGGCATCTCCACAGCCATTTCGTGGAGCTATTACGGCGACCGCTGCGCCACCTACCTGTTGGGCGCCAAGGCCGTCCTGCCCTACAAATTCGCTTACGTGGCCATGCACTTCGTCGGTGCCATCATCGCGCCGGTGGTGGCCTGGGACCTGGGCGACATCTTCCTGGGCATAGTGATCTTGCCGAACCTGATCGCCCTGGTTTGGCTGTCGGGCAAGACCAAGGAGATGATGGACAGCTACTTCGAGCGGAAGCCGTGGCTGGACAACCTCGAGGTGCACAAGCGCCTCAAGGATGAGGGGAAGCCGTTGCACTAACGGGCGGTAAAGGCGGTAAGGGCGGTAAAAGGCGGTAGGATCAAAGATCCCCGCGGGACTCGATCCGCAGCGCTCGTCAGAGCGCAAGGACTGAGTCCCAGCGCCATCATGAGAAAAGCCGCCTGTTGGCGGCTTTTCTATGAGGGCGCTGGGACTCGAACCCAGAACCTACAGATTAAAAGTCTGGTGCTCTACCATTGAGCTACGCCCCCGGATCAACACTTGATACTGAATGCCAGGAATATCGAATCAGCAATAACAAATAATGAATAACACATGCCTCTGGAACTCAACTCCCCTACGTCCTGCACCCCTAAAACAACTTTAGCTGCGCCACCGGACTGAACGAATTACGGTGATGTTTGGTCGGCCCTACTCGATCGATCGCCGCCAAGTGTTCCTGGGTGCCGTAGCCCATGTTCGTTTCCCACCCATAGCCAGGATGCCGGCGGTCGAGACTCACCATTAGACGATCACGCACGCATTTCGCCACCACACCAGCGGCCGCTATCGAATAGCAGTGAGCGTCGCCGTCTACCAGCGCCTCGTGGGAATACCCAAGCTCAGGCATCGCTAAGCCGTCGATCAAGACGGCGAACTCAGAGGGCATGGCCCGAAGCAGACAGGACGGTAAGGCGGTAAGGCTGTCAGGCGGTCGTGCTCTTGGGTGAGAGGTGGCCCCAGTTCGGAATTCACTCGCCCCGCCGCCCCGGAGCCCCGGAGCCCCGCTTAGCAACACCCTCGCCACCGCCCGTCGCATCGCCACCGCCGTAGCCACCCGGATATTGAACCTGTCGATTTCCCTAGTCGACGCCGCCCCCAAACCTATGTACCTGGCCCGATCGCGGATACGAACAGCCAACCGTTCGCGCTGCTTGGCACTGAGAACCTTACTATCACGAAGCCCCCGCACACGAGGTGTGTCGGGGGCAAAGACCACAGCGGCCGCGACTACCGGGCCGGCCAGCGGGCCACGGCCCACCTCGTCGACGCCGATCAACAAGCGATCCTCCGCCCAGAGCGTCCGCTCGCGCCGGAGGGACGGGATGGGGACGGTGGATGGCACGGCTAGCGCTCGCGCCGCTCCTTGATGCGCGCCGCTTTTCCGGAAAGCTTCCGCAGATAGTACAGCTTGGCCCGGCGTACCCGACCACGGCGCATCACCTTGATCGACTCGATCGAGGGGCTGTGCAGCGGGAAGATCCGCTCAACGCCGACGCCTGACGACACCTTGCGGACCGTAAAGGACTCAGCCATGCCGCCGCCACGGCGGGAGATCACGTTGCCTTCGAAGGCCTGGAGCCGCTCCTTCTGACCTTCGCGTACGCGTACCATGACTCGGATCGTATCCCCCGGACTGAAATCGGGGATGTCTTCTTTGAGGCCCTCACGAGCCAGCGTCGCCATGCGTTCCATCGTCATACCCTCCGCGCCAAGTGGCGCATGCAATGCTCTCGCCCAACACCGGGCGGATCTTCAATCGTCAAGCGGCCCCAAATCCGGCCGTCGTTCGTTCGTCACCTTGTCCGACTCAGCGGCCCGCCACGCCTCTATTTGAGCGTGATTGCCCGAGCGCAATACATCCGGCACTTCGTGGCCGCGGTACTCTGCCGGCCGAGTGTAGCTCGGCGAGCTCAAGCGACCCTCGTAGAACGAGTCGGAGCTGGCCGATTCGTGATCGCCCAACGCGCCTGGCAGCAGTCGGACGACGGCGTCGATCATGCACAGCGCCGCCGGCTCACCACCCGAGAGGACGAAATCGCCCACCGAGTATTCGTCGGTGGCCAAGTGGTCCGCCACCCGCTGGTCCACATCCTTGTAGTGGCCCGCCAACACCGTAATCTCCCGCTCCAGCGACAACCGCACCGCGTCGTCGTGGGCGAACCGCCTGCCGCGGGCGGAAGCCAGGATGATCGGCCCTGTCGGCTCGAGCGCGTCAACCGCTTCGAAAAACGGTTCCGGCTTGAGCACCATCCCGGCGCCCCCCCCATACGGATAGTCATCCACCGTATGGTGCCGGTCGTGGGTAAAGTCCCTGAGCTGCACCAGGCGGAACTCGACCAAACCGGCTTCGGCGGCTCGACCCGGAATACTGGCGGCCAAGTATGGCTCCAGCACCTCCGGGAACAGAGTGACCACGTTGATCTTCAGCATCGTGGCCGCCAGTCAGTCCTCGATCAACCCTTCGGGCGGCCGGATAGTCATCCGGCGGGCCGTACGGTCGATGGGACCGATGAATTCCTTGACGAAGGGCACCATGAACTCACGCTTGGGTCCTTGCACTTCGAGCGTTACGCCCGACGGCAACTGGTACACCTCCGACACAAGGCCCAACGGGGTCCCGTCTTCCATTTGGACGGCAAAGCCCACCAACTCGTGGTGGTAGACCTCATCGTCTTCCGGTGCGGGCAAAGTGTCGGCCGGCACCGTGACGAACAGCCCCCGCCACTCGGGCAATTGCTCCAGCTCGGTACGGCTGTCCATTCCCTCGAACTTGACCAGCCATTGCCGGTGAAAGCCGCGGCTCCGCTCCACCACCAGTGGGGCACCCACCGGATCACCGGCCAGGTCCACCATCTGGAACTCCCGGCCCCGCACGAACACCTGCTCGGCCGTGTCGGTCAGGGGGAACACCACCACTTCCCCCTTCAGGCCGTGCGGCTTACGCAGCCGCCCGACCACCAGGCGGTGCGCGCTATCGGCCATGTCAGGTCGAAGCGTCGATGACTCCGGCCTTCCGCAGGAGCGACGCCACCGTGTCGGACGGGGTCGCGCCATTGGCCAGCCAGGTCTTTGCCTTCTCGGCGTCGAGTGTCACCTGTTCGCCCTTGGCGCGGGGATCGTAGGTCCCCAGCACCTCGATGAAGCGACCGTCCCGCGGCGCGGCCTTGTCGGTCACCACGATACGGTAGAACGGTAGTTTCTTGCGCCCCATACGGCGCAAACGGATCCGTGTAGCCATTGCCCTCTTACCCTCTGTTGTCTAGCCGGGGAACCCGGCGCCAAACGGCATTTGCCCGCCACCGGACTTCCCGGCACCCTTCATGAACTTGCGCATCTGTTTGAACTGCGACATCAGCCGGTTCACTTCCTGAACCGTCCGTCCCGAGCCCTTGGCGATGCGCGCCCGCCGGGACCCGTTGAGCAGCGTTGGATTGGACCGCTCCTTGGGCGTCATCGAGAGGATGATCGCCTCGATGTGCTTGAGCCGATCTTCACTCACGTTGGCATTCTTGAGCATCGCCTGATTCATACCCGGCAGCATGCCCAACACGTTCTTGAGCGGCCCCATCTTCTGCATCTGGCGCATGGCCCGCAAGAAGTCCTCGAGATCGAGACCCTTCTTGGATTTTACCTTCTTGGCCAGCCGCTCGGCTTCCTTCTCGTCGACCGCCGTCTGGGCCTTCTCGACCAGCGTGAGGATGTCGCCCTGCTGGAGAATCCGTCCCGCCAACCGTTCCGGAATGAACGGCTCGAGAGCGTCCATCTTCTCGCCGACGCCTATGTACTTGATCGGCGCCTGGGTGACTCCATATATCGACAACGCCGCGCCACCGCGGGCGTCACCATCCATTTTGGTGAGGATCACTCCGGTGATCCCCAGTGCCTCGTGGAACCCGGAGGCGATGCGCACTGCGTCCTGCCCGGTCATACCGTCCGCCACCAGCAGGATCTCGTGGGGGCCTACCGCCTCCTTGAGCCGCACCAGTTCCTTCATCATGGCGTCGTCGATCTGCAACCGGCCGGCGGTATCGACGATGACCGTGCGCGCCCTTGCCTTGCTCGCGGCCTCCAGACCCCGGCGCACAATGCCGACCACGTCCTGCTCGCCCGGCTCGGCGTGGACCCCGACCTGTACTTGCTCGGCCACCGTAACCAACTGGTCGATGGCCGCCGGGCGGTACACATCAGCCGCCACCAGAAACGGAGCCTTCTGCTCCATCTTGAGCCGCTTGGCCAGCTTGCCCGCGGTGGTGGTCTTCCCCGAGCCCTGCAGCCCGACCAGCAAAACCACCGTCGGCGGCACCGAGGCAAAGGCGATGGGCGCCTGTTTCTCGCCCAACAGTACTACCAACTCCTCGTACACCACCTTGACCAACTGTTCGCCGGGCCGAACCGACTTGAGCGCCGTGATGCCGACCGCCTTGGCCTTGACCCGCTCCAGGAATTCCCTGGTCAGATCGAAGCTGACATCGGCCTCCAGGAGGATCCGCCGGATCTCCCTCAGGCCCTCGGTGACCGCCTCTTCCGTGAGCACCCCACGCCGGGCCAGCCGCCGTAGCGTGTCGGTCAGTTTCGAAGACAACTCGTCGAACATAAGCCTTGCAAGATACGGGAGTTAGGGGGAAGAGACAAGCGTGGGCGGCGAGGGCAGCGGGAGCAGCGGGGGCCGTAGCACTCCGACCTACTACCGCCCGTTGCCGCCCACGACCGCCTCACTG
>CAXMUQ010000011.1:0-4906 GCA_964196605.1 uncultured Acidimicrobiia bacterium
CGCGTCCTCCTGCAACATCTCGCTGTAGCCGATGATCGCGTTGAGCGGCGTGCGGAGTTCGTGGCTCATGCTTGCCAGGAACTGGCTCTTGGCGCTGTTGGCCGCCTCGGCCTCACTGCGCGCCTTGAGAAGCTCGGTGACGTTGTGGTACAGCCCCATCATGCCGACCCGCTCCCCCTTTACCACCACGGGAACGGCCAACACTTCCACGTCCACCAACGTCCCGTCCTTGCGACACCGCTGGCCAATGCCCTTCACCGACCGGTCCCCGGCCTCGTTGGTGTAAGCCACGGCTTCGGCCCTGGTGTCCGAGGTGGTGATCAGGTCGTCGAGGTTTTTCCCCGTGACCTCGCTCTGGTCATAACCATACAGGTCCTCGAAGGCGGGGTTGCAGGAGACCACATTGTGGTCGGGACCGAGCGTCACGATGGCCACTGGACTGTTGCGAACGAGTTCCTCGAAGTACTGGCTCTGCCGCTGGGCGGAGTCGAATAACCTGCCGTTTTCTATGGCGATCGCCGCCTGCGGAGCGAACAACTGCATGAGCCGCAAGTCGGATTCGCCGAACTGCCGCTCTGGATCAGAATGCCAGAAATTGAGGGCACCTACGATCCGCTTGCCGATCAACAGCGGAAGTACTGCCGCCGCGTGGGCCTCGACCTGGGAGTAGCGCTCGGAGCGCCCAACCCACTGTTGGTAATCGGAAATGATGAGCGGCTCTCGCGTGTGGGCCACATGCCCCATGGCGCCTTCGCCCACGGCGATCTTCGTTCCCAAGGTGACCGATCCGGACTTGAACGTGGCCACCGTCTCGAGGACCTCGTCGTCCTGATGATAGATGGCCAGCTCGCCACCGGCCGCATCAAGCAGGTTGACGGCCCGTTCGAGCACCATCTGTAGCAAGTCAGCCAGCTCCAATTCCGAAGACAGGTCCTTCAACGTGTCGAGCACCGCCTGACGTTCCCCGGCCCGCCGGCGTTCCGATGCCAGCAATTCTTCTTGCCGCTGCACCAACCGGGCTCGACCTATCGCCAGGCTGGCCTGGTTGGCCGCGGCGGTGAGAATTTCGAGGTCCTGGTCGTCGAAAGCTTCCGGCTGCTCGCTCTCCACCACCAGCACACCGACCGGTTGGTCGTCGATAATCAGGGGAATGTCGACTTCGCACCCGGAACTGAGGCCGGGGATGTAGTCGGGAATTTTGGTAACGTCCGGCGAGTACTGGAGCTGGCCGTCGAGGATGGGGCGGGCGCTGAGGCCTTTCCCGGCCGGCAATCTCATGTCCTCCGGAATGTCCGACCAACCCACGCTCGCCTGGAGAATCCTGTCGCCGGTAGCTTCTTCCTTCAGGAATACGCCGACGAAGTCATAGCCAACCGATTCATCCTGCAGGCCCTCAACCACGGCCTGGCAGATGTCCCCCTCATCCCCCGCCGCCGCGATGGCGGTACTCAGGCGCAATAACGCCGACTGCCTCCGCACCAGAGTATCGGCGTGGGCGACCCCCTGGGAAGCAGGGGGCAGATGGGACTTCGGATCAGGAGGAATCATGGTGGCCGGAGTAGAATACGGCGGGCGGGGAGGGAGGGCTAGTGGCTGGTGGCTGGTGAACGGCAGGTGGTAGTGATTGGCCCACCGACCGCCCGTACCGCCCTTACCGCCTTCCGCTCCATATGCTATCCTATCCCCCACTCTCCACCGAGCCACTCCTGACGAGGATCTATTAATGAAAGTGCCGCTCTCACTCGTGCTGGGTGCAACCCTGTTGACCGTTCCAGCTGTGGCCCAGGAAATGACGGACAGTGTAGTCGACAACAGTACCAAGCGGGCCTACCCGGTCTACCTTCAGGCCGGCACTACGGACCAGATCCACACACTGACGGGCATTGGCGTCCGCACCCGCACCATGCTCAACATCAAGGTGTACGCCGTGGGACTGTTTGTCGATGCCGATGCCGCGCGGGTGAACCTGGCGAACTGGGCCGGCAACGAGCCCAAGGAGCTGGAGAAGGACAAGGAAATGTTCCGGCGGATGCTGCAAATGGACACGGGAATGACGCTCCGCCTCGTCATGACCCGTGACGTCGACGGCGAAAAAATGGCCGAGGCGTTCGAAAAATCGCTGGCGCCAAGAGTAGAGAAGGCCGCGGCGGAGATGGACATGCCCGGCGGCACAGAGGCCTTGGCCCAGTTCCGCAGTTACTTCGACGTCGACAAGGTGACCGACGACAGCGAACTCATCTTCAGCTGCGTCGACGGCACCTTGTACACGACCATCAAGGGTGAGGTGGCTGAAGCGATTGAGTCGCCGGCCCTGTGTTGGGCGCTGTTCGACGTCTACATCGGCGAAAAGCCCATTTCCTCGGGCGCCAAGAAAGATTTCGGCAGGGGGATGGCGGCGGTGTTGGCCCCCGCCTGAGGGCGGGGGCGGCGAGGGCGGCGGAGGCAGCGGGGGCCGTCCAACATTCTCTTGACCGCCGCTTGACTCGTAGCGAGTAGCCTCCCGGTGTACCCTCACTGGGAGGTACCATGCGAAAGCGGATATTCTACTTCATCCTGGCTGCAGCGGCCTTGTCCGTCGGAACGGCCTGCAAACCCATGAATCTCACAGGCCTTGGGGATGACCTCAATTGTATGGTCGGCTCCCTGGACAACCACTTCCCCAATGAACGGGACTCGGGATGTAGGTAGGCGGGGCCGCGGCCGACCACGGCCTTCAGGGTTGTATCAAACGATATAATGTTGTATCGTTTGATATAACCCTGACCGGACCCCCTCCCGTGCCCCAAAAACACGACACCATCAAACCCCGCCGGTTCCAAATCCTCCTGGCCCTGGCCAACGAGGACCTGCACGGCCTGGCCATCATGAAAGCCGTCCTTGACCAGACCCAGGGGCATATGCGCCTGTGGCCGGCCATGCTCTACGGCTCGCTCAAGCAGATGACCGAATCCGGCCTGATCGAGGAGCGGGAGGACCGCGGCGCCACCGAAGCCGACCGGCGCCGCTTCTACGGCATCACCGAACCCGGTCGCCAGGCCCTGGCAGCCGAGGTGGACCGGCTGGCGGGGTACATCCGTTTGGCGGAAGAGCGCCAGGTGGTCGACGGATCGGTGAACGCATGACGGACCGGCGTGTATCCCGGCGTGTATACCGCGCCCTCCTGCGGCTGGCGCCCAACCATCTACGGGAGTCTCACGGGCAGGCGATGGAACAACTATTCGTCGACCTTATCGAATCGGAAACGGCACGCCGGGGTGTGATAGGATGGATCGCCGTCTGGCTCGGCGCCTCGCGGGACCTGATCAACACGTCGATTGCAGATCGCGTAGCCTGGGCCAATCGGGAGGGGGTCCTCCCGGCAGCAGGTCGAATGCGCTCGACTCTGGGTCCACTCAACGACGTCGGCCGCTCCCTCAGGCTACTGCGACAGAAACCCGGCTTCGCCTTGGTGGCCGTCCTCACTCTCGCCATCGGGTTGGGCGCCAACGCCGCCATCTTCAGCGTCATCCATGCTGTTCTGCTGCGACCGCTCCCCTATCCCGAACCCGACCGCGTCGTCACCCTTTGGGAAAGCCGGCCGCAAGACGGAAGGCCCCGTTCATTGGTAGCGCCGCCCACTTTCGCTGATTGGCGCACCGAGGCCAGTGCCTTCGAGCGACTGGTGGCCTACAGCCCGGGCAATTCGGCCCTCACGGGTGGACCGTTTCCCGAGCGGGTGGCCACGATCTCTGCTTCGAGCGATGTGTTTCACCTCTTGGGCGTACCGATGCGCCACGGCCAGGCGTTCCCCGAAAGCGTTCTCCCAGGTGCCAATGACAACCTGGTAGTCGTGTCCAGTGGCTTCGCCCAACGCTGGTTTGGCAACCCTGCCGGTGCCGTCGGTTCATCTCTGACGCTCGATGACCGCGATCATACCATCGTCGGAGTGCTCCCGAAACAATTCCGCTTTCCCGATCAGGCTGACATCTGGTTGCCCCTGACGTTCAACGCTGGGCAACTATCCGAAGGGATGCGCGGCGCCCGGTATCTCAATGCCTTGGGGCGACTGAAACCCGATGTGTCCCTGGAACAGGCCCAGGCAGATGTGGATGCGGTCGCGCTGGCGTTGGGTGAGCAGCATCCCAATAACCGCGGCTGGAGCGTGCACTTGATCGGGCTTCACGACCTCATGGTCGAAGACTACCGACAGAATCTCGTGTTGTTGCAGATCGCCGTCGGGTTCGTGTTGCTGATAGCTTGCGCCAACGTCGTCAGCCTGGTGCTGGCCCGCGCATCCGATCGCCTCCGTGACCGCACCGTCAAACGGGCGCTCGGCGCAACACGGTTACACCTTTTGCGCCAGAGTCTATCGGAAAACCTCACGCTTACGTTACTGGGCGGCGTGGCGGGAGTGGTGCTGGCAGCATGGACGGTGACACCGTTGGTGCGGCTGGCGCCTGCGGCCATCCCACGGATTGACGACGCGGCCATCACTTGGCATGTGCTGCTGTTTTGCTTCGGCGCCGCTGTGGGCGTGGCATTGCTGATGACCCTCGTGCAGCACCTGAGCGAACGCGGTTGGAACAGCGACACCGTCCTCCGAATTGGTAGCGCACGAACGGGGTACCGGCAACACCATCGCACCCGCGGCGCCTTGATCGTCCTGCAGGTGGCGTTGTCACTGGTGTTGCTGGCTGGCGCCGGAGTGATGCTCCGGAGTTTCGTGCGCCTGGGCGCCGTCGATCCCGGCTTCGCCACCGAGAACGTCCTTACTGTGTCGTTGGCGCTTCCCAAGTCACGCTATGAAAACGCCGCCCGGCAAAACCAGGCTTTCGAGTCGATGGCCGAACGCATCGGGCGGTTGGATGGTATCGAAGGAGTCGGCCTCACCACCAACCTCCCCATGATCGGATCGGCCTGGCCCTTT
>CAXMUQ010000012.1:0-11197 GCA_964196605.1 uncultured Acidimicrobiia bacterium
CCCTTTCCAATCCCATGTTTCACACGCCCAATTTTGAACAGCGAGTTTCCAATTCCTAGTCGCTACTCGCCAATTGCCAACTATCCCAAGTCAAGCCACACCGCTCCACGAAGTACTCCTCCGGATGACCCTCACGTACCAGCAGTTCGTGCAGCATCTCGTGACGCACCACCAGCTCACTGTCGACGAAATCGCCGGCAAGGGTAACTGTCGTCTGGCCGTTGGCGTGGCGCCACAGCCCGACCTTCTGGCCGATCTCCGTGTCCATCAGTCGGGTGTTGGGAACCATGTACCAGGAAATTCTGCCGAGGTCGCCGCTCTGACCGGAGCATGCCTCGGTCCGTTCCCACCACGTCAGGTATTCAGCCGGGGGTTCGAAAGGGATGGCTCCATCGGGAATGGAACTGGGACCCGTGGGGCCAGGGGTGCACGCCATCATGATGATGGCGGCGGCGGCCAAGCGTGTGGCCGTCTTTTGGTTTGTGTGGTGCATGGAAGTCATTTGCTCTCCCATGCCCGATAAACAAAAAAGCGTAACGCGCTTGGGTCCCTAAGGACCCTTGCTAGGCATTACGCTCCGCATGCTGGTTCCACCTTCGGCACCGAGCTATCTCGAATCGCTGTTCGAGACCTTTGGTTTTGCGGCCCCGGATCACTCCGGGTGTGCTCTTATCGGGCGGTTCGTAAGTCTGTTTTTATCGTGGGGCTACTAGGCCCCTATGTACCCCGAATACATAGCCAATCCCGTGCCATAATTTGTAACATCATGACTACCAACGAATTACCAAGACGGCGTGAGCCGCGTCACAGGCCCATTCTGTGGCATGATACCGAGTAAAGTGTAGGGCTGAATCGGCTTGTAGCCGACTTCCGGCCATGATACCTTCGGGGCGCTGTCCGGTCGTCATCCGATCTTCCAACGGGAACAACTGCATGCTTCGGCAAAGTCTCCTCTGGCTCTCCGAGCAACAGGGCGTCTTCAACTTCGTTCGCACCAATTCACTGGCCCACAAGTTCGCTTCGCGCTTCGTGGCGGGGGAGACGGTGGAGGAGGCCGTGGACGCCGCGCTGGAACTCCATCGTCACGGCATGGCCACTTCCCTCGACCTGCTCGGCGAGAGCGTGTCGCGGGAAACCGAGGCCGAGGCCGCCAGGGACCACTACCTCAGCATGTTGCAACTGTTGGCCGCCGGTCACCTCGACGAGAACGTATCGGTCAAGCTGACCCAGATGGGATTCGACGTCGATGAAGACGCTTGCGCCCGGAACGTGCGCGCCATCGTCGAGCAGGCCGCCATTCACGACGGGTTCGTCCGCCTCGACATGGAAAGCTCGGAGTACACCCAGCGGACCATCGACTTCTATTTCAAGCACATCACCGAGGAGCTGCAGCCGCATTGCGGGCTGGTGATCCAGTCGTCTCTCCGGCGCTCGGCCGACGACGTTGATTTCCTCATCGAACGACAGGTTCGCGTCAGGTTGTGCAAGGGCGCCTACCTCGAGCCGGAGGATGTCGCCTTCCCCGACAAGGCGGACGTCGACCGGACCTATGTGGAGATGATGGAGCGGCTATTGGCTCACGGGAATTATCCCGGCATAGCCACTCACGATGAGCACATCATCGACCACGCCAGAAAATTCGTCGAGCGGCAGGGAATTCCGCCGGAACGCTACGAGTTTCAGATGCTGTACGGCGTGCGCCGGGATCTGCAGCGCCAACTGCACGCCGCCGGCCATCACCTGCGAGTGTACGTGCCGTTCGGCAGGCAGTGGTATCCCTATCTCATGCGCCGCCTGGCGGAACGTCCGGCCAACATTGCTTTCATGCTGGGCAGCATCGTCCGGGAGTCGGTGCATCGCTCGTGAGTGACGAACTCACCCTCGGCGGATACATGGCGCAGCACGGCAGGGCGGCGGCGTTCGAGGGCAGCGACGGCCAGGCGTATTCGGTGGGCCTCTTCATCGACGAACATCCCGAAGGTAGCGGACGATTCGGCGCTGCCCTGTTGTTCGTCCGTTGGTCCCCAGGGGGTGACACGACCGTCGGGCACGTTGAAACGGACTATCTGTCGTGGGGCTCGAGCGAGGAGCAAGCAGAGCGCCGGCTCAAGGCCCTCTCGTTGTTCGACGTAAAAGCCGCACTCGACCAGGCCATCGACGACGCACCTGGGGAGTGGTGACGGGGTGATCACCGGAACGGTTCTCGAGCGCGAGGGCGGCGGATACCGGGTGTCCACCGCCCAAGGCGACGTGTTGGCGGTGTTGCGGGGCAAGGCCAAGCGCGGTGGCCCCAAGGTCATCGTCGGCGACTTGGTCGAACTAGAACCCGACCCCACCGGCGATCTTTTCGCCATTCGCGCCGTGTCCGAGCGCAAGAGCCTGCTGGCTCGGCGAGTTCCCGATGGTCGAGGCCACCGGCCCGTGGTGGCCAATGTCGATCAGGTGGTGGTGGTGACTTCGACCGCGGACCCGCCACCCATCCCTCAACTCATCGACCGGCTCCTGGTAATCGCCGAGGCCAACAACATTTCGCCGGTGTTGGCGGTCAACAAGATCGATCTGGGCGCCGGCACCGACCTGGTGGCGCGCTATCGGAAGGTGGGCTACAGCGTGTTCCCCGCCAGCGCCGAGGAAGGAACCGGCATCGCCGAACTGAAACAGCAGTTGATCGGCTCAACCAGCGTGGTGACCGGCCCTTCCGGCGTCGGCAAGTCAAGCCTGTTGAACGCCGTAGAGCCGGGGCTGAAGCTCAGAGTGGGAGAGGTAAGCGCCCGAGTTCGCCGCGGCCGGCACACCACGGTGTCGGCGGTGATGATCCCTATGAAGGAAGGTGGGTTCGTGGTCGACACCCCAGGATTCAGTGAAGTAGGCCTGTGGGGCATGCCCGCTGTCGAATTGGCTGGCGCATTCCCCGAGTTGGTTCCCCTGGCCGGACAATGTCGCTTCGCCGACTGCCTGCACCATAAGGAACCCCACTGTGTTGTCCGGCAGGCCGTGGAAGACCAAACGGTGGACCAAGGTCGGTACCAGAGTTATCTCACGTTGCTAGAGGAGTTGCAGTCGGCTCCCAAGCCATGGGAGTGACGTAGGTGATACTTGATTCTTGATACTTGATCGTCCCCCCGCACTCCGCACCTCCTACGCCCTACCTCGCACCCCCCTTCCTCGTCCACCGATCCGCATCCCGTTCCTCAACTTTGGCCATCATCCTCTCAAACGCCTCATCCAAATCGATCCCCTCTCGATTGGCGATACAAATGACCACGAACAGGATGTCGGCCAGCTCCATGGCCATGTCGCCTTCAGGTTCTTCCGGTTTTTTGGTTTTCTCGCCGTAGCGGTGGTTGATTTCCCGCGCAAGTTCACCCACTTCCTCAGCCAGGCGCGCGACGTTGGTGAGCGGATGGAAATAGCCTTCTTCGAATTGGCCGACCCAGCGGTCGACCTTGGCCTGTGACTCGGACCAGGTCATCGTTTGACTCCTCTTGGGCACCGGTGACGCCTAGCTTGGCCACCGCCCGGGAAGGGTATACTTTGGCCGGAGCGTGGGCCAGTCGAATCCGCGGTTCCTTCATTCCCGTTTCCATGAGCACTCCATGCGTGGCCGAGATCGCGTTCTCCAAAATCTGGAAAACCTGTACCGCGAGTCGTACGATCGTGCCAAGGACGAAGGCCTGACAAACCGGATGGCCGAGTTGGACAACGCCTACATGCGCGATCAACTCCTGTTCGAGGTGCTGCTGGATATTCGGGACCTCTTTTCCGTGAGCCCGGCGGATAGCGCCGGCAAAGCCACTGCTCTCGAAAAATTGGAAACCCTGCGCCGAATCACCAAACTCCGTTGATTCGCATCGTGCGTCTCTTCCTTATGTGTGGCGTGTTGCTACTCACGGCCGCTTGTGCCGCGGAACCGCCGGCCGATGTCGTCGTCTACGGGGCCACTTGGACCGGAGACGCTGACCGCCCATGGGCAGAGGCCGTTGCGGTCCGGGGAGATATCATCGTTGCGGTGGGAGACAGCGCTGCAATCGCGCCGTTGGTTGGCAGCCGCACCGAAGTGCTGACCACTTCTGGCATGGTGGTTCCCGGGCTGATGGACGATCACACCCACTTCATGTCCGGCGGCTTCCAGCTGGCTTCGGTTGACCTGCGAGACGCCGCCACCCCCGCCGAGTTTGCCCGGCGCCTCGGCGCCTTTGCCGCAACTCTCCAGCCCGGCGAGTGGATAATCGGTGGTGACTGGGACCACGAGCTGTGGCCCGGCGGGGTGCTTCCCGAACGCGGTTGGATCGACTCGCTGACCCCGGACAACCCGGTATTCGTTCTCCGGCTCGATTGGCACATGGCTTTGGCCAATTCCCTGGCGCTGGAACTTGCCGGCATGGACGGCAATACTGTCGACATCGACGGCGGCGTGATCGTCCGCTATGCCGGTTCCAATGAGCCGACCGGATTGCTCAAGGACAACGCCATGGATCCGGTATTCGCCGTCATGCCGGATGCGTCACCATCGCAACTCGATTCGGCCTTGGTGCGCGGCATGCGACACGCCGCGGCATTGGGGGTGACCACCGTAGCAGAGATGAACGGCAACTGGGCCAACCGCGCTGCCGTCGAACGGGCCCGGGCGGACGGGCGCCTCACGATGCGGGTGGCGCTGTACCACCGGTTGTCCGACTGGCGTGCCTGGGCCGATACCATCACCCGTTACGGTAGAGGCGACGACTGGATCAGGTTGCAGGGCGTCAAGGGACTGGTCGACGGGTCACTAGGCAGTACCACTGCGGCGTTCGACGATCCCTACGAAGATGAGCCCGAAACCAACGGCACCATGGTGATCGCCGAGGACCGCTTGCGGTCTCTCCTCGGCTCGGCCGATTCGGCCGAACTCCAGTTGGCCATCCACGCCATCGGCGACAAGGCCAACGGTATGCTGCTGGACATCTTCGACAGTCTGCAAACGGAACACGGCCCGCGCGACCGTCGCTGGCGCATCGAGCACGCCCAGCACCTGCGCCCACCCGACTTCGAACGGTTTGCCCGCCTGGGAGTCATCGCCGCCGTGCAGCCGTACCACGCCATCGACGACGGCCGCTGGGCCGAGAAGCGCATTGGTCCCGAGCGGATCAAGACCACCTACGCGTTTCGATCGTTCCTCGACGCGGGTGCTACGCTCGCCTTCGGATCCGACTGGACCGTGGGCTCGCTCAGCCCCATGCTCGGCATCTACGCCGCGGTCACTCGGCGAACCCTCGACGGCGGCAACCCAGGTGGTTGGGTACCCCAGGAAAAAATTTCGGTCGAAGAGGCGCTGCATGCATACACCGTGGCCAACGCCTACGGTTTGTTCATGGAAGAGAGCGTTGGGTTGCTGAAGCCCGGTTTCGCCGCCGACCTGGTGCTGCTCGACACCCACTTGATGGAAGTGGCCCCCGAGCACCTGGACCAGGTGGCGGTCCAAGCAACTCTGGTGGGTGGGCGCATCGTGTATCGCTCCGGGTCCTGAGGCAGAGGGTTGCGGGGCCGATCCCTTACCCGAGTACCCTGGGGCGAGTATCTTTGGGATTCGCGAAATTGTCCGTTCTGACACCATTTGCCCCACGCTATCTATGGTAATACCAACGGTTTCCGACCCGGCCACCCGGGCGGCCAAACTTGAAAAGGCCGACCTGCTCGACCTGTACCGCCTGATGTTTCTCTCCCGGGCGCTGGACGACAAGGAGATTCAACTCAAGCGGCAGAACAAGATCTACTTTCAGATATCCGGAGCCGGGCACGAGGCCATCCTGGCCGCTGCGTCGAAGGTGTTCCGCCCGTCTTACGACTGGTTCTACACTTACTATCGGGATCGGGCCTTGTGTCTGGGCCTTGGCATGACCGCCACCGAGCAACTGCTGTCCGCGGTCGGCGCCGCCGACGACCCCAACTCCGGTGGCCGCCAGATGCCGTCCCACTGGGGGCACAAGGATCTCAACATCGTCAGCTCGTCCAGCCCGACGGGGACCCAGTTCCTTCAGGCCGTCGGCTGTGCCGAGGCCTGGCTCCGTTACAGCCAGAACGACCAGATAGAAGACCGTGCCGACCTGATGCACGACGACGAGGTTGTCATGGTGACCTCGGGCGACGGCACTACTTCCGAGGGCGAGTTTTGGGAGTCGCTCAACACCGCCTGTAATCTGAAGCTTCCGGTGGTGTACATCATTCAGGACAATGGCTACGCCATCTCGGTGCCGGTCGAGGTGAACACCGCCGGCGGTTCCATATCCAAGCTGGTGGCCGGATTCCCCAATCTGAAAATCATCGAGGTGGACGGCTGCGATCCGCTCGCCTCCTACGACGCGGTGGCTGAGGCCACCGAGTGGGCCCGGCACCGCCACGGCCCGGCGCTGGTGCACGCGCACGTGATCAGGCCCTACTCGCATTCGTTGTCGGACGACGAGGCGCACTACCGCTCCGCCGACGAGCGGACCGCGGACGCGGAACGCGATCCCCTGGTCACCTTCCCGAAATACTTGATGGCCGAAGGCATCGCCACCGAAGCGGAACTCGGGCGAATTCGCGAAGAAGTCTCCGAAGAAGTCACCGTTGCCACCGACACGGCGCTGGCCTCGCCGCAACCGGACACCGACACGATTTACCGCCACGTCTACTCACCTGACGTGGATCCCACGTCCGAGCACTTCGACACGGAAGACGATCCCAAGTTCAGCGGCAATCCTACCACCATGGTGGATCTGATCAACGCCTGCCTCAAGGAAGAGATGCGGCGCGACCAGCGGGTACTGCTCTTCGGTGAAGACGTGGCCGACGTCAGCCGTGATGAGTACCTCGACGACGTCAAGGGCAAGGGCGGAGTATTCAAGGTGACTTGGGGTTTGCAGAAAGAATTCGGTGCGGGGCGGGTCTATAACTCGCCACTGGCCGAGGCCAACATCGTGGGCCGCGCCATTGGGTTGGCTGCCAGAGGGTTCAAGCCGGTCGTGGAGATCCAGTTCTTCGACTACATCTGGCCCGCGTACATGCAGATTCGCAACGAACTGGCCCTGATGCGCTGGCGCTCGAACGGCGACTTTGCCGCGCCGATGGTGGTGCGCACCACCTACGGCGGCTACCTGAAGGGTGGGTCGGTATATCACTCGCAGACCGGGGCGTCCTTGTTCACCGCCATTCCCGGTCTGCGCGTCGTCTGCCCGTCCACGGCTCTGGACGCCAACGGTCTGCTGCGAACCGCCATCCGCTGCGACGATCCCGTGTTGATGCTGGAACACAAACATCTCTACCGCCAGACCTACAACAAGTCCGCCAACCCGGGCCCCAATTTCATGGTGCCCTTCGGCAAGGCCAAGGTGGTGCGCGCCGGGACCGACGTTACCGTGGTGACCTATGGCGCCGTGGTGCAGCGAACCATCACCGCCGCCAACAAAGTCGAGGAAGATCACGGCATCAGCACCGAAGTCATCGACCTGCGCTCGTTGTCCCCGGTCGACTGGGAAACCATCTACCAATCCGTGCGCAAGACCAACCGTGTCATAGTCGCCTACGAAGATTCACTGTCATGGGGCTACGGCGCCGAGCTCGCCAGCCGGCTGGCGGACGAATGTTTCGCCTGGCTGGACGCACCCGTCAAGCGTGTCGCTGCTACCGATACATTCGTAGCATATGCACCGCAGCTGGAGGATGTCATCTTGCCGCAAGTGGCGGATCTGGAGGCGGCGATCGTGGGGCAGGCGGCGTACTAATGGCTGGTGGCTAAGTGGCTAGTGGCTGATGTGCACGGAAGACGGATGGCAAAGCGGCCCTCAGGGTATTCTCCCCGAGGGCCGTTCGCTTTTCTGGTACACCCGCCACCCGCCACTAGCTCCTTAGGACATCCCTCACCTCATCCACCGCGTCGATCGCATTGTCCACGTCACGCGACAACGACCGCGCCTGCATCGTGGCCTGGGTCAAGTCGCCGAGTACTTCCTGCATGTTGGCGGACTTGAGGCGCAGGAGGTCGAACCGCACGTTTTGCATGGCCAGCACGCAGGACTCGAGATTGCGCGAGGTCTTCCGCCGCCGCTTGTCGAGTGCCTTGATGGAGTCACTTTGCCGCTGCAGCAGGTTCATCCGGCGTTCCTGCTCTTCGTCGGCCGGCTCGGCCTCCAGCGAAGCCATCCGGTCTTCGACTCGTTTCAGTTCGCGTGGGTCGACCTGGGCTTCCAGTTCGGCGAGCGTCAATCCCAGGTACTGCGCCCTCTGGTAAAGACCATCGACCGTCTTGACGACGTCGGGCAGCATTGTGCGCTCCGATTCCGGCATGCCTTCCAGTTGTTTGCTGATAGCGCCGCGGTCTCGCTCCATTTGCAGTAACGTTTCCGTGTGGGCCCCGAATTCCTCGACGGTTGGCCGGCCCACTCGGGGTAGACCCTTGCCCTCCCGAGACGCCAGTTCGTGTTCTACCGAACCCGGCGCCGGTGGGCGCTTGAGGATATCGCGCCAGCTGTAGCCCGCCTGCCAAACTTTGGCGTAGTTGGACAACAAGCCGATACCCCAGATCGCCGCCGGGAAAATGAACCAGGGGGGATCCAATTGCGTGGTGGCCACGTTCAGCAGGAACAACCCGCCGTTGACCGAGGCCCAGGCGGCGAACTGTGCCCGGGTCCGTTGCACTATATCCGGCTCGCCGGTATTGCGGACCAACTTGTCTTTCTTCTGCTGTTCGTCCCACGACCGCCGCCGACGGGGTGTCCGATCGGCGCTCGATCGGCGAGCCGGCAGCTGCCGGTCTGATGACGAACGACGCTGGGGTCGCTCGCCTGGCCGGGTACGTTCCCGAACCGGCCGTCTGGCCTTGCCCTGGCTGCGTGTCGGCCGTCGTTCGGGTCGATCCGGTCGGTCGGCGGCTTTTCGCCTCGTGCCGGTAGGCTGGTAACCGGTAACCGTACGGCTCTCCAACGCCCGCAGGAGCGACTCCGCCGTGGGCCACCGGTTCTGCGGATCCTTTTCCAGGCAGCGGGCGATGGCCATTGCCAAATCTTCCGGCACGTCCTGGCGCGACCCGGTTACCAACGGCGCCGGTTCGGTAATCTGTTTCATCAGAATACCGGCCACGTTGGGAGCCTTGAACGGCACCTTACCGGTCGCCATCTGGTAGGCACAGATGCCCAGACTGTAGATGTCGGACCTGCCGTCGATGTGCTTTTCGCCGGCAGCTTGTTCGGGACTCATGTAGGAGGGTGTACCGATGGCCACACCGGCCCCGGTCAACGTGGCGCTGGACGCCCCCGACAACGCCTTGGCGATTCCGAAGTCGGTAACCATTACTCGGCCACGAGTTCCCTCGAGCAGGATGTTGTCCGGTTTGATGTCCCGGTGCACGATCTCGACCGCGTGGGCGGCGCTAAGCGCGTCGGCGGTTTCTTTCATGATGCGCCGCACTTCTTCTAGCGGGAGTTGCCGGCGGCGCTTGAGCCGGTGAGACAGCGGCTCACCTTCCACCAAGCCCATCACGAAATAAACCAGACCCTCACCCTCACCGACTGTGTGGATGGGTACGATGTGCGGGTGTGACAACCGGGCCGCCGTTTGCGCCTCGCGGGTGAAGCGCTCACGAATCTCTTGTTGGAACGCCAACTCCGGCGGCAGGACCTTGATGGCCACTCGGCGCTTCAGCCGGTTGTCGCGCGCACGGTAAACCACACCCATGCCGCCACGGCCAATTTCGCCCTCTATGGTGAAGGCGCCGTGCAGCGCCTTGGCGAGGCGGCCGGGAAGACTATTTTCGTTCGAATCGGTCATTCGCGGTCGGTAATGAGGGTGGCCCAAATGGCAATCAACTCAGGTAACCCCATAATCTGTGTCGAGAAGGCCCGGGTGGCAACGATTGGGCCGCCACTGACCCCCCTGAAGTGGGTATATCGGCAGACTCGCCATTTACCCTGCCAGCGCGACGCGCCATATTGGCAGAATGATTTAAGCCCGTACGTGGGGCGCCGTGCGAGGCACCTGCCCTGGCGGCCAGTGAACGCGGCCCTTTTTTGGTGCCGGCGGCCCAATCTCCGTTTCAGCAGTGCCGTGGCATATCGGGTGCATACTCAAACGGTGAACCCTTACGCCCGAAACGGACCCACCCGATTGGGCGTCATGAATAGTGATGAGGCTATATGTCTGAACGAATGACCATGCCGGTACTGCCGCTTCGCGAGGTGGTGCTGTTCCCGTCCGTGACCGCCCCGATCGGCGCCGGACGTCCCGCCACGCTGCGCGCCATCGAAGCAGCGCTGGCTACCGAAGACAAATTTATTTTCGCTGTGTCCCAGCGGGAAAACGTCGAGAACGTGTCGCCGGAGTTGCTGTACACCATCGGCACCGTGGCCAAGGTAGGCCAGGTACAGCGCGGACTCGCGGGCATGCAGTTGCTGCTCCACGGGGAACACCGCGGTATCGCCATGCAGTACCAGGAACACGAAGGGTACTTGCAGGCGATCGTGCGTGAAGCCGAGGAGATGGAACCTCTGGACCCGGAGGATACTGCGTTCGTGGCTCTCTACCGGGAAGCGCGGGAACGCGCCGCCGAGTTGGGCCACAAGTCGGGACTGCCGGACGAGGTGGTGCAACAAGTGCTGGCCGGCGTAAAGGAGCCGGGCCAGTTTGCCGACCTCATCTCGGGGTATATCGACATCGAGCCGTCCCAGCGTCAGGTTCTGCTGGAGACCTTGTCGGTGGAGGAGCGATTGCGCCGTGTGCTGGTCCACGTTCAGCACCACGTCACCGTGCTGGAAGCCCAGGAAGACATCAAGTCACGGGTCCAGGAAGAACTGGGCGAGCGCCAGCGGGAAATGATTCTGCGGGAGCAGCTCAAGACCATCAAGCAGGAATTGGGAGAAGACGAGGAAGGCGACGAGTTCGACGAACTCCGGCGTACCCTGTCAGAACTGCCGCTTCCCGAAAATGCCCGCAAGGAAGTCGATCGTGAATTGGGCCGCATTTCACGCATCGCTCGCGAGTCGATGGAGTCCCAGGTCATCCGCACCTTCCTCGAGAACGTGGCGGAACTTCCCTGGGGCATTCGCAGCGATGATCACCTGGACTTGGGTCAGGCAGAAGGAATCCTGGACGAAGATCATTACGCCCTGCAGGACGTGAAAGACCGCGTCCTCGAATTTCTGGCGGTGCGCCAGCTGAGGAACGAAGCCGAGGCTCGCGAAGCCGAAGA
>CAXMUQ010000013.1:0-4520 GCA_964196605.1 uncultured Acidimicrobiia bacterium
AAGGTCGCTGGCGGAGTCAAGAGCCACGGATGGCTCACGGAGTATACCAGATGGGACTGGTGTAGGCCCGCTCCTGGGTGATCATCGGCACGTCGGAGGGCAAGGTGATGTCGAAGCGCTTTGCCTCGTAAGCGGTCCACCGCGGAGTGGGAATCTCCAGGACCCTGGCGTAGTACACCGCCGACAGCGCCGCATCGAAATCGGGATCGGTCCACACGGTGACCAACTCGGCCGAGCCGATGGTGTTGGTCCAAGTGGAGTTGGCGACGTCCACCGTGTTGCCGACCGGTGGCAGCGTGCCGTTGGAGTCGGGTTGCCGATTACCGGACCACACCACATCGTATACCTTCTCCTGACGATCGCCGCTGCCATCGACCCAGCCCTTGATGATCTGGATGCGGTCGAGATTACCGGAAAACAGGTCCTTGAGTGCACCGACCATGAACGTTGGAGCAACGCCGGCCGATGGGGCCGGCGGGAGGTCGCCGCCCATGGGCACACCTTTGGAGTAGCCTGCGTTCGCCAGCAGACGCTCACTGCCGTCAGCGGCGGTGAACTCCCAGCCACCAAAGAACCTTACCACCATCCGCGGCCCCGTCGTGGCGTAGGTTTCCCTGCGCCGCATTGCATCGAAGATCGCCGCGCGCGAGTTGTCAGTGGCCCAAACGGCGGCGTATCCGGACGCGGCCATATCCGTGCTCTTGTACTCGGCGTCTCCCATTTTGGCCATGGGATGCTTATACCGCTCGGGACCTGGCTCGGTCCCCGCGTGCTTGCCGAAGAAGTTCTCCTCCTCGGCGGTTGCCAGCGCGGTATGGGTGTCGGTCGAACCGATCATGCCGAACTTGTAAGGGTTCACCCCCAGTTGCTGTTCGAGCACAAGCCCGACCTGCAAACCGCTGCGAGCATACTCGTACTGCAGCATGTCGTCCGACTTGGCTTCGCTGAGGTCGAGATTACCCTGATCCCAGGTCTCGTAGTCGGCGAACTCGTCGTCGGGCGACAAGAACGGGTGGGCTTCACCGTCGCCCTTGATCTGGGTGGCCTCGTACAGCGGCTCCCACTTGCGACGTGTCTCGGCGTACTCCACGTCGATGTCGTCGCCGGTAAAGGAGTCCTTCATGGGAAACATGATCCCATTGCTCAAGTTACCGTTGTGCGCAATCGCGAGAATCCGGCCGCCGGTGCGGTCCTGGTACGCCTGGAGTTGTTTCCATAGGTCACGGGGATTGTCACTGCCAAGCGGTGCGACAGTCGTGTAGGGCTCCATGATGCTGGCCTTGTCCCCGCCGTCGCGATAGATCACCACCCGGTGGAGGTTGGCTCCGTTGGTGTTGGAGGTCCACTCGTAGCCGATGAAGGCGGTGAACCGACCAGGATCGTTGTACATCTCGGCGGCGTCGATGATCTCATCCCACGTGTCCCGGTAGGCATCGGTCCCCGGCAGCGAAGCCAGGGCCTCAGGAAATGTTCCATCGGAAAATCTTTGAATCACCTCGACAGCGACCTTGACCCCCTCCTGACCGCCTTCCCGAATCATGCCGTACCACCGCTTACCGGTCGGGTCGGCCAGCATAGCCGGGTCCCCGGCGAAGAGCCGTGGGAAGAAGCCCATGTTGTCCGAATGATCGGCCACCACCAGAAAGTCGAGTGGCCGAGACAGCTTCACCGGAAGCCCTGTCGAAGAGAGCAGTTCCTCACCTCTGGCAAATCGATACGCGTCCTCGGGCGTGAGCCGGGCGCCGAACGCGCCGGCATCCATCGATAGGCCCGTGTGGACGTGGGTGTCGCCCCAGAAGACCGCGGTCGGAAAACTCCGCCCCGCGTAGGGAGAGAAGTGTTTCTGAGATGGGAAGGCGCCTTCCAGCGCTTCACTCGGCGGGAGGGGCTCCTGCGCCGCGAGGGGGCCTGCCATCAGGACGAAGGCAATGGACAGTAGGGTGGAGAGCATCCGTGTGCGCATTGGAGGTAATCCTCGAAATGGTAGGCCGTACTGCTCAACGGGGAGGTCCGAAAATGTAACAGCCTAAGGCCAAAAAGCCATCTCTCTCGGCAGAGTATCCCAGCCGCGGCCACCGAACCAATTGCCATGCTAGCTATCTGTGGCGACGCCTGCGCCAGCCCAACGTTCACCCGTCAGGATGGGGCAAGGCTGGCAGATAGTGGCGACTAACACGACACAGTTTCTTGGTATGTCGACTCTTCGGGAGGGTTTGACTACTGTTTCATGCTGAACCGAACCGTTCGCGACCATCCTGCCGTAGAGAAGCGCGATCCACCGAATCCTCACCTCATGTTGTCGAAAGGTCGCTGTGTCCAACAAGTTCGCCATCCGGATCAGCGATCTGCGGAAGTCGTTCGGTACCGTCAAGGCGGTCGATGGCCTGTCACTCGACGTTCCGGCTGGAGCCATATTCGGGTTCCTGGGCCCTAACGGGGCCGGCAAGACCACCACGATTCAACTGTTGCTGGGACTGCTGGAGGCCTCCGGGGGCACCGGGATGGTCCTTGGCTACGATTGCGCCACCCAAGGCCAGGCTATCCGTGAGCGCACCGGCGCGCTCTTGGAGCATCATGGGCTCTACGAGCAGCTCACGGCCGAGGAGAATCTCGAATTCTACGCCCGCATCGGCCAGATGGCGGCCGGGGAACGACGCGTCCGCATCCGCGAATCACTGGAGGACATGGAATTGTGGGACCGGCGGCATGACCGGGTCGGTACCTGGAGCCGGGGGATGAAACAGCAGTTGGCTTTGGGGCGGGCGTTGTTGCACCGCCCCCAGTTGGTCTTTCTCGATGAGCCTACGGCGGGGTTGGATGTCATGGCAGCCAATGCCGTACGCGACCGACTAGCGACCCTGGTGCAGCGCGAAGGCACCACCGTGTTCTTGACGACCCATAACATGGCCGAGGCCGAGCGGCTGTGCGCCACCGTGGGCGTGGTGCGATCGGGTCGGCTGCTGGCGCTCGGTAGTCCCGACAGCCTCCGGTCCGGTGGCGCCAGCTTGGTGGAGATCGTAGGCAGCGGGTTCCGTGATGATGTCATCGATGACCTCCTGCGGCTACCTGGGGTGTTGACGGCTGTGGTAAGGGAGAATCAACTGGAGGTCGAACTGAGTGAAGGGCACGAATCGGCGCCGCTGATCCAGGCACTGGTTGCCGCCGGCGCCCGGGTGGAGGAGGTGCGGAAGGGCCAGGCCAGTCTGGAAGACTTCTTCATCTCGCTCATGCAGGAGGAATCCGCATGACGGCCGACATCTTCTCTATCTGGTGGAAAGAATGGAAGGGCTTGTTCCGCTGGAGTGGCAGCGGGCTCAAGGCGGTGCTGACCTTGTTGACACCCATCGGTGTGTTCGGCGTGTTCGTTCCATGGGATGCGGCCGATCACTGGGTGAACGGTTTGCCGTCGATCTTCGCGGCTGTGGCCGTGCCGTTCATCGTGACCATGTTGACGGTCCCCGACGCCTTTGCCGGTGAGCGGGAGCGCCACACGCTGGCCACTCTCCTGGCCAGCCGCCTGCCGGATCGAGCAATCCTGCTAGGCAAGGCCAGCTTCTCGATGGTGTTGGCGGTCGGCATGGCGATCGCCACACTGCTGTTGGGGCTGATGGTGTTCAACATGGCCCATTGGAGCGGGACCGTGGTCCTCTACAGCCCCACACTACTGGTGGTCAATCCGATCCTGAGCCTGTTGATGGCCGGCCTGGCCACCGGGACAGGCATCCTCATCTCGCTCAGGGCCGGCACGGTGCAGGAAGCGCAGCAGACGCTGGTGGCCGTGACGATGTTGCCGCCGACCATTCTTGGGCCCGTCGTTCTGCTGATCTCGCGGGCCCGGCCCGAGTGGGGTCTGCAGACGGTCATGGGAGGCCTGGCCGAACCGGCCAACCTGGCGCTGTTGTTCGCCGTGCTGCTGGCCATAGTCGTGCTGCTGTTTGCCTGGGCAAACAGTCGTTTTCAAAGGGCGAGGCTACTCTAGTACGGTTTCCGCTTCTTTCGGATCCAGCTGTTACGTGTTCTGATCAACAACCGCCTCGGCCCGCTTGGCCATCCGTCCGGTCCACATGCCGATGGGAATGAGGATCAGCCATGACAGGTCCCACCATCCTTGCGACGTCCATGCCACTGGGATGGTGAGCGTGGCAGCGATGGGTTCCCCGATGAGTCGCCAATGCACACCCCAGGCCTGAGGTTCGGTCAGATCTTCGGAGGTCAGACGCCGGTTCTTGGTGGCGTAGAACCAAGACAGCACGGCCAACCACCCCGCGGCGGCCAAGGTGAGGCTCTGGCCCAGGAGCGCCACGTTGTCGCCTTCGTATTCGATGCCGATCCGGACCATATACAGGTAGAGCAGCAGGGCGAAGATCTGCAAGATGGCAATGCTGGCGTGTTTGTTGTCGGTCCGTTCCAGATTGCCGAACATGGTGTTGTTCTGGATCCAATAAATGATGATCAGCACGATCCCGACGATCGAAGGCAGAAAAGCCCTGGCGTGCTCCTTGAAAAAGAGCATGAGCTCG
>CAXMUQ010000014.1:0-6600 GCA_964196605.1 uncultured Acidimicrobiia bacterium
CCTCCGCCTCGGCCAGTACCGACGAGTCGAGACCCAAGCGGCGCCCGATGGCCAACCCGTAGGACCGGCCGGGTATGCCTTTCTGGAACCGGTAGGTGGGTTCCAGGGATACGGCATCGAACTGCAACGATCCGTTGACCACTTCGGGTAGCCGTTCTGGGAGTTGTTTGAGAGCGCCGAGGTGGGTGGTGGCCAGAGTAGTGACGCCGCGCCGGGTGAGCGCGGACAACGCCGCACCCGCGAGGGCCGCGCCTTCGGCCGGGTCGGTGCCGCTGCCCATTTCGTCTATCAGTACCAGGGAATCAGGTCCGGCATCCTGCAGAATGTGACGCAATGCGTTCAGGTGAGCCGAAAACGTCGACAGGTTGGCGGCGATCGATTGGTGGTCACCGATGTCGGCAAAACAACTGTGGAACAACGGTAACGAACTGTTGGGACCCACCGGCGGGATGATGCCGCTTTGGGCCATCGCCGCAAACAGGCCGACTGCTTTTAGGAGTACCGTCTTGCCGCCGGTATTGGGACCACTCACCAGCACCGTGCGTTCATCGGCATCGAGCACGAGGGAGAACGACACCACCGGCGTATCGCAATCGAGCAACAACGGGTGCCTCCCATCCCGAATAGCGAAGGTACCACCCCGTAGGGGCGACGCATGCGTCGCCCGACCGTCGCCAACGACAGGACAATGCCCGTCGACATGTGCCGCGTAGGCCGCCCGTGCCTGGAGCTCGTCCGCCGCCACGCACATTTCCAGCGCCAGCACCAGATCGTCCTGGTGAGGTCGCAATTCGGCGGTGACATCGCGCAGCACCTTCAGCGCGGCGCGTTCCTCGGCCACCTCGGCCTCACGCAGCGCGTTGCCCAGTTCGACCACCGCGGTCGGCTCGATGAACAGCGTTCCCTGGCTGGCCGATTCGTCGTGAATGATGCCGGTGGGCCGGGCACGATTGTCTCGCCGGACGGGGATCACATAGCGGCCGCCCCGGACCGTGACCGATCCGCCCTCGTCGCCCACCGAACGCAGCAGCGACTCGAGTTTTCTGATCAGCACCCCGCGCGCCTTGTGAACCGCCCTGCGGGCGGAACCCAGCGCCGGGCTGGCACTATCGAGCAACCGACCGTCGTCATCCACCGTGGCGTCCAGCCGCCGGGCTAGCGACGCGTCCGGCAGCGATTGCAGCAAAGCCGATACGAGGGGAGCTTCATCCCGTACCCGGCGGAGTTCTCCAGCGGTGGATCGGGCGACAGCAAAGAGCCGTCTGACCGGCACGAGCTCGGCGGCTTCCAAAACACTGCCGTCCAGATGGAGGCGCTTCAGGACGGAACCGGCTTCAGGGGCTGCGTCGATGCTCAAGCCTTCGCCGCTGCGAACCAGGGCGGCTGCTTCAGCTACAGACCGGAGCGAGTGACCGATGGCGTCAGCGTCGACCGAAGGGCGGCGGGCTTTGACACGGGCCACCGCCGCTGGCCCGGCGGCGTACTTGGCCACCCGCTCGAGCACGGCGGCGAATTCGAGGGTGTCGAGCGTGTCGGCCTCCCAGGCACTTGCCGAAAACGGCAACGGGGTGTCGGCGGTTCCGCCCGCCGACACCCCGTTATGCGTTGAGAGAGGCTGCTCGTCGATCATCCTGCTTCAAGCTCCTCACGAACTATCTGGTTGATGAGCTTGCCGTCGGCTCGTCCGCGGAACTGCGGCATGACCTGCCCCATGACCTGTCCCATGGCGTCGGCCCCGCCGTCGATGACGGCGCGCACGGCCACCCGGATCTCGGCGGCGTCAATCTCTGGTGGTAGAAACACCTTGAGCACCTCGATCTCGGCGGCCTCTTTGGAGGCCAGGTCTTCACGACCGCCGGCCCGATACTGCTCGACCGAATCCTGCCGCATCTTGACGGCTTTGCGCAGAACGGTGGTGACGTCCTCGTCGGTGAGTTCGCGCTGGAGTTCGATCCGGTGGTTCTTGATGGCCGCCATCACCGTGGTGAGGACCAGGGTACGGTCCTTGTCGCGCGCCTTGCGGGCCCCGATGGTCGAGGCCTGCAAGGTGGCCAGCAGACTATCGTCTTGGGGCACGCGGTCCACGCCGATTTTTGCGAATAGCAGCGTTCAGCTTGCGCTTGCGCTTTTCGCTCGGCTTCTCGAAATGGCGGTGCTTGCGAAGGTCCGACAGGATCCCCGCCTTCTCGCACTTCTTCTTGAAGCGCTTGAGTGCCCGCTCGAAGTTTTCATCCTCATGGATGATGACTTCCGCCATGAGTGTCCATCACCCCCTTCAAGGCCGGTCTGGCCTAAAGTGTTGCAGCATTGCAAGGTAGATGTGCCGGCTCCGGCGGGCAAGTCCCGTCAGCCCGGGGGCCACTTCATTGGGCGCCCGCCCAGGATGTGCACGTGGAGGTGGAACACGCTCTGGCCACCGTCCACACCGGTGTTGGCCACCAGGCGGTAGCCGGCCTCGTCCAGCCCCAGCTCAGTAGCGATCCCGGCGGCCGCGGCCATCAGCCGGCCCACCAACTGCTCACCCTCCGACCCCGTTGCGTCGCGCACCGCCTCGATGTGCCGCCGGGGAATTACCAGGACGTGGTGCGGCGCCTGCGGGTCGATGTCGCGGAACGCCACCACGTCGTCGTCCTGGTGGACGATGTCCGCCGGAATGGCGCCGTTCGCTATCTGGCAAAACAGGCAATCGGCCGTCATGCGCCCAGCGCCTCCTTGATCTTGGACCAGAACCCCGAATCCGGTTTGGGCGGGTCGCCCTCGACGGCGGCCAGTTGGTTGAACAACGCCTCCTGTGCGGAGGACAGGTGTTCTGGGGTCCACAGGTGGAGCCGTATGTGGAGGTCGCCCTTGCCGCTCCGTCCCAAGTGAGGCAACCCCTTGCCGTAGAGCCGGAGCACGGTCCCGGTTTGCGTTCCCGCCGGGACCTCGACCGACTCGTCGCCGTAGGGTGTCGGCACGGTGAAGGTGCCGCCCAACGCCGCCTGGGAAAACGACACCGGTAGGTCGAACACCAGGTCGTCGCCGTGGCGTTCGAAACGGTCATCGTCCTGGATATCCAGAATGACGATCAGGTCGCCGGGCACGCCGTTCCGTAGACCGGCGCCGCCCTGGCCTCGCAACGTCAGGTAGTTGTTGTCGGCCACCCCTGCCGGGATCTCGACCGCGACTTTGCGCTCGCCGCGGACCCGGCCCTCGCCACGACAGGTTTCGCACGGGTCCGTCACCACCTCTCCTTCACCTTGGCAGTTGGGGCAAGGGGCCACCGACACGAACTGGCCGAACATGCTCCGGGTTGCCCGGCGAACCTCCCCCGATCCGCCGCATGTGGCACACGCGGTTTGCTGGGATCCCTGGGCCATGCCGTTGCCGCTACATACTTCACACGGTTCCAGTGCCCGCATCTTGATGGTCCGCTTAGCGCCGTTGGCGACGTCGTCGAGCGTCAACTTGATGTTGACCCGCACGTCCCGCCCGCGCCTACTCTCCGCCGCAGATTGTCCGCCGCCGAACATCGACTCGAAGCCACCGAGGCCGCCGCCGAAATCGCGCATGAAGATGTTGAGCGCTTCTGATAGGTCCACGTGATGGAACCCATCGAAGCCTCCACCACCACGCTTGAGGCCTGATTCCCCATAGCGGTCGTACAGGGCACGTTGTTCGGGATCACGCAACACCTCGTACGCCTCGGTAATCTCCTTGAACCGTGCCTCGGCGTCGGGGGCGTCATTCCGGTCGGGATGGTATTCCATCGCCAACCGGCGGTAAGCTTTCTTGATGTCGTTCTCGCTGGCATCGCGAGGCGCGTTCAGTAGCGTGTAGAAATCACTCAATCCAGTAACCCCTCTACCAACCGGCTGGTGTGTTCCACCAGACCGATGATTTTGTCGTATGGCATGCGCGTTGGTCCTAGCACTCCGATGACTCCGGTCAAGTCACCACGGGAATAGGTGGCGGTAACCAGCGTCAGGTCGGACAGCGCCGGATCGAGATTCTCGCCCCCGATGGTGATGCTGACGCCGCCCTCCCGGCGACTGGTCATGACATCGCGCAGTACTTCTCGCCGCTCGGTGATCTCCAACAACTCCCGCATGCGCACGTTCGAAGCGAACTCAGGTTGATCGGCAAGCATCTGCGCGCTGCCCAGATGGACCTCGGACGACGTCATGGTCTGCGCGATTATCTCCTCACCCTCGGCCAGGAAGATGTTCAACAACTCTCGGCCGGCTGCTGGACTCGCCGCATCGCGCAATCGATCCGCCAGTGAACCGCGCACTTCCTGAAGGCTGAGACCGGCCAGGCGCTCGTTTAATACCTGGGTGACTTGGGCCACCGCCTCGGGCGCCACCGTGGCTGGAATCTGTACGAAGATAGTGCGGACCACCCCGCTCTTCAGATTGAAGATGAGCAGCAACCGCTCCGACGAAACCCGCACCAATTCCAGCCGTTCCAGGATGACTTGATCCAGCGCCGGAGCCAGGACTACGCCCAATTCCATGGTAAGCACGCTGAGCACCTGCGCCGCCCGGTGCAGGATGTTCTTCATTTCCGTACTGGCGCCCGGCAATTCCGCAGCCAGCGCCTGCTGCTCGTGCGCGCTAGGAACGGGGAACAGCAACAGGCCGTCGACGTACGTCCGATAGCCGAGATCCGTGGGAATGCGGCCCGCTGAGGTGTGCGGATGCAACAGGTACCCTTTCCGCTCCAGTTCGCTCATGGTGTTGCGAACCGTGGCGGGTGAAACACCCAGAGCCGAACGGCGGGCTACGGCTTGGCTGCCGGCCGGCTCCGCCGTTTCGACGTACATCTGGATGACCGCTTCCAGGACCCGCAGCTCACGCGGGGTGAGATCAGACATTCCGTTCATACCTTCAATTTAACTACGGTCACGCCACCTCGCCTACCAGGGCGTCGAGCCTCAGCCACCCTTCAGGTGTCAGCCGAACCTGTTCCGGTCCTACCTCGGCCCAACCGGCGTCCCGCCACCGGCCCGACACCGACTCGGGAATGTGCCGGCTCGAGACACCGTCGCTGGAACGGAGCCCCAGATAGACTTCCTCCAACCTGACCTGGCTGTCGGTGAGCTCCTCGGAGCCCGCCACCGGCTGCCGCCCCTCCCCGACCTCCGACCGATATGCTTCCCACTGACGAGTGTTCCACTGCCGGTGGCGCGCCCAGGCCGAGTGCGCCGATGGCCCCAGCCCGATGTAGTCGGCCCGGCGCCAGTAGGCCGAATTGTGTTGAGCCCGGTAGCCGGGACGGCCGGCGTTGGATACTTCGTAGTGATCGAACCCCTCTGCCTCGAGCACCCGGTGGGCTGTCAGAAATTCAACGGCATGCACGTCATCCGCGGCGGGGTGCACCCGTCCACGGCCAACCCATTTCGCCAACGGCGTTTGCGTTTCCACCGTCAGGCCGTACAACGACAAGTGCGTGGGCTCCAGCGCCAGCGCCCGGGACAAATCGTCCTCCCATGCGCGCTGTATCTCCACGGGCAGTCCATAGATTAGGTCGAGCGACACGTCTTCGATGCCGGCGGCGCGCAAGTGCCCCACCGCTCGCTCGACCTGTTCGGGCCCATGACTACGATGCATCCACGACAGCGCCGCAGGAGAAAAACTCTGCGCCCCCAGTGAGACACGGTTGATGCCCGCACCAATCCATGCCGCGACCCGTTCCCTGGTCACGTCGTCAGGATTGGCCTCCAAAGTCACCTCGGCGCCATCATCGAGCGGAGAGTCCTCCATTATGGTATCCACCAGCCGCTCCATCTCCACCGGAGCCAGCAGCGACGGCGTCCCCCCACCCAAATAGAGAGTCGCCAGCTCGCCGATCGATGGTCCGACTCCGCTCTCCCGCCACATGCGCCACTCCGTCAACACCATGTCCACGTAAGTCGCGGACGGAACCTCTCGCCGCACCGCAATGGCAAAATCACAGTAGCTGCACCGGCGGACGCAGAAGGGGATGTGAATGTAGAGGTGCATAATAGAAAATAGGGGTGCGGAGTGCGGAGTGCGGAGTAAAAGTTGATGGGGAGGAGAATCGGTTCCCTCCGTACCCCGTACTCCGCACCTTCACCTACAACCTCACAAACAACCGTCCCGCCCTCTGCTCCACTACCCCCTCCAGTTCCAGCGCGCACAGCCGGTCCAGCACGTCGGCCACCGGTTGGCGGACCGTTTCGGCCAGGACGTCGAGTTGTACCGGTGCGGCGCCGAGGACGGCGACGAGGCGGGCGTCTTCGGTGGAGAGTTGGGGGATTGGGGTCGAGGGTACTCGCTCCCGTCGGGTGGTGGCCTGGAGGCCGTACAGTTCGAGGAGATCGTTAGGGACGAGGAGGGGCATGGCGCCGTCGCGGATGAGGCGGTTGGTGCCTACTGAAGTGGGGCTGGTGATGGGGCCAGGTACGGCCAACACGTCGCGGCCCTGGTCTAGGGCGGTCTCGACGGTGATGAGCGTGCCCGATCCTGCCGCGGCTTCGATGACTACCGTGGCACGAGCCAGTCCGGAGATGAGCCGGTTGCGCTTGGGGAAACTACCGGCGTGGGGCTTGTCTCCGGGTGGATGTTCGGTGAGCAGCAATCCTTCACGTTGCACCCG
>CAXMUQ010000015.1:0-4596 GCA_964196605.1 uncultured Acidimicrobiia bacterium
CGCCTTGGCTTGAAATTGATCCTTGTACGGGGCCAACTGATCCACGAACGGCATGCGTTCCAGCAGGCGGTCGAGCTCGTCCGGTTGGGTCATCTGCCGCTCCAGCCACGGCCGGACATCTTGACTGACCTGCAAGGCCTCAGCCGTGATGATCCCCACCAAGCCGATGAGCGGGAGGATGATGACCAGGAACACCACAAGCACCGTGGTGACCGAGGCCACGGAACGCCACCCCCGAGACCAACGCGTCAGGCGCTGGAACAGGGGATAGGCCAGCCCGCTGAAAACGGCGGCGAAGAACACAGCGACCAAGAACCCCTTGATCATCGAATAGAAGATGAAGGATATGACCAGCGCCAACGCCAGAAGGAAAAGCTTGGCGCCTTTCTGGGGATCGTGCGGGGACTCCGTCATTGTTTGATCTCCGGAACGTTGCTACCCGTATGGTCTAGCCATTTTCTCAGGCACGACCGCTGCATCAAACTCTGCTTCGGTGAGATAACCAAGGGCCAAGGCGGCCACCTTGAGGGTGGTCTCGTCCTTCTGAGCTTTCTTGGCGATCTCCGCCGCTTTGTCGTAGCCGATCGACGGGGCAAGCGCCGTCACCAACATCAGAGAATTCTCAACGTGCTCCGCGATTTGTTTGGTGTTGGCCTCGAGCCCTTCCACCAGGAAGCGTCGGAAGTCGACACATGCATCACTCAACAACACCGAAGAGTGAATCAGGTTGTACACCATTACCGGCTTGAACACGTTCAATTCGAAGTTGCCTTGCGAGCCGGCAAAACCGATGGCCGCGTCGTTGCCCATGACCTGCACCGTCACCATGGTCATCGCCTCACACTGCGTGGGATTTACCTTCCCGGGCATGATGGAAGAGCCGGGCTCGTTGGCCGGGAGGATCAGCTCGCCTAGTCCGCTGCGAGGACCCGACCCAGCCCAACGAATGTCGTTGGCAATTTTCATCAATACACCCGCCAGGGTCTTCAGCGTACCCGACATCTGGACAAAGGCATCATGGGCCGCCAGGGCGGCAAACTTGTTGTGAGCGGATGTAAACGGCAGTACCGTCAACCCGGCTATGACGTCGGCGCAGCGTTCGCCGAACCCCTCAGGTGCGTTGAGACCGGTGCCGACCGCGGTCCCGCCGATGGCCAGCTGAAACATCCCGGGCATGGCGCTTTCGATATTGCTAATGGCGGCGTCCAGTTGCGACACGTAGGCCGAGAATTCCTGCCCTAGAGTAAGCGGCACAGCATCCTGCAGGTGAGTGCGGCCGATCTTGACGATACCATCGAACTCGGCCGCCTTCACCGCCAGGGCGTCTCGCAGATCACGCACCGCCGGAAGGAGACGGTCGTGGATCACTCGAGTCGCCCCGATGTGCATCGCCGTGGGGAACGTGTCGTTCGACGACTGCGACATGTTGACGTGGTCATTGGGATGAACCGGATCCTTGCTCCCCATCACCCCACCCGCCATTTCGATGGCCCGGTTGGAGATCACCTCGTTGGCGTTCATGTTGGACTGGGTACCGCTCCCCGTCTGCCACACCCGAAGCGGGAAGTGTTCGTCCAGCGCGCCGCTGGCCACCTCCTCCGCCGCCTTGACGATTAGGTCAGCCCGGGTGGCGTCCAGCGTACCCAACTCCTGGTTGACCATCGCCGCGGCCTTCTTGAGAATGCCGAACCCGTGGATCACCTGGATGGGCATCAGATCCTGACCAATTGAAAAGTGGATGAGCGAGCGAGCCGTTTGCGCGCCCCAGTAGCGATCTGCTGGAACCTCGATCTCGCCCATGGAATCGGTTTCGATGCGGATGTTTGGCCGGTTGTCTGTCATAGTCATTTGGGTGCGGTGTTGGTGGATGGTCACAGTGTGCGGAGTGCGGCGGAGAAGCCCCGCACACTCAGTACTCCCTCTCCCGCACTACCCCCATGTCGATTCTACCACTTCTGCAGCGAATCGGAACCGACCAGGTGCCGGAGCCCCATCAGGTGGTAACTTCACCCCATGACGCTCGAGCAGGAACTCAAGGCCAAGGCGGACGATCTGGGGTTCCTCGCCTGTGGCATCACCGATCTGGCTTCGGTGCCCCACGCCGACGAGCTGGATGATTGGCTGGCCCAGGGATATGCCGGCACCATGCGCTATTTGCATCGCCAGGCTAAGCGGCGCAAGGAACCCCAACTAATTGTGGCGGAAGCCCGGTCAATCGTTGTTATTTGCGATAACTACTACTATAGACAGCCCGATCCTCAGTATGTCCCCAAGATAGCCAAATACGCCCTGGGCACCGACTATCACATCGCTACTCGCAATCGTATCAACAAGTTAGCGGATTGGCTGATGGAAAGGGGGGCCACAGCAGCTCACCCATATATCGACGGCGGGCCGGTCCCCGAGCGGGAACTTGCTCAGCGCGCCGGCCTGGGCTGGATCGGCAAGAATACCATGCTGATTTCCCCACGGGCTGGGTCCTTTTTCCTCATCGGGGCCGTTTTCACCGACCTGCCCCTGGTGCCAGACGCCCCGTTCGTAGAGGACCACTGTGGCAGTTGTACCCGCTGTCTGGAGGCATGCCCCACCGACGCGTTCGTGGAACCCCGTGTGCTGGACGCCACCCGCTGTATCTCTTACCTCACCATCGAGCACCGGGGAGATATCCCGGAAACCCTGGTGGATCAGTTCGAGGGCTGGGGATTCGGCTGCGACATCTGCAACGACGTGTGCCCCTGGAACCATAAGTTCGCGGAAGAATCAAGCCGGGACGAGTTTCGGGCCCGGCCTATTTGGGAAGCTGCCAGGCACCCGGATTTCTTCGAAAGCATGGATCTGGAGAAGTTTACCCGCCTGTTCGGGGACACACCCATGGAGCGCCCGGGACTCCACGGTCTGCGGCGCAATTGGCGGATTGCCCACCAAGATGACGACGCGACCGGGACCCACCACGGCCGGGGTGACTGAGGCCGCCCGCCCCCTCGCCAGACCTCGGAATCGGTGATACATTCATGCCGCATCCAATATGGCCCGTTGTTTCCCTCACTCCCCTCGGCCGGGGGGTTCGAGGGCTTCGTTCTATTGTTGGCCGTACACTACCGTGAAAGGCCTTCTCCCAAGTGGCCCAAACCATCACCACCGTCGTCGACTACGACCCGTTCGCCGAGCTTCCGATCTCGCGGCACATCATCAAGATGATGACCGCCCGGATCGGTATCCAGCCTGACAGCAAGGTTTTGGACGTAGGCGCCGGTACCGGCGCATCCGCGCTGGAGATCCTCGAGTACCTCAACACCGACGGCGGGACCGAGGGTCACGTCACCTTGCTCGAACCGGAGGCCAAGCTGCTCGACGTGGCCCGGTCACGCCTCCCAGCGGACGTCGTCGATTGCGCCTCGGGCTTTGCCCAGGACTTGGCGAAGATGAACTATGCGGAAGACGCCTTCGATTACGCCGTGTGGAGCAACGGCATTCACTACGTCGAAGGCGCCGATGAGGTCGACGAGGTCCTTCGCTCCATCCGCCGCGCCACCAAGACCAAGTTCGCCGCGTGGTCGACCTTCATGTCCGACGCCTACGTAGGCAGGACCGCTCGGTTTTCCGGACTGTGGGTTCTGACGGCGTACAGAAACCTGGGCCTGGACCCCAAGACCCAGCGGGCCAAGTCGGAAAGTCTGCAGGCCAGGGGTACCGATGATTGGCGGACCACGTTCGAGCGGGCGGGCTTCCACGACATCAAGACCCATTTGGAAACCTACGAACTGGGGTTCGAGGCGTACCAGGCCATCGCACGGTTCGGTGACTACGTCGAGAACGCCATGCCACCCATTCCGGACCGCCCCGACATCACACTGGGAATCCGGAGCCAGGCCCTGGTCGACGCGGCGGAACAGGTGTACGATCGGCTGGGCGTGAAAACATTGCCCCGGAACTGGCTGTACATGGAGGCGGCGCCGTAGCGCTCCGTCTCCACCGAAGTCCGCACCACACCAACAGGCAAATCTTTCGCGTAGTTGTCGCGCGCTCCATATTGACCCAGCATCCCACGCACACTGACAAGTAAGGCCCGGGGAATCGCTTCGGGTCGATCCGACCCTCTGTATGGAGGAGTGGATCGTAAAATGACGCCTCCGGAATGGCGGAGTGACTCGGCAAAGCCGGACACTGCCGTCTGATGATTCGGTACATCCTGGTGCGGCTGCTCCAGGCAATCCCCCTCCTCCTGGGGATTGCCATGGTCACGTTTGTCATAGTGCACCTCGCGCCGGGCGACCCGATGGACATGTTTCTCGAGCCGCGGTTCCGCCGCCAAGTCGATCCCGAAGTCATCGAGCTGTTGCGGCAAAAGTACGGCCTGGACCAGCCGATTCACGTACAGTTCGCCAAATGGCTAGGCAACCTGCTTCAAGGTGATTTCGGAGAATCATTTCGGTACCGGCGGTCGGTGGCGGGCCTCATCATGGAGCGGGTACCGTACACGCTACAGCTCACAATCCCCGCGTTGTTCTTCGACGCTCTGTTCGGCCTCTCACTCGGCATTCTCTCGGCGGTCAGGCAGTACACTCGTCTCGACAAGACACTCACGATCGGATCACT
>CAXMUQ010000016.1:0-15382 GCA_964196605.1 uncultured Acidimicrobiia bacterium
GGCTGCCGCTGTAAACGATCACCGCCGTAACGGCCACGAAGGCGATCCACGTCATCACGATACCCTCTCAGCATTACCTGTCAGCCAGGGTCGACCATGCAGCCAACGGACAAAGAGCTCGGCGAACCCCCATGCGGCCGCCATGCCGCCGACCACCAACCACACGACGGGCCACGGGAGCCAGACCGCATCCAACATGGCCCGGAGTGGAGTGGTCCAGACCACTGCGAACTGCAGCAGGATACCGCCGACGACGGCGATATGTAGCCACGGGTTGGGTCCCGGCCGAAAGTCGATGTGCCGCGCCGGGTAGGCGAACAGCAATTGCCCAGCCGAGAGGAACACGAAGGCAGCGGTGCGAGCGACTTCGACCGAGTATCCCGCGCGAGGCAGGTACCATAAAAGCAGTAGCGCCATCGCTCCCGGAACTATCCCGATCAAGATGATGAACCAGACGGAGGCTCGATCCAGCAAGGGTGTATCGGGATTCCGCGGTGGCCGGTCGAGCACACCCGGATTCTTGTCCATCCCCAGGGCCAGCGCCGGCGCCCCGTCGGTCACCAGGTTGATCCACAGCAGTTGCACCGCGGTGAGGGGTAACAGCAAGGCGCCACTGGCATCCCGTAACCCCAGCAGAAACGCCGCGACCATCCCGATCACGACGACGATGATTTCGGAGAGGTTGGTCGAGAAGAGGAATCGAATGAAGGTCTGGATGTTGGCGTAGATGCTACGCCCTTCCTCGACCGCCGCCACAATGGTGGCGAAGTTGTCATCGAGCAAGACCAGATCGGCGGCCTCCCGGCTCACGTCGCTACCCCGCTGCCCCATGGCGATCCCGATATCCGCGCGCTTCAAGGCCGGAGCATCGTTGACACCGTCTCCGGTGACCGCGACGACTTCCCCCGTAGCTTTGAGCGCTTCCACGATGCGAAGTTTGTGCTCCGGGGTAACCCGGGCGAATACGTTGACCCGCTGGACTATGTCGCCGAGTTGGTCGAGGGAGGCTCGCTCGATCTCAACACCAGTGGCGACCAGTTCACCCGGGATACCAACCACCTGGGCAACCCCCACGGCAGTCTCCGGGTGATCGCCGGTGATCATCAGGACCCGGATGCCGGCTGACCGGGCATGGCGTATGGCCTCGGGCACTTCAGGCCGGGGGGGATCCCAGAGCATGGCGATCCCAAGCCAGATGAGCCTGTCTTCGGACTCACCGTCGACCATGGCGAAGCCCAGGACCCGATGGCCTTCGGACGCATAGGCGCGGGTCTTTTCGACCCAGGATTGTCGTTCGGCATCATCCATCGCGGCACGCTCGAGCAGCACTTCCGGTGCACCCTTCAGGTAGCTCCGGCGTGTACCATCTTCCGTGACGGTGACCCGCATGTACTTCCATTCGGGATCAAACGGGCGCATGCTGATGCGTGGTGCCTGGCGCATGGACGCGATGTCCCCCACCGTCCGCTCGGCGAATCGGAGGAGTGCCACCTCGGTAGGATCGCCGTGATCCGATCCAGGCTCGGCGTCATTGACCAGGACCATTGCTCGCAGACACGCCTGCTCGTGCGGGGAATCGAGATGGCGGACCTCCATTCGATTTTCAGTGAGTGTGCCGGTCTTGTCGGTGGCGATCACGGTGACCGATCCCAGGGTTTCTACCGCGTCCAGGCGCCGGACCACGGCACGTCGCTTGGCCATCCGTTCGACCCCGAGCGCCAGCGTTACCGTCAAGACGGCCGGCAAGCCCTCCGGCACGGCGGCGACAGCTAGTGCCACGGCAAACAACACCACCGAGGGAAGGCGCTGCACTCCCTCAGCCCATACGCCAAATACGACCAACATCGCCGCCAACGCCAGCACCCAGCGCGCGATTTGATGGCCAAATCGCCGGAGTCGCTTCCCCAGTGGAGTGAGCTCCACTGGGATACTTCCCAGCATCTCTGCCAACCGGCCCATGGCACTACCGGCTCCCGTCCGTGTCACGATCACTTCCGCTTGGCCACGAACCAGCAACGTCCCCGCCAGCAGCTCGTCTCCCATCACCTTATCGATTGGTACGGACTCGCCGGTCAATACCGACTCGTCCACGCGAACCGGCTCGGGTGAACGCAGCGTGCCGTCTGCCGGGACTCGGTCACCGCTTGTCACACGAACGACGTCGTCGGGGACAACCTCGCGTGCGGGCAGGTGGTCGAGCGTACCGTCGCGATAGACCCAGACCAGTGGGGCAGTCAACGCCGCCAATCGGCTCAACGCTTCTTCCGCCTTCCTCTCCTGCCAGTCCCCCAAGGCTGCGTTTCCCAACAGGATGATCGCGATGGCCATCGATTCGGCTGGTATTCCGGCCGCACCAGCCAGGAGCCATGCGGCCGTATCCGCTACCAAGGCTACGATGAGTATGTAAATGAGCGGACTGCGAAATTGGCGTAGAAATCGTTGCCAACCCGGCTCGCCCGGGGCGGCGGGGAGTTCATTGGGTCCCACCTCGCGCAGGCGTCGCTCAGCGTCGGTTCGAGAAAGCCCCCGTGGTCCGGCGGTCTCTGGGTGGTCAGTGGAACCAGTCTGCTGCGACAAAGTGATGCCTCGATGAGGGGGAGCTATGGGCTGTGAGCGGTGGGCTGCCCCGGGCGTATCAAGCTGGCAGGCCCAAAGCCGAAGCTTCACAGCCCATAGCCCATAGCTCATAGCTGATAGCCTATACCATGAGCTTACCGCTCCCGGGATCTCCTGCAAAGAGGTCCCATCCATGGCCGAGATTGCTGGGTTTCTTCCGAAGAATTCATGCCTCTTTCACGGTGTCTTCAACGGGTGGACGCCATATTTATTATGGGGAAAACCTATCATAGGAATCAGGTGATCCATGGCTACCAATGACACCAAGAGAGCCCGGCACGATATGGTGGAGCTCCAGATCGCTGCCCGGGGGGTCAGTTCGCCGCGTGTGCTGAACGCCATGCGCCGGGTTCGCCGAGAGGGATACGTGCCATCGTACCTCGGCGAATTCGCCTACGAAGACACACCTCTTCCCATCGAGGAGGAGCAGACCATCTCCCAGCCCTATATCGTGGCATTCATGGTGGAGGCGCTCGATCTAGAGGGACACGAGCGGGTTCTGGAGATCGGCACCGGCTCCGGGTACGCCGCCGCGGTCCTGGCGGAGATCGCCGCGGAGGTGTTTACCATCGAGCGGCACGCCAAGCTGGCCGAGTTGGCCGAGTCCAGGCTGCTGCGCGACGGGTATGAAAATGTCCACGTGCGCCACGGCGATGGCTCGCTGGGATGGCCTGACGAGGCGCCGTTCGATGCCATCATCGTGGCGGCCGGGGGCCCGGAGGTTCCGGCTTCCCTCAAGGAGCAACTCGCCATCGGCGGGCGACTGGTGATCCCGGTGGGTGAGACCGTAGGACTGCAGAAACTGGTGCGTGTTACCCGCGACAGCCAGGAAGACTATCGCCACCAGTCGTTGGTCGACGTGCGGTTCGTACCGTTGGTAGGTCAGGAAGGCTGGAAGGAGGAGCGAACCGAACAGGCGCCCCGGCCGACTCCGGCAGCTGCCCCACGAACGTTGCCTCGGGCGATTGCGGCTGCAGCGCGGTCATTGGACAACATTGAGGATGTATCATCAGACGGCCTGTTCGAGCGCATCGGCGATGCCCGGGTGGTCCTTCTGGGAGAAGCTTCACACGGGACGTCGGAGTTCTACGCCACACGAGCCCGGATAACCAAGGAGTTGATTCTCAGGAAGGGGTTCGATCTGGTGGCGGTGGAAGCTGACTGGCCGGATGCCACCCAGATCGACCACTTCGTGCGTGATCTCAATGTCCCTCCCGCGGAATGGCAGGCGTTCGCCAGATTCCCGACCTGGATGTGGCGCAATGTGGAGACGCGGACTTTCGTCGACTGGCTCCGGGATCACAACGCCGGCATTCCTCACGATGACCGCGTTCGCTTTGCGGGGCTGGACCTCTACAGTCTGTATACCTCGATCGATGCGGTGCTGTCGTACCTCGACGAGACGGATCCGGCCACGGCGGGGCTGGCTCGCCAACGCTATGGCTGCTTGACACCGTGGCAGAAAGACCCGGCATCGTACGGCCGCGCGGCAGTCTCCGGGGAGTACCGCAGTTGCGAACCCGGTGTGGTCAAGATGTTGGCCGACCTCCTCGCCAAGAGATTGGAATACGCCCGTGCTACCGGCGAACGGTTTTTCGATGCCGTGCAGAACGCCCGGCTGGTAACGGACGCCGAGCGTTACTACCGCATCATGTACTACGGGAGCCACCAGTCATGGAACCTGCGCGACCGCCACATGTTTTCCAGTCTCCTCAGCCTGCTCGACTTCCGGGGACCGGAGTGCAAAGCGGTGGTGTGGGAGCACAATTCCCACATCGGTGATGCCCGGGCCACTGAAATGGCGGCCCGTGGCGAGCTCAACGTGGGTCAGCTGTGCCGGGAGCAGTGGGGTGATGGAGTTTACTCCATCGGGTTCGGGACCGACTCGGGTACAGTGGCGGCGGCATCGTATTGGGACGGGCCGATGGAGGTGAAAGACGTCCGGCCGTCCCATCCGCGGAGCTACGAGTTTCTGTGCCATGAGTCCGGCGTGGACGCCTTCTTGTTGCCGCTCCGGCACATTGACGAAGGTCTGCGGCGGGATTTGAAACAGCCGAGGCTGGAACGGGCCATCGGCGTCATCTACCGCCCCGAAACCGAACTGGCAAGCCATTACTTCCAGGCGGTGCTGCCGAAGCAGTTCGACGAGTATCTGTGGCTCGATCAGACCACCGCGGTTACTCCGCTGGAAACGCACGAACTGATCGGAGTGCCGGAAACCTACCCGTTCGGAGTGTGAGAGGCGTCCGATGAATCGACGTGTGGTGGAGGTTCAGCAGCGGCTGGCCTGGATGCGCGAGCAGGAGATCTGGCCGAACGGATTGCGATACCTGTGGACCGACGCCTACGGGGTCGTACTGCTGGTCTCGTTGTATCACGACACCGGTAACCGTGCGTGGTTGACCCAGGCAGAATGGATTGTCGCCGAGGTCGAGCGGGTACTCGGCCGGGAGCGCGGTATCCGAATCGGCGAAGCCCCCGACCGCGACGGCCAGTACTACCATTATTTGGCGATGTGGCTGTTTGCCCTCTATCGGGTGGGACAGGTCCTGCCGGCCTATCATGACCGAGCGATCGAACTGGTTCACGAGATTCACGGGCCGTTCGTGGTCCCTGGCGACGGTATCGTCTGGAAGATGCGGGAAGATCTGAGCGAGCCCTACCCTGGGTACGGGTTGGGCGCGCTCGACGCCTTTCACGGCTACGTCTGTTATCGGTTGTTGGATGAGGTGGCGCTGGCGTCGGAGATCGCGGAACTGGGAGCTTTGGTCAAAGCATCCTACCGCGACATGGTGATCACCCAGGATCTTGCGCTGGGGATGATGCTGTGGATGACACACTTCTTTGCCGCCGAGCCGTGGGCGCAACTGCAGCGTGAGCGGAGCCTGGCCATGCTCGATCGGATGTGGGTCGAGCGGGAGGGGTACTTCTGTCGCGAGCCGGAGTTACCGGAAGTGAAATTCGCCTTCACCAACTACGGCGTGTCGGTGGGATTACAGGCAACGGGTGCCATGCTCGACCGGGTTGACCGCCTGGATCGGTTCTTCACCGACTACCGATCGGGGGATGAATACGACAGGGCGGCGATCACGCACGTGATGGGGTGCTCCTCGGCGTTCCCCGGAGGATTGCTCACGGCTGCCACCTTGTCCCCAACCGCCGGCAGCCGAGGGTAATACTCTCTACGGAAGTTTTACACGGAAGCGCTATCTAATGTGAGAATTTTGTGCCAAGAAAGAGGATGCGTAGGGGCGACGCATGCGTCGCCCCTACCGGCAGATATCTTCCAGGTTCCAGGTTCTAGTTCACTCCGCCCGCAAAGTCTCCATCGGATGCACCGCCGCGGCCCTCCATGCCGGCACCAATGACGCCACCAACGCGACCAGTACCAACACGATCGGACTCACGATGAATACCACGGCGTCCCGCACGCTCACCTGATAGACCAGACTTTCGAGCACCGACGTAGCCAGGAAAGCCGTAACCAACCCGATACCACCACCGATGAGTGCGATCGTCAGCGCGCTCTTTAGGATCGAGCCCACCACTTGACCCGGCTCGGCACCGAGCGCCAGGCGGATGCCGATCTCCCGAGTGCGCCGTGCCACCGAGAAGGCCATGACCCCGTAGACGCCCACGGCCGAGATGACCAGCGCCACCGCGGCGAACAGCGTCAGCAGCATGGTGACGAATCGTTCGGTGGCGACGTTGTTGGCGAGAGCCTGGTCGAGCGTTCCCAAGCCCGACACCGGAACGTTCGGATCGAGTCGTTGGACCGTCTGACGGATCGTTGGGGCGATGGCTCCCAAGGGGAGGTCCGTCCGGAGCACGATGTTCAAGGACGCAAGGATCGACCGGGCCCAGCCGGGCGGCAGTTGGCGGTGTGGCAGATAAATCTCGGGCCGGGCCGTGCTGGCGAGACCGCGCTGGTGAACGTCACCGACCACGCCAACGATTGTGACATTGGGCCAATCCCTGGGAGAAAACATCAGCCGGGCTCGCTGCCCGATCGGATTCTCTCCCTCGAAGTAGGCTTGGGCTGCAGCTTCGTTGATGAGTATGACCAGGGGGGCGTCCGCCACGTCGGTCGGCTCGATGGCGCGGCCGTGCACCAGGGGAATTCCCATGAGCTTGAAGTAGTTGTCCGAGGCAACCTGGAAATCCACGGATTGCGATGGCTGGCCGCCGTCTGGTCCCACCGGGCGCCCTTCTACCATGATTCCTTCACTCCCGATGCGTGATCGCAGCGGGAGCCCGCGGGCCAATGCGACCCCGGATACGCCTGGAATCGCTGTCAGCTCTTCGCGCAGCCGGTCGTAGAACGCCACCTTGTCGGCCTCTGCCGGATAGGTGTCATTCAGGATTTGCAACCCGAAGGCCACGCGGTGTTCGGTTTGAAATCCCGGGTCGACCGATTGCAGGGTGAGGAAGCTCTTGATCAACACGCCGGAGCCGATCAACAGTACCACGGCGAACGCCATCTGCGTCACCACCAAGGTTTGCAGAGCACGTTTGGATTGCCGACCGGTGCTGCCACCACGACCGCCTTCCTGAAGGGCCGCCTTCACGTCGTTGCGTGCCGCCTGGAGTGCCGGAAGCAGGCCGAACAGCACGCCGGTGCCGAGGGTGATGGCAGCGGTGAATCCGAGGACCGACCAATCGAGGGACACTTGCTCCAGTCGGGGCACTCCGCCCGGATCGAGAGCCTTGAACATTGTCATCAAGCCGGCGGCCACTACCAGACCTGCCACGCCACCCGCCGTCGCCAGCACGACGCTTTCGGTTAGCATTTGCTGAATCAAGTCGCGGCGCCCGGCACCGAGCGCGCCACGAATACCCATTTCACGGCCGCGCAATTCCCCGCGTGCCAGGAGAAGATTGGCAACGTTGGCGGTTGCCAACAGGAGCACCAGACCCACGGCGCCGAGCAGAACCCACAGCATCGGCCTGACGGCACCGAATACTTCATCAGTCAGGGGCATCAGCCAGAGGGGGTGGTTGACGGGATCATTGGGATGGATCCCGGCAAACTCTTCCTCCCAGCGCGGGAGAATCGTGCGTAATTCTGCTTCAGCGACTTCGAACGTCGTGCCCGGCTTCAGCCGCGCTACGGCGTTCCAGTTGTGACTGGAGCGGTTTACAATCGTGCTCCGATCGAATGGGGCGGGAAGGTAGAACGCCGGGGCGTTCATCGGCGGCTCGAAGTCGGCCGGCATGATCCCGATGATGTCGTACGGCGTGCCATCGACTATGAGGGTCTGTGTGCCGACCACGCTTGGCTCGCCACCGTAGCGTGATTGCCAGTAGGCGTGACTCAGGATTGCTACGTCGGCTCCTCCCGGAGTGTCTTCGTCCTCAGAAAACGTTCGGCCGATCGAGGCCGAGGCGCCCAGGACGTCGAACAGACTGCGGGAAGTGTACGAAGCCTGCCGCCGTTCCGCAGTGCCCGAACCGGTGACCGTTACCGGCTGCACGGAATATGCCCCGACGTTCGCCACGGCATCCGACTCGGTCCGATAATCGAGGTACTCGGCTATCGAGATGGGGAACTTCGGATTGTCGGGAAAGGCCGTCCACACCATGACCAGGCGACTCGCCTCCTGGTAAGGCAGGGGCTTGAGCATGACGCCGTTGACCACGCTGAAGATGGCCGAATTGGCGCCGATGCCGAGGGCGATGGTTAGGACGGCGATGGCGGCAAACAGCGGATGCTTTGTCAGCGACCGAAGGGCAAGGCGGATGTCGCGAAAGAGATTTTGCATGAGAGATACCTGGCGGACGGGGGGACAGGCGGTCAGGCGGTCAGGATGAAGGCGGACGATAGGTACGTTGACCAACAAATCAGCGAATGTCCGCAGCGACAGACGAATCACTTTCATTATGCCGATGCCTTTAGCCACGGCCAATTCGTCGGCGAACATCTCGGCCATGTCGCGGCCGAAGCGTCGGCGGTACCACCCCGGATAGAGGTAGAGGAGCGTGCGGTAGAGGCCGAGCATCATCCCCGGCCCTCTGCCGCGAGGGCGCGGACGCTGTCGTCGCTCAAGAGGTCGGCCATGCGGGCCGCTTCGGCGGCAAGTACCTGGCGACCCAGCTTGGTGATGGCGTAATACCGGCGTCGTTCGTCGTCGCTTTCGGGAGCTGGGCGCCGATCAGACTCATCGATCAGGCCCTGTTTGAGGAGCCGGGCCATGAGCCGATAGAGGGTTCCCGGCTCGAGATCGATGGCCCCACCGGAGCGGCCGGCGACGGACTTCTTAATGCCATACCCGTGGAGTTCTTGTTCTTTCAGCGCCAGTAAGGCGTGAAATACCAAGGGCTTAAGTGGTAAGTACGAGGTGGCGTCCGGCATGATGTCTCCCGTTTGTCATGCATGCGATATGCACTTAGACGGGAGAATTGTGGCAATGGTTGCAACGGCACCATCGAGAAGCCGCTGGCATTCTCTGGCAGATTTATTAGGTTTTGTTTAGTTCGGGTTTGTTGAGTAACACCGACCGTCGGAGGACACATGGGGAAGGGCGCACATCTGGGAGAGTTCGAGCAGCTGGTCTTGCTGGCGCTATTGCGGCTGGGCGATGACGCCTACGGCATGAGCGTCCGGCGCGAGCTGCAAGACACCGCCGGGCGAGAGGTGACGTTCGGCACGGTCTACGGCACTCTCGATCGGCTGGAGGAGAAGGGGTACGTGAGCTCACTCAGTGCCGATCCCGAGCCGGTGAGGGGCGGCCGGTCGCGTCGCTACTTCCAGATCGAGCCTGCCGGCGAGGTGGCTCTGTCACGCGCGCGCGACATGATGGACCGGATGTGGGACGGCGTGCGTGTGGCCCGACGGGCTCGCGGCGCTTGAGAAACGAGACAGCGCAATGAGACGTCCTCCACGGTTGGCTGATTGGCTGCTTACCAGGTTCGCTTCGCGCTACGTGCGCCAAGACGTACTGGGTGATCTCCACGAAGAATATCTCTGCCACGTAATCAGGGAGCGATCTGCGCTAGGCGCCCGTCTGTGGTACTGGCGTCAAGTGTTGGGAACCGTCGTCGGATATCATGCGATCCGCGGACCCGTGGCCGAGGACGGTCTCGTCCGCAGCCGCCGAACCAACCAACAGTGGGAGACACCGTTGCCTCTCGAATCGATGTTATCTGACGTGCGGTTTGGCATGCGCCAATTAAGTCGCAATCCAGGCTTCTCCTTACTTGCCGTGCTGACTCTGGCGCTGGGCATCAGCGCCAGCACCGTAGTGTTTTCGGTCGTCAACGCCGTCGTGCTGCGTCCGCTTCCCTTCGAGGACGTGGACGAGTTGGTGAGCATCAGGGAGACGACGCCCCGCGGTGACAGGTTTTCGGTATCCGAACCCACTTTCCTGGATTGGAGCGCCACCCAACAATCGTTCGCGGATATCGCGGGTTTCACAGGTGGCGGTGCGACGCTAATCGGTGACGGCGCGCCGGAATCGCTGGCTGGCCTGCGGATCTCCCATTCGTTCTTCCCGTTGCTCGGCATTGCCCCGATCATGGGTCGCTCGTTTTCGCCTGATGAAGACCTTCCCGGAGCGCAAGCGCGCGTGGTGATGATCAGTGAGGGTCTGTGGCGCCGGCGGTTCGGCGGCAGCACCGACATCGTTGGGACCAATCTGGTTTTCGATGATGGCGGATACACGCTGATAGGGGTGGTCGCCACCGAGACGGCGTTTCCGGGGAACGATGTGTTCGTCCCTCTTCGGGCCGATCCTGAGTCGGACCGGAGCAATCACGAATTGGAAATCATAGGTCGGCTGGCTTCCGGGGTCTCCATGACCGGTGCCACGGCGGACATGCAACGGATCGCCGCGATCATCGGTGAGGCCCACCCGGCGACCAACGCCGATTGGGGCGTGCAACTCCTGTCCCTTACGGAAACCCGAATCGGACCGACGCTCTCTCGCCTGGGGTACTTCCTCCTCGCCGCCGTTGGCCTGCTGCTGCTCATGGCGTGCGTGAGCGTTTCGAACCTGCTGATTGCCCGGGCCACGGCGCGCCAGCAGGAAATCGGCATTCGCGCCGCACTCGGCGCCGGACGTACCCGAATCGGGCGCCAACTCCTGACAGAGAGTAGCCTCCTTGGCTTGTTCGGCGGCGTCCTTGGTGTCGCTGTTGCCGCGTGGGCGGTACCGCTGTTGCGGACGGTCGGGGCCAACACGGTGCCGCGGCTGGAGACGGCTTCGATTGACGCCACCGTGCTCCTGGTTTCACTGTTGGTGTCCTTCGCGGCGGTAGTGCTGTTCGGGTTGGTACCGTCGCTTCATGTGGCGCGGGGCAGGCTGTTCAGCCCGTTACGGACGGGTGCCGTGTCACCGAGCAGTGGTCGGGGCCGTTTGCGAGACACGCTCGTGGTGGCTCAGATCGCCCTGTCGGTGCTGGTGTTGGTGGGTACCGGGTTGATGGTGCGGAGTTTCGTCCAGCTGCAACGCGTCGAACTGGGACTCAGCCATGATGATGTGTTGACGTTCGGCCTGGTGATACCTCCCTCCAGCTACGATGGCGAGGCGCGCGGCGATTTTGTCCACGCGCTCGAGGACAGCATTGCCAGGCTTCCTGGTGTCGAATTGGTGGGCACTACCATGGTGCGGCCGTTCGCCGGCTTCCGGCCCAGTAACTTCGTCGCACCAACGGATCGTGTGCCAGACAGGGTCGAGGATTTCACGCCGATTTCCTGGGGGGCCGTTACGCCTGGGTACTTTGCGGCGTTGGATATCCGGTTGCAGAAAGGCGTAGTCTGGGATCCCCTGGCGCCCGCGGCCAACATGGAGGAGGGTGAGCAGCCCGGTATCGTCATCGATCGGTTGCTGGCCGATCAGCTTTGGCCGGGCCAGGACGCCATTGGCCAATCGTTAGTATGGAATCAAATCGGAGGGACGACCGCCCGCGTGATAGGCGTGGTCGCGACCGTCAGGGACGAGGCCGTCGCGGTCGACGCCCGGCCCAGGCTCTACTGGCACTACCGTGACATGCCGTGGGTGCGGGTCAGCGTGATGGTGCGCACTTCCGTGGGACCGGAAACGACCGTTCCCGCGATACGCGAGGTGGTCGGCGGGTTGGACTCGAACATGCCGATCTTCGACGTTTCGACCTTCGACGCCATGCTGGCCGACAATGTGGCTGTGCCTAGATTCACCATGCAGGTGCTCGCCGGATTCGCCATGGCGGCACTTCTCTTGGCGGCAATGGGGATCTACGGGGTAACGGCGTTCGGGGTGCAATGTCGCACGCATGAGATTGGGATCCGGATGGCGTTGGGCGCCCGCTCCGGCCAAATGGTGCGGATGTTACTGACGCGGGGGGTCTCCCTCACGATCCTCGGTTTGATCCTGGGAACGGCCGGTGCCGCGGTCTTGGCGCAACTCGTGGAGACCCTCCTCTATGAGACCGCTACCATTGACGCCGTCGCCTTCGCCGGGGCCGCCGTCATGATGGGTTCGGTGGCGGTGATCGCCTCATGGATTCCCGCCCGGCGGGCTGCGCGTGTAGACCCCAAGACCGCGCTGGCCTCGGAGTAGTCCAGTCGCAGGTCGCAGTCTCTGCGCTCGTTCATTCCGTCCGCAGCGTCCTCATCGGATCGACGGCAGCGGCTCGGCGGGCTGGTAACAGGGTTGCCAAGAGCGCGGTCGCCAGTATCACTCCCGCCACCGTGAGGAACGTGGTGAGGTCTGTGGGTGCGACTCCAAATAGGAGACTCTCCAGCGCCCGCGTGGCACCCACGGCACCGACCGTTCCGAGAGCCAGACCCAGGAATACCGGCTTCAGGCCTTGCGCCACGGTATCGCGTAGCACTCTCCCGCCATCGGCTCCGAGGGCCATGCGGATGCCGATACCCTGGCGACTCTGATTGACGATGAAAGACAGTACTCCATAGACCCCGATCATCCCCAATACCATGGCAAGCACGGCAAACGAACCCAGCACTTCGAGATAGAATTGTGAACTTCTGGTGGAGTTGTTTCGTACACCGGCCATGGTGAACACGTCGAGGATGGGAACATTGGGGTCGATGTCCCACACAGCTTGCCGGACCATTGGAGTCAGGAGCGTTGGGTCGCCGGCGGTGGCGACGATCACGTAGCGACGGCGCACGGGAAAGAACAGCCTGGGCCGGTACATTTCAGCTCTGGCGGGCGCCGCAAGACTGCGGTGGAGATTGTCCGGCACGATGCCCACTACACGAAAAGAATGTCCCGTGTTGAGATTGACGCTACTGCCCAACGCCGCCCCCGGCGATTCAAAGTGCCGGTTCACGAAAGATTGGTTGACCACTACGACTTCGTCGGGGCCCTCGACGTCGGCTTCGGTGATGTCCCGTCCCGTGATGAACGGGATATCCAGTGTGCTAAAGTAGTCCGGACTGATGAGGCGGAACCTGGCGTTGGGCATGGCGGCGCCTTCCGGGAGCTGTTCGCCATCTACCGTATAGCTCCAGCCCCACCCCTGGCCCGTCAGGGGCAGCGAATTGGTGGTAGCGACGGATTGCACGCCTGGGAGACCAGCCAGTCGCTCCCGGATTTCCCGATAGTACCCGTCAACCTCCTCGGGGGTCTGATAGTCACTGCCCGGTTGATACAGCCTTAGCGTGAGAAGGTTTTCTGTGCGAAAACCTGGCTCGACCGCGCCTAGCGACTGCATTGTCCTTACCATGAGGCCGGCGCCGATGGCCAATATCAAGGCGAGGGCAACTTCGAGTGCTACCAGAGTGCTTCGTACTCGCTGATGACGCCGGCCGGACATTCCAGGTCGATAGGCCAGCACGGTACTCGGATCCGTCCGGAGCACCCCCAGAGCCGGTGCCAAACCGAACACGACGCTGGCCAGCATCGTCGTGCCCAGCGCGAACATCAGGACCGGTGCGTTGATGGCAACGCCGCCGGTGCGCGGCAGGACGTCAGCAATAGCGCCCTCGAAATAGCCCATCAGCGTTACGGCGAGCCCCACCCCGAGCACACCGCCGGCGAGTCCCAGGCTCAGGCTCTCGAACAGGGTTTGCGCAACCAACCGAACGCGTCCCGCACCAACTGCACTACGGATGGCTAGTTCACGCCGTCGGCCCTCGCCGCGTGCCAACAATAGATTGGCGACGTTGAGACAGGCGATCAGCAGCACCAGGCTTACCGCGCCCAGGAGCATGGACAATGACGCATCCGCATCTCCAACCAGATCATCGAGCATTGGCTGAACTACGGCAGTTGCCAGCGCCTCCTCTCGCAAATCCTCGGGTGAATATTCCCGGATGCGCTGGGCCCACATCAGCACTTCGGCATTCGCCTCATCCTGGCTGACACCAGGGGCCATTCGGGCCGTCAGTTGCCAGCAGAAGCACCCCTCGGAGGACAGCGGGAAATCGATCTCCGGATCGATGGTGACCGGTGACCAGTACTCCCAGTCTTCATTCAATGGAACGTGTCCCGCCGGCATCACCCCTACCACGCGGGGTCGTTGACCGCCACCCTCGGCGATGTCGACCAGGCTTCCCACCACGGCTGAATCGCCGGCGAACGCTCTCTGCCACAACGCGTGGCTGAGGATGACAACCGGCTCAGCCGAAGGCCGGTGGTCGTCGGGGTGGAACGGCCTTCCCAATGCGGGACGTACACCGATGACGTCGAAATGACTGGCTGTCACTCCGCCGCCTTCCAGCTCCATCGGTTCTCCTTGGCCCGTCATCGTCGCGCGCGCGCCTGTCATTCCGGCGACGGCGCTGAACGACTTGGTGTCCTGGAAAGCTTGCAGCCAACCCATGGTTACCGATTCGCCCGGCCAGATGCGGACGATGTCGGCCTGCTGCGGGTACGGCAGTGGAGCGATCATGATTGCGTGGACCAGACTATAGATGGCCACGTTGGCCCCCACGCCGAGCGCGATGGTGACGATGGCTACGGCGGCAAAGCCGGGAGACTTGCGCAGCCCGCGCAGCGCGTGCCGCAGGTCGAGCCAGATGGTATTCATGAATGCGAGTCTCCGGGTGTGACGGGGACGACCGCGGCCTATGAATCGGCTGGAGCGATCGAAGAGATATCGAACGGCGATGCCATTCGCGGCAAGCAACACCCACGCTCTGCTTCGACCGGTCGAGATCAGGTCGCCAGTGATCGACTCCGCCAGATCCCGTCTCCCGGTGCCGATTAGGAGGATGCGTTCACCTAACCAGGAGGTCATCACGCGTCCTCCAGCAATGATTCGTATCCCTGCCACATGGCCTGCAGCGCCTGGCCGGATCGCTTGAGGACGTCTAGGCCGGCTGGGGTAATGGCGTAGAGTCGCTTGGCCTTGCCGCCTCGTTCCGAAGTGGGATCGCCCATTGCGGATCTGAGGTAGCCCTTCCGCTCCAGCCGGTCGAGGGTGACGTACATGGTACCCCGAGCCGGCTCCCGTCCGGTCTTGCGGGTAAGTTCCCCGGTAACGGTCGACCCGCTTATGTCGTTGCCCTGTCGCACGATAGCGAGGAGGAGCAAGTGCTCCAACTCGCCCAGGTTCTTCGGTGTACCCATGATCACGCCTTTACCGAGGTGAGACGGCTGGTCTTTCTTTGACAACATTGTCGGCAATATGGTTGCACTCATGACGACAAAGTCGGCAATACTGTTTCAAGAAAAGCAACCATAGCGGTCTTTGGACGAGAAGCTCCCGGTGCTGGGCGGTTACTTGAACCGGGCCCAGGGGGCCGTACCTGGTCGAGAAACCTCGAGTGTTTCCACGGCGTAAGGGAACATCGAGTTAAATGCGTCTCCCACCTGCTGAG
>CAXMUQ010000017.1:0-14214 GCA_964196605.1 uncultured Acidimicrobiia bacterium
TGGCTATGGCAAGGGCGCTGCCGAAGGTGATGCCGGTCTTGACGACTTCCGTGTTGTTCATCGGTTCCCTCCTAAAGGGCAGAACGTGACTACTCGCCGTGGTACGGTCACGGTTCCCGGATTGCGGTGATGAGAGAGCAGTTGCTTCCTCTTCATCCTCCCACGTTGTCCCACATGCCCCAGATGGCGTACCGGGCATCCTTGTCCAGATTATGACCGCACTTCTTGAGGGTCAACAGAATGTTGCCGCGGTGATGACTTTCGTGGGCCACGAAGTAGGCGAGCGTCGATGGGATGCCCTTCTTGAAGCCGCGACGCTTGGGAGCCCCTGAGGACAGGTCGGTCAGGAACGCCTTCTTCAAGGCGGCTTTGGAGGGATCGGTCTTCGACGGAAAGATCTCCAGTCCTTTAGCCAGGTCCGTTGCCCGTTTCTCCAGCTGCCATAACCGGTTGTTGTGCATGTGGGCCAACTGTCCCGCGACGCCGCGCCCTCCACGTTTGGAAAGCGTACAGCGCATCCCGCGCAGACTGATTTGGTCGATCAAAAACAAACTGATGCGGTTGTTGGTACGCCATGCTTCCAACGTGGTGTCGGGTGGTGACACGAGGGCTCCTCCTTCCTGTGAAAGTGGGGCATCCGGGGCCGCCGGGGAAGAGGAACGGTAGTAGTGGTTTGGACTATATCCAAATAATGATCGCCCAAAATCAGGTGTCGTTTCCGGAGAGTCGTTTGCGCCTCATATAAGTGAAGGGAAGAGCCCGCACGGGCCGATTACCATGACCGGAAGCCATGAGGGAGATAGAGAAATGACCGAACGAGCGAGTTCCCGGATCGGGCCAAAGCGGCTGGCGGCACTTGGTGGCGTGGTTGTGGTGGGAACCGCGGTCATCATGGCGGCCAATAGCTCTGCGCTGCTGCCAGAGGCCGCGTCGACAGAAATGGAGCTGTCCATCGAACTGGTGTTCGGCAGCTATCTCGACATGGATATTCCCGAACAGGATGTGTACCTCGAGGGCGCCAACGGCTCTGGCAAAGTGTACCGCGTTACCAAGGGCGACAACGACATGGGCGCTCAGTTGTACCGCGCGGCGGAGATGGTCAGGCACGATCCGTTCAACCCCGACGCGGGCGGCCCCTATCCCAAGGGTGAGGCCCTCGGCATCACCCTCGGTGACTGGCTCAGGCATCAGGGCGCCGGCAGTTACACATGTGCCGGCGGCGAAGGCCGGCTGAACACCACCTTCTCGGGTCTGGTGCCTAACGGGGTCTACACCATGTGGCACGTCTTCATGGCTCTACCACCAACTACACCATTCACGGGCACACTTGATCTTCCTCTTGGCGCTCGTGACGGCTCAACCAGTCGGTTCGTGGCAGACGCCGACGGAGACGCGGCGTTTACTCACACGTTCACGCCCTGCCTGCAGCTGTCGGACGTGTGGACTACTTCCTTACTGGCAATCGCGTATCACAGCAATGGCAAGACCTACGGCGCGGATCCCGGCCAATGGGGTTTGAACTCTCACATGCCTTTGTTCCTGATGTTGCCGAACCGGGCAGGTATCTGAGGCAGGCACCTCTAAGGACTGAGCCAATAACCCGTTACCACCCCGACCGTTGGCGCAATGAGGTAACGTGGGCGATATGGTGACGGCCGTGCCAGGCGTAAAACGCTGCGAGTTCGTCCACGCCCATCTCGCCGAGGTCGGGGTGGCGGAGTCGGCGGGCCCATTGTTCCTCGCTTAGCTCCCGGAACAGGATGACCCAGCGGACATGTAGCGCGTCCAGCAGGCTGAGTGACGCGCCGATCGGCGAGGCGTAGTCCGCGAGCCGCGCGAAATGCCCCTCCTCATAGGTGCGAATGATCGGGACGTCTTCGGTGAGTGCCAGCTTAAGGCGCAGGTAGCTGTTGAGATGGCTGTCCGGCAGATGGTGCACCACCTGTCGAACGGTCCATCCTTCTGGACGATAAGGTGTATCGATTTGGCCCTCATCCAAGTCCGCCACCGCTGCACGAAGACCCGCTGGTGCCTCGGCGATGGCGTCGACCGCTTGCTGGCGGGCCATGGGGCCAAGGTCACTTGGCTGGGTGAATTCCCCGATGGGGAACTGTAGGTCAGGCAGAGACACGCTTATCGCTTGACGGGAAGAAGATGCCTAGCCTTCCAACGGGCCCGCTGCCACTCCCACCTTGAACCGGACGCACCACACCAGCAGGAACTTGAACGCGCTCGGATCGATGTCCGCCGGCAGGACGTATTCCTGCTCGCCGTTTCGGCGGATGAGCCGGTTGACATGGTAGGCGTCGCGCCCGAGGGATTCGGCGTGGTTACTCAAGTAGACATGGCCGTCGGGCACCTTCTCCGACGTGAAGCTCTCCATCATTCGTACCACCCAGTCCCCGTCTCGCCTGAGGATCTGGTAGCCACCGCCGGCCTCGTGACCGGCTACGCTGCGGAAAGTGCCTTCATAGACCACCGTGTCGGCCACGCTGTCCGTTGGTTCCTGGGTTTGGCCTGGCTGGCTGACGACGGTGCTGGCGAGGACCAACCCCAGGGCAGGGGTCAAGATGCGCATATCAGGACCACTTCCCCTGGCCACCCTTGCCGCCCGAGTGAACCGCCTCCGCCAGCGCGATCAACTGCTCGACCTCCATCGAGGCGACGGTTTCTCCTATCAGGTCGAGCGGCAGGTCGTCCAGTTTCGTGAAACGAACGCATGACTTGCCTACATCGTATCGTTTGCCGGTAGCCTTGTAGGCTGCTTCGAATTTCTCGCGTGCCGCATCCGAACTGTAGATACCCGACAGGTACACCGCCATGTGGTTCTTTTGCGAGGCCAGCCCAGCATACATCAACGGCTGGCCGTTGTATGTGTCCGGGTATCGGTCCAGCGGGATCTGGTAGGTGATCATCCCCCAATTCATGGCCTCTTCGTATCCCTCGGGTAGGTGATCGATAATCGTTCGGCGGACCCGCTCGATGGCCTGCCGGCGGTCTTGAGAGAGATCAGCGAGATACCCGGCGACTGTTTCGGCTGTTGATTGCATGGTCCTGCTCCTCCAAGGGGTGATCTCGGCCCGTCTCATCAGGCCTCCCGTACAATTCTGCACTAGGCGTCGGCAAAGGCAAATCCCGATCTGTTCGTGTCGGGTGCAACCGGGCGTGTTGTTGTGTGGCGCGGAACCCACAAGTCTCCAGAAATCCTCCTGGCACCGCAGGGCTCGCCAAACCGTATAGGTATGCGACGGCGGGCCTATTGTTCTTCAATCGTAATCATATAAATGATAATACTTTACAGCATGTGTAGAATGTGGCATGTATAATATCTGTACGTTAAAAGGGTCGCCGAGGCCCACGACTTGCCACCAGTGCGGCCCAGTACTTGGCGCGAACCCGGCCTTCACCGACGTACAGTGACCCCGGGTGGCCACCTCCAACATGCGGTTGGGGGATTCCTACACCGAGGGGAATTCAGTTCCCCCGAGGACGACAGATGATGCGATCTACCTCGAAGCGGCTGTTCCTGGGTCTCGCGCTCATGCTAAGCGGATGCGCCGGCGACGGCCCCACTGGCGTGACGCCCTGGGCCTCGTCGGGAACCCCGACGTCCGATCCATCGTCAGGTCCACCTGTCTTGGCCATCCGCGTGTTGACAGCTGGGGTCGAAGTCGATGCTAATGGATACACCATTGGCGCCAGGCACGGGTCTTGGTCCGTTGCCGCCAATGACAGCCTTGCCATCTCTGCCCTCCCCGAGGGCGACTACCTGATCAGCATAAGCGAAATAGCCAGCAACTGTGCCATCGTCGACAGTGTCGATCTCCATTCGGTCCGACTTTCTAGAGGCGTCACCACAGCAGTGCAGTTCGACGTCCTGTGTCAGACGGTCGAATTGCCCGATACCGTTGCCGCCCCAAACCCTAACGCGCCACTCTGTTATCTGAACGGCACTGGATGCAGTGATGCGGAGCTCGCCGCGTGGGAATCGGTAGAGAAGTCTCGCATCGCCCTCGAGAAAATGGCCAGTCAGCCGGCGTATGACTCTCTCAAAGTGGTGTGGAATGCATATCTTCATGATTTCCCCCGAGGGCAATCGCAGTTTCTGATCTGCACGCCCAAGAACTACACGGGCAAGACGAAAATCATCGGGCCTGAAGGTGGTGAGCTGAAGGTCGGGAAGGTCAAGATCAAGATTCCTGCAGGAGCCTTGACCCAGTGGACGGTCATCTCCGGAGTGGTGCCGGCGTCGCTCCTGAGGGACGTTGAGGTATCGCCGCACGGTCTCCAGTTTGCCCTCGAAGCGGAACTGGAAATCGATTATGAAGAGTGCGACCAGCCCGAGGACTTCGAGTATCGGGTTGCTTACATCGACGCCAACCGCAACGTGCTCGAATGGACCACCTCCACCAACAGCCGACACGGTCACAAGATCACCGCCGAGATCGAACACTTTTCCAAGTATGCTGTGGCGTACTAGATCATGACCGACCGAGCTCTACTCCTGGATCTACCGCACTTGTGGGTCGGCGGCACGCGGCCGGCGGGACCTAGCAACGACGCAAGGACCTCGCGGCAACTGCTACAGGAAGCGCAGCGTCACGATAGTCGTGGCCAGATGGCCGAGGCGATCCGTTGGTATGACGCGACCATCATCGCTGCAGAGGCCGAGGACGATGGCGCCGTTTTGGCCCTCACCCTCCGTCGCCTGGGCGTGGTTCACCACCGGCGGGACGACAAGGAACGTGCTCGATCGCTATGCCACCGGAGTCATGATGTGGCTCTCGCTATGGGCAACAACGTGCTGGTGGCCGAAGCGCTCAACACCATTGCGGGATTCGACCTGGAGCGCGGGGAGTACGAGGACGCCCGCAAGACTCTCCGGCAGGCGCTTCTCCTTGGTGGTGAGGACGGTGCCATCCGGGGCCGTGTGCGCCAGAACCTGGGCATCCTCGCCAACATCCAGGGAGACATCTCTGAGGCTCTCGACAACTACCGCCAATCTCTCGAGGCGTTCGAGGAGTGCAGCGATGATCGCGGTCGCGCGATTTCGTTCCACAACCTGGGGATGATTCATTGCGATCTGGAAAAATGGGACGAGGCGCATGATTACTTCTCACGCAGCATGGTACTAGCCGATCGCATAGGCGACGTCCATCTCGAAGGTCTCTGCTCGCTGAACATCACGGAAATCCACCTGGCCAGACAGCACTTCGAAGACGCCCGCGACAGCGCCGAGACGGCTCTCGATATCTTCACTCGTTTGGGCGCCCAAGACGGCCGCTCGGCAGCCTACAGATTTCTCGGTACGCTCTATCGAGAAGCCGGGAAACCTGCGTTGGCGGAAGCCCGTCTCACACTTTCACTAGACCTCGCCTCGGAGGGGCACTTCCCCCTCGAGGAAGCCGAGACTTTGCGTGAGCTCGCCGTACTCTATCAAACCCAGGGCCGGAATCAGAAGGCCCTGAAACACTTGAACGTGGCCCACCGTGTGTTCCGCCGACTCGCCGCCAAAGCGGACCTGGTCGATGTGGTCGGCAAGGTCGACAAGCTGGAAGGCACTTACTTCCAGGTCGTTCGTGAATGGGGCCAGTCGATTGAGTCGGCTGACAGCTACACCCACGGTCATTGCAGCCGCGTGGCCGAGTACGCCGTCCGAGTGGCCGGCGCTCTGGGACTCGACGACGGCGAGCTGACCAGGATCCGCCTTGGGGCTTATCTCCACGACGTCGGCAAAGTCAGGATTTCGCCCGAGATCATCAACAAGAAGGGCCCTCTCACGACCGAGGAATTAGACGTCGTCAAGAGACACCCGGTGTGGGGGCTTGAACTGTTGGCAGCGATCGAGTTTCCGTGGGACATCAAGCCGATCATTCGATCACATCACGAAAAGTACGACGGGACCGGTTATCCGGATGGGCTGAGTGGCAATGAAATCCCCCTGGCCGCCCAGATCATCGGTATCGTCGACATGTACGACGCCATGACCACTACCCGCAGCTATCGCCCAGCTATGGAACCGACGGCGGCGCTCGAAGAAATGAGTGGCAGTCCTGAATGGTGGCACCCCGACGTATTCGAAGCATTCATGTCAACATTTGCCCAGGATACCGACAATGTCTAACGATAGTAGTCAACTTCCCGGGCAGGCCTTGGAGATGGAACGGGCCGTAGATACGGGGGACTTCTGCGGTGCGCTAGAACAGTTCCACGGCGATCTGGATCCAGCCATCCGCGAGTTGCCGCAGGTGGAGCTGCTGGCCGCAACGGCGGCCGCTAGGTTAGGGGATTGGGAACAGGCCACGACGCTGGGGCTGTCGCTGCTGGAGCACGGCCGCCTGACGGGCGACGTGGGCGGTCGCATGCATGCCCTTCATTTGTTGGGAGCGCTCGCCTTCGAACGCGGCTCACTAGACGACGCCGAGGTCCAGCTGGCTGAGGCTCTCGAGCTAGCCCGCGAATTGGAAGACAGACGCATCGTTCCACATATCCTACAGAACCTTGCCTCGGTCGCCCATATTCAGGGCCGCACCCTCGAGGCGCTCGCTCACTACCGCGAAGCCATCACCATGTACCAGAGCGACGGAAACGATCGTGGCCTGGCGGAAGCCTATCACAACATCGGATTGGTTCAACGGCAAGAGGAGGTGTGGCCGGAAGCCCTCGAAGCGGTTCGCCACGCCATGCGCCACGCGCTGGTGGCGGCGGAAACGTCACTGCTGGCGTTGGTACACTTGGGGTCTGCGGAATTGGACCTGGACACAGGAGAGTTCGAGCTCGCGCAGAAACGAATCGATGACGCGGGCCAACTCCTCGACGGTGTCCAGGATCAACTGGGCAAGGCTGAACTGGAGCGGGTGAGTGCCCGACTGGCCCTGGCACAGGGAAACCCGGAGGAAGCCCATAGCCGTGCTCTAGCCGGTGAAGCCGTCGCCGCCTCGGGTGGGGGTCCCATCCTCCAGTCGGAGTGTGCCGCCATCGGAGCCGCCGCATTGCAGCGAATGGGAGCCGACGAAGCGCAGGCAGAACACGACCGAGTGGTCGAGACCATGCTGAAGTTGGGGGTTTCCCAACCCCTTAAGCGGTTCGAACGCCAGTGGGCGAGCATGAGCTAGTCGTCGTTACAATCCGCTACACGTCATCTGAATAACGTTGTTCTGGTCTCGGGCCCCATGGTATACTGTGGGGTCCATTGGCATAGCCTCTGCCGCCTCATCCCGAGACAGAATCAATGCGTCCACTCCGCCCCGTCTCGCTCCTGCTCGTCGGTGGCACGTTGGCCACGATCTCGTGTCAGCCGGAAGCCTCCTGTGCCGACTGTGACACGCTGGTGATTGCCGCCATCGGCGAACCCAGCAGCCTGCTGCCCCCTCTGGTCTTCGGTACCGTGGGCCGCGACATCACCGATCAGATTTTTCAGCGGCTGGCAGACCTTCCGGCCGATGGCAGCCCGATCGACCCCAACGCCTACGTGCCGGCGTTGGCTCAGTCGTGGGAACGAATCGACGATCGCCGCTGGCGGTTTCACTTGCGACCCGATGTGTCCTGGCACGACGGCCAACCGTTCTTAGCTGAGGACGTCCGCTTCTCGTTCGAGGTTTTTGCCGATCCAGCCATCGACGCCCTGGCCCTGGCGTCGGTTCAGGAACTCGCTGTCGAGGTGGTGGACGAACACACGGTCGACATCGTGTTCCCCTCGGCCGGTCCCGGACAACTGTACGACGCCACCTTCCACGTGCGCATCATCCCCAGTCACATCTGGGGCGACCTGGCGCGCGACCTGTGGGGTGCCGATACCGCCACCAGCAGAATCGTGGGAACGGGACCGTATCGGCTGGCCTCGTGGCAACCTCCCACCATGCTTCGTCTCGAAGCTAGCGGCATTAACGGACACCAACCCGCCATCCCAAACCTGGTGTGGACCTTCCAGGAAGATCCCGATGCCGCGGCGAACATGGTGCTCAGTCACGAAGCCCAGGTCATGGAGGCCATGCCCCCGCCCAGAGTCGCAGAAGCGGAGGCCGATCCCGACTTGCAGGTGCTCCGGTATCCCTCGGCGGTCTACGGCTTCCTTGCCTTCAATATGGATGGCGCGTCTGCCAATCAGGTGTCACTCCAGGATCGGAACACTCGCCGCGCCCTGGCCATGGCCATCGACAGAGGGGCCATGGCCCAGGTGGTGGCCGGACCGGGAACCATGGTTCCCAAGGGTCCCATGTCGAGCCTGCTGTGGATCAACGACGACGCCATCAGGCAGTTGCCGTTCGACACCACGGGTGCGCGTGAAACGCTCGAACAGGCGGGCTGGCGACGCTCGGAAGAATCCTGGCGGCGCGATGGGATGCCGCTGGAATTCGACATCCTGATCCCCTCCACCAGCCGCGGCCGCGGGCTGTTGGCCGAGGCGCTCCAGGAAGCCTGGCGGCAACAGGGAGTTCGAGTGAGCATTACCGCCGTGGACTTCCCCATCTTCATTGAACGTCTCCGCGAGCGGAACTTCGACAGTTACATCGGGGCTTTCCTGGACGAACCCAGTGCCCGGAGCCTGATCGACCAGTGGACACTGTCCGGGTGGGATGGTGGTAACGTCGGACATTACGCCAACGAGGTTTTCGATTCCCTCGTAACCGCGGCAAGCATCTCCACGAATGCAGATAACGCCAAGGCGGCATGGATCGAAGCGTTGAGCGTGTTGAACGAGGACGCCGCCGCGTTGTTCCTCTTCAACCCAGTCAACGCTGCGGTCGTCAATGGCGCAATCACGGACGCCACCATCAATCCCTATTCATGGTTGGAAGACGTTGCCACGTGGCGGTACCGGTGAGTGAACGGTACGCGACAATTCAATAGACTGGCTTACCCCTCGGGGACAATTCTGCACCGCGGATAGGTAAAGGAAAACCCGTACCAGCGCGTGAGAAGCTGCATGGGTATCTCACCGTCGGCGTCGTCCGCCCAAGTGGCGGCTAGAACGCCGTCCCGGGCACCCCGGACGACCCGCACGGTCCGGCCGTGCCACGCATCCTCGAGCCCTCCCGCGGGGATACGGTCCATTGGGTAAAACCTGGCCTCGTCGTCGACAATGACACCCAACCCCTGCGTCATTTCATCGAGCCGGGGATCCACCGGCGCGCTCATGGTGGCGCGGAACCCCGGCGGCAGCCAGCCCTTGGTGTGGATCTTCCGGCGTTGCAATCGCCCCATGACCCTTTGGGGGATGGAGCGATAATCAGAAACCAGCAGCGGCACAGCAGGCCACTCGACCAGCGCCGCGCTTGTGGTAGTTAGCCGGATGGGCCACCAGTCGAGTCGCTTCCCGGCGAGCGGTCCTTCGAAGGCCTCTCCGGTGATGTGGTCCCACAGGGTGCGAGTTTCCTCGTCGGCCATGACCGCCAGCCCGTTTGAGAGGCCGACGACGCCGAAGTGGTGTATCGAGCCATTGACCACCGGGGTCAGACCGACCCCGCTATTGCAGGGTCCTCAGAAGGTGACCAGGTAGGGCTCTCCTGCGAGCTCGCCCTGGGCCACGTGGTGATAAACCATCTGCCGCATAATCAACGCCCGGTACTGATCCCCCCGCCCGAACACGAGAAGTTCCTCGTCGTCCGCCAGCCCCGCCGTGGCGAGAGACCCGCCGTCGCTCGTAGGGCGGAACGGCTGAAACTGGAACCCCCGCTTGATGACCTTCATGTTGCTGCGGTCTATCCGAACACTCATCGTCGCCTTCTCCTGAAGTCGTCAGCCATTAATGCTGGAAGCTAGGAACCTTTGCTAGGCGCCGCTCGTTACCATCGCACTAGTCATCCTTCTGGAGGCACCACCATGAAGAGGCACCTGGTGTTCGGCGCTATGCTCACCCTCACATTGGCCGGCTGCGGCAGCGTCGATCCTGCGTTGGTCGAACGGCCGGATGGCGTTGCGGCATTCGAGGGTGACCGGGCCGAGTTGGCTGCCGCCGGCGCGGAACTGTGGAACGACGCCGGTCTCGGCACGGCTGGTATCGCCTGTGCCAGCTGTCACGTCGGGGGCGCCCAATTCAAGGATTCGTTCAAACAGCCCTATCCTCACCAGGTGGCCATGGCCAAGAGCATGTCGGACCTCGAGTCGATCGACGCCGAGCAGATGGTACAGTTCTGTATGATCGTCCCCATGAAAGGGGAACCTCTGGCGTGGGAATCTCGAAGACTCGCCGCCCTGGCCGTCTACATCGAGGACGTCGAGCAGCGAAACTTCGCAGCCCGATAGCGCTCACCACCTCATAGGGGCCTGTCCGGCCCCTATGCGCCGAGGGTCGGGCTACTATCGTAGGGTGCCAATATAGGCCACGACGTCTGTCACGGCCTGATCGTCAGGCAGGTTGTCGGCCATAGGCCGCATCATGAAGCCGTTGACGTCGGCCGAATCCACGCCCCTGAGCCCGGTCCTGAAGTTCCGTAACTGCCGTTCGAGATACCAGGGATGCTGTCCGGCGAGACGCGGCGCCTGGGTATCAGCATTGCCGCTGCCGTCTTCACCGTGACACGCGGCGCACACTCGATACAACGCTGCCCCACGCTCGGCGGCCGCCGGGTCGACATCATAGACCGGACCCCTGTTCCCACCCATCCACATGACTGCAGCGCCCACGATCAGGCCCCCCAGGATCAGCATGCTCTTGTGTACCATGAAGTCTGTCCTCATTGAGGTTGCCTACAAGAAGTCACGGGTGACCTCCGTGGTTCCACTGTCCGGTGCCCAGGGCGCTTGCGGCTCTGCCGGTTCGGCGTCATTCTCAAGGGGCCACCTCTCAGTTGCGGGGTGAAACGTAACGATTGGCCCACTCGTAGGCTGCCCCGACATGACTCCCATCGGCCCTGAAATTCTCGCGCTCCAGGAACACCTCGCCGGACGGTACTCGATCGAGACCGAATTGGGCCGTGGTGGCATGGGGATCGTCCTGCTGGCCCGCGATGTAGCGCTCGACCGGCTGGTGGCCATCAAGCTGTTGCCAGAAACCTTGGCGGCAGACCCGGAGTATCGCAAGCGGTTCCTCAGGGAAGCGCGCACCGCGGCAGGACTGTCCCACCCTAACATCGTACCCATCCATTTGGTTGAGGCACACGACGAACTGGTGTTCTTCGTCATGGGGTTCGTCGACGGCGAATCGTTGCGCCAGCGGGTGGAGCGCGCCGGTCCTCTGTCGCCCCGCCTGGCGATGAAGCTCATGCAGGACGTGGCCTACGCCTTGGGCTATGCCCATCAGCGCGGTGTCATCCACCGAGACATCAAGCCCGACAACATCATGGTAGAGCAGGGGACCAACCGGGCCCTGGTCACCGACTTCGGTATTGCGCTGGGCCGCGACGAGGCCAGCCGGGGGCAGGGCGAAGTGATCGGCACGGCCCGTTACATGAGCCCCGAGCAGGCGGTGGGCGAGGCGGTGGACGCCCGCAGTGACCTATATGCCCTGGGCGCCACCTTCTACTACGCCGTCACTGGGAAAGCCGTGTTCGACGGCGCTCACGTCCACGCCATTCTGGCGAGCCAGATCACCAAGCGGGCACCCAGCCTCATTGCGGCCCGGCCGGATGTACCGGAGAAGTTCGCCGCCGTGGTCGACCGGTGTCTGGTCAAGGACGCTGAGGAACGCTGGCAAACGGGAGACGACCTGGCGCGGGCCATCGGCGAGGTGCGCGGTCGCGACTTGCGGGCACCGCCTCTGGTCAGGAGTTTCGTGCGCAACGCGCAGATCACCACCATGGCTGTGTTGGCCGTGCTGGTGGCTGGGTCAGGGCCCAGCATCGGAACGGACGGGGGCGTGAACGTCGACACCGGGGTCGGTACCATCGGGATGATTCTCCTGATTCAGTTGCTGTTCACGGCGAGACGGTTGCTGCGTGAAGGGTATGCCTTCGAGAACATCAGGCAGGCCTTGTTGGCCGAGGCCAGAATTCAGGAAGAAGAAGCCGAGGTGCTGAAGCACTACCGCTGGGTAAGGTGGCTGAACGCTCAGTGGCAGCGGACCTGGGCCGGTTGGTTCGGGCGCAAGTTCTTCCAAATGGCGGGCTTCAGGCTCAAGCCACGCGAGCGTTTGGCGCTGCCCTCGGCCGACGCCACCGAAATGGTGCTGGGCCGGTCCACAATGGCGGCATTCGACGCCCTCCCGGAAGAGGCGCGGGGCCACGCTGGGGAGGTGCGCCGCGTGGTCGACCGTCTCGAGTCGCGGGCCGAACGGCTGCGGGCCGAGGGCAACACCGGCGACCCGCTGAACAACACTGTGGCTGCTTTGGAGAAACTGCGGTTGGTGATGCTCAAGGTTCAGGCGGGCCTGGCATCGGTCGAGGATCTGACCGGTGTGTTGGAGGAAGCCAAAGAGATCGGCGCGGCGGTGGACCGGCAGATCAAGGCCGACGAAGAAGTGGTGCGCGCCATCGAGTAGGTTCTGCGTGCCCGGGCTGGACCATTGCTCTGGCAGCTCGCTGGTCGGTATGATTGACACCAGGCCCGCTCCTCAGACAACCGGTGGCATGCGTCGAATTCGCCCAGCCGAGCGTTTCATTGGTTTTCCCAAGAGCGAGATCGAGCAGTCGATCCCGTCCCGTTTTGGGCGGCAGGTCCTCCAGTTTCCCGACCGATTGGCCGTCGATTCCGGCGCTGGAACATCAGGTCATCGGATGCCACCACCATGCCATCGTAGTGGAACCCCATGTCGCACAACTCGTCCGACAACTGGAGCAAGCACTGCGAGGCTAGCAGCTGTCAGCCACCCGCCACCAGCCACCAGCCACCAATCATGCCTCTCCCCGACGTCCAACTCCTCACTGACCTCCTCGCCGACCGGACCATCACGGTGCTGGCCGGGGCAGGGATGTCGACCGAGTCGGGGATTCCAGACTACGGCGGATTGGCGTCGCGCAAACGACGCACCAGAATCCAATACGGAGAATTCGTCGGCGACCACTCGGCCAGGCAGCGGTACTGGGCGCGAGCCGCAGTCGGCTGGCGCCGGGTCCACGCGGCCCAACCCAACGACGGACACAGGGCGGTCGCGCGGCTGGAGGAGGCCGAGTGTGTGGTCGGGGTGATCACGCAGAATGTGGACGGACTCCATCACCGGGCCGGCAGCCGACGGGTAGTGGAGTTGCATGGTTCGCTCAGTCGAGTCGTGTGTCTGGGATGTGCTTCCGTGACCACGAGGGCCGAAGTACAGCAGCGGCTTGAGCGTCTCAACCCGTGGATCGCGGCGTCAGAGGCGCCACACGAGCCTGATGGTGACGCCGAAGTTGCAGACGAGCGGGTCACCCGGTTTGTCGTCCCTGAATGTCAGTCGTGCGACGGGATGCTGAAGCCCGATGTGGTGTTCTTCGGCGAAAGTGTACCGAAGGATGTTACCGACGCGGCTTGGCAATTGTACGAGGATGGTGAGGTGCTGTTGGTGGTGGGGTCATCGCTGGCGGTGTTCTCCGGCTACCGTTTCGTGCTGCGGGCCTCGCGCGAAAACCGGCCCGTTGCGGTCCTCAATCTGGGGCCAACCCGGGGGGATGACCGGGCCACGGTGAAGGTGGAGGGGCACGTGGGAGAGGTGCTCCCGGCGTTGGCAGACGCTCTCTCGCGGATGTCTGGTACATCCTCAGCCGCCTCATAGCCCCCCTCCAAAATGCTCTAGAGGGCGGTGCACCGAATCCGGCCATCGAGGTCCGCACGCGATGCCATCTCGCCCACCGCCACCTCGCAGCTGGCGTCGCTCTCGTCCACCACGGTACCGATGTAGCCGTCCGCCGTAGCCGCCAGGATGGTTGGGACGGAAGTGGGAGCCCAGATGTCGCTCCACTGATCTGTGCCGTCGGCATAGCTCCCTGTGTCCCGCCGATGCTCGTCCTGCAGCGACATCAAGACCTCCAGCGCCCGGTACGCCTCAGCCACGGCAAATTCCCCTTCCAGCTTCCGCGCGGTGAGGCCTGCCGAGATCGCGGTCCAGGAAATCGGGACCAGGATCCCCAGCAGCATGAAGAGGATTATCACGCGAGCGGAGACGCGCTGACTCAACCTAGGTCCTCACTCACCCCACCGAGCAACTCATGTCCTGTCCACAGCACATTGGCGACTTGATCTTGCCATGGCTATTGGGACAACTGGAAATGGTCACCGAACCGCCGCCGTCCAGGGCCAGAGTGTCGTGGACCAGTTCGGTGTCACAGTGTCCGCACGTGATGGAACCGACGCTCATGCCGCATT
>CAXMUQ010000018.1:0-12791 GCA_964196605.1 uncultured Acidimicrobiia bacterium
CGAAACGTGATGAACGCGTCGCTCATTCCCCCCGAGGCCGTCGGCGATCTGGCAGTCCTTCTGGCGAGCGACAAGTTCCGGTACACCACGGGAGACATCATCACCATCGATGGGGGGCTCCCGGAGGCATTTCCACGGTAGATATCCGAGGCGTCACCCATGTGACCACTCACTCTGGTAGCACTAGCCATCGCCACGTCATTCGGCAGGCGCTGTGGCCGGTGGGAATCGGTTTGGCTCTCGGCGGGTGCCCGGTGGACAGCGGGACGTTGCTGTTCCGCTCAGCCACCGACCTCCTGCTCTAGTTTGGCGACCGTTCGTTCAAGTTTCTCCCACTCAGCCACCAAACTGGCCACCTCACCCTGGCAGCGGGTCCTTTCTCCCTCCAGGCCGCGGACTTCGTCGCCGGGTGTTCGAGTGAAGTAGTCCGGTTGGCAGAACATCGCGTCGATGGCGGCGATGCGGGATTCGGTCGCCTCCATCTTTGCGGTCACGGTATCGAGGCGCTCTCGCACTATCGTGAGTTCCGCCTTGGAATTACCGCCGGTTGGGCGCCGAGTAGGTGCATCCTTTTGCCGCTTTTCTTTCTTCGCCTTGAGCACCACGCGGTCGACGTCGAGGTGGTCGTCGCCGCATGAGTGAATGTATTCCTCGTATGTGCCCGGGTAATCTCTGATGCCGTTCGGCGTGATTTCCAGGATCCGGGTGGCCAGTTGGCTCACGAACCAACGATCGTGCGACACGAACACAAGAGTCCCCTCATAGGCCTTGAGCCCCTCGACCAGCGCTTCGATCGATTCGAGGTCCAGGTGGTTCGTCGGTTCGTCAAGCACCAGGACGTTCGGGTGTTCGATGCCCAGCCGCGTGAAGACGAGCCGCGAGGCCTCGCCGCCCGAGAGCGCGCTCAATCGTTTCTTGCCGTCGTCCCCCGTGAACAGCATCAGTCCCATGCGGCCGCGCACGTACCCCAGGTCCCGATCGGCGCAGAAGTGCCAGACCCAGTTCTCGGCCGTCTCGTCAGCCACTTCGAACTGGTCGCGCTGGTCCTGCGCGAAGTAGCCGGGGTAGGTCTCGTAGCCCCATTCCACAGAACCGGCATCGGCCGCCATGTCACCCATGATGATCTTCAGCAGCGTTGACTTGCCGATACCATTGGGCCCCATGACCGCCAACCGATCACCGCGGTTGACGGTGAGGTCCACACCGTGAAGGACCTCGTTGTCTCCGAACGCCTTCTCGACACCCTCGACGGCCAACACTTCGCGCCCGCTGTCGCGCCGCGGCTCAAAGCGAAACGTCGGATACTGGCGAGAGCTCGGCGGCAGCGCCTGGAGCCCTTCGGCCTTCTTCTCGATCATGCGGAGTTTGCTTTGCGCCTGCCGGGCCTTACTGGCCTTGGCCTTGAACCGGTCGACGAATTTTTGGTGATGGGCGATATCGCGCTCACGGGCGCCGAGGTCCTTCTCCCGGCGATCGCGCTCCGCCTGTTTGGCCGCGATGAAGTCACTGTAGTTCCCCCGGTATGCAATGACCGCCTCGTAGTCCACGTCCAGGATGGTAGTGCAGACGTTGTCGAGGAACCGGTGATCGTGGGAGATCACCACGACCGTGCCTTTGAACTCGCGCAAGAACGTCTCGAGCCAACGAATCGAGAGGATGTCGAGATGGTTGGTGGGCTCGTCCAGGAGCAGGATGTCCGGAGCGCTGGCCAACACTTGCGCCAACAGCACCCGAAGCCGAAAGCCACCGGACAGGGTCGACAGGGGATTGTGATGCACGGACGTCGGCAACCCCAGTCCCTCGAGAATTGCGGCGGCATTCGCCTCGGCGGTGTAGCCGTCGTGCCGCAACACGATCTCTTCAAGATCCGAGAACCGGTGGGCGTCGAACTCCTCGGACGCCCGCGCCAGCAGAGCCTCTTTCTCCACCATGGCCCGCCACAGCTCCGCGTTGCCCATCATGGCCACGGCCAGGATCTGCTCGTCGTCGTAGGCGAATTGATCCTGGCGCAACACGCCGACCCGGAGCCGCTTGGGGATCGAGACCGTGCCTTCAGTCGCCTCGAGGTCGTCGCTCATGATTCTCAGCAGCGTCGTCTTGCCGGAGCCGTTGGCCCCCACCAGCCCGTACCGCTCCCCGGAGTTGAGCTGGAGCGACACGCCGGAGAACAGGGTACGGTCGCCGAAGGACTTGGCGATGTTGGAGACAGAGAGCATGGGGAGGGAATGTAATAACAGGGGGTCAGGCGTTCAGGCGGTAATGCCCTAATTGCCATTTTCCCCAATTTCCAATTTCCAGCAGTCACATCCTGCCAAGCAACCCCACCATCTGATCCACCCCACCAGTGACTGCATAAGCGATCACGCCCTCACCGTCCACCAGGTACACCAGCCGAGGATGAACGATGTCTCCGGTGTTGGTATCCCTCGCTCGCGGCACCTGCCAGGCATCAAGGGCCGCTTCCACGTCTGCCACGGGGCCGCTCACGGCGTAGCTGTCTTCACCAAGCTCCCACTGTTCCGCCATGTGGGTCAGGCGGGATGGGAGGTCGCGCCAGGGATCAAGTGAGATGACCACCACAGCGGCGTTGCTCTCCGGGACTCGCCGGCGGGCGGCGTTGACGTCGTGGACGACGGCCGGGCAGACGGTTTTGCAGTGGCCGAAGGCGAAGGTCACCATGACCGGGCGGCCACGGAATCGTCCCAGGGACAGGGCTTCGCCGAACTGGTCGACCAGGACGAACTCAGGGGCCACCCGGTCAATTTGGGGATAGGCGTCCAGAGCGCCCGCGGCGACCGAAGTCGAACCCGCGCTCAGTAAATCGGACGCGTTGGCCACTCGTGCTCCGACACCGCTCAATCCGGCGAACAGCAACACGACGTACACGCCAACCAGCACCCGGCCGGTACGGCGTTCGAGGACGGCGCGCACGCCGTCCTCGAACGCCTGGCCCATGATGATGAAGTACAGACCGAACAGGATGGTGGGTTGTAGCACCAGGGCCAGCCACCCGGCCGTGTCGGGCAGTCCGGTGGCTGATGTTCCGAAACACACGTCCCTGGTCCGTTCCAACAACTCGCTCGTGGGAGCACCCGTCGGCCAGAAGGCCAGGACCCACCAACCGACGGTGATGACGGTCAATCCCAGGAAGACCGCCACCGCCTCAGCCTCTCGCTTGGGCATCGGCTAGCCGACCCGCCAGATGCCCGACAACAGTTTCCAGTTCACGAAGTAATACACCACGAACGCCGCCAGGAATACGAATACCAGCACCAGCGTCCCTTTGGCGGCCCGGTCGCCCTCGCCCACACCCTCGTCGGCGTCGGCCGGCAACGGCTTGGGCGGAGAGGTCAGCCCTTGCGGGATCCCCTTCATCACGGGCGCGGTGATCTCGGGCATCGGCTCACCCAGGAACACGGACCACACGGTAATCACGATGTACATCGCCCCACCGAGCGCGGCCAACAGGCCTCCGACGGCCATGACACCGATGACCAGATCTACCGCGGGGGAGAACTGCAGGTCGAATGGTGCCTGGGAGTAGGTGATGTCCCACGTCCGACGTGGCACGCCGAACGTGCCGGCGAAGGTCATGGCCAGAGAGAAGACGACCATGCCGCCGGCAAAAATGTACGGCTGCCACTTGGCCATACCCCAGAAGGCGACCTTCTTCCGAAAAATCAGCGGCACCACGTAATAGGTGAGGCCCATGAAGGCCATCGCCGTGCCGGACACGACAGTGGCGTGGAAGTGCCCCGGAACGCGCAGCGTGTTGTGGGCAATGATGTTGATCTGTTCGGTGCCGAAGGTGACGCCGGTGATGCCCCCGACGAAACCGAACACGATGATCGACAAGATCATGGCGCTGAACCCGGGATCGGCCCACGGGGCCTTGCGGAGCCACTCGAAAAGACCCTTGGTCAACCCGCGAATTCGCTGGCCCACCTCGATGCCGGCCGGCACGGTGAATCCGTGGATCATGGTGGCCAACACGGCCAGGTACATGGCGTAGCTGGTGTTCCACACCTTCCACTCGGGACCCATGCCGGGATCGACAAGCAGGTGGTGGGCCGACGCCATCGAAATGAACAGCACGTAGAGCACGAACGCCGCTCGGCTGATTTTCTCGTTCAGCACTACGGAGCCGACCGTCAGCGCCCCGAGCAGGTACCACACGGACACCATGGCGGCCACGTTGATTTGCTGTGACGAGTGTCCCAGTCCCCACCACACCAGCCGGTATATCTGGGCGTCCACATTCATCAGGCCCATCGACCACAGATAGGTCGGGATGTAGATGGCCGCACCATGCCCCAGGGTGATCACGGCAATGATGGCGGCGGTGGCGGCCCCGAACGTGACCAAGGGTACCGACCCGGTGTAGGTCTTGTCCCGCTTGGCGACGGACAGCGTCGCAAAGAACAGAATGGTGACGATCAACGCCCCCACGGCGAAGAAGATGACGCCGAGGTAGTAGAGCGGATCAGCCCTGAGCGGAACGTATGAGGTGAACAACACATCGGCCTTGCCGGCGATCATCATCCACTCGACCATCACCGTGCCGATGATCATCAGCACGAACGCCAGCCACGCTACCTTGGGCGCAGCCACCCTGCTGTTGAGCAGCACCGCACTGGCGAAGTACAGGATGGCCATTTCGAAGAACAGGATGAAGAAGATCAACATGTTCATCCCGTGAATGGTCAACACCCGGTAGAACCATTCGGCGTTCAACAGGTGCACCGCCTGCCACCGGGTCAGCAACACCAACAGCGCGGCCACGCCGCCGATCAGCAACGTCACCACTGCTACTACCGCGTTGGCCTTGATCAGCATGTCGGCCTGGCGGTCCACCTTGAGTCCTGTTGAGGGGCAAGTCCTGAACGTCGTCATTGGGCCACCCCTTCCCCGGTACTGGCTGACTGGGTGGCTGGTATGACTTCAACCTTCCCCAACATCAGATGGTGGCCGATGCCGCAGAATTCGTTGCAGATGATTCGGAAGTCCCCGGCCTCGGTGGGCGTGACTCTGAGACCGTAGTCATACCCGGGAACGATCTGAAAATTCAGATTGACCGGGTACAGGCTGAATCCGTGGTTCACGTCGACGGAAGAAATATGGAGCGTGTACTCCACCCCCTCCTGCAATCGGAGCACCGGCCGCCACTGCCACATCTGGCCGACCAGGTACACGTCGCTCCCCGGGGGCGGCTCGACCACTGGGAAGCCGTTCTCCTCACCTACCTGGTAGGCTTCGATGAACTCCTGGGTCCGGGCCATGTAGGCCTGCGGATCCACTTTGGCACGGATGCCGGAGGGGTTCTGGGCTCCGCGCAGGTGCCACAATGGCATCATGGCGAACAACACCATACACCACACGAACGCGATGATCACCCACAGACGTTCGGTGCGGTGTGCGGGCTTCCACCAGACACCCCGGGGTGATTCGACCCCTGTGTGCATGATCGGTCTCCCAGATTAAGGAAGTGTTGCCTCGGGAAGCGTCAAGATTTCCCACAGGCCCCAGCCGGTGTAAAACACCAGCATGACTACGATGCCAAGGACAAGGAGGAGAATTGGATTGTCGAACAGTCGCTGTCCCAGGGGGACAACCTCGGTCGACTCCTCACTACCTGCGCCCTGCTCCGTCATCCTGCACCTCCAGGGTGTGTTGCGGGTTGCCAATGTCGGTCCTACTCTGGGGATATGGCTGCTGGGCTCATCAGGTCCGCCACCGTCGTGTCACGCAGAAACGCCGCAAACCCCTCGGCCAGGGGCTTCCATCGTTGGTGCATGGCACATGGCTGGTCGTCCCGGCACTGGGGACGGCCAAGCAGACAGCGCGGATGTTCGTCGATCCGGTCAAAAACCGATGCAACCTCCAGCAGCGATACTTTATCAGCCGGGCTCACCAGGCGGAACCCTCCGCCTTTGCCCCGCTTAGATTCGAGTACCCCGGCCCGAACCAGACCATGTAGTGTCTTGGCCAAGTAATTGACCGGCGCGTCCAACGCCGCGGCGGTGACGCTGCCCGACACCGGGCCGGAGTTTTCATGCTCGGCAATGTAGATCACGGCCCGGAGGGCGTATTCGGTGGTGCTGGAAAACACGGCGCCCTCGACCCGGGAGTCACTAGCCGACCCCGGTGAATCCTGGAAACGATGATATTATCATGAACTTGTCCGAATTTGCCACGTTCTCTCTCCCAAGGCAATAGCCAGTGAACCAAGCTCCTCCGGGCGATCAGATCGACCCAGCGGCCCTCCCCCAAAGCAGGGGTCTGGAACGCCTGGCCATCAGACTGCTGGCACCGGCGGACGCCCTGATGAACCGGCTCTTTACCTGGCGGTTCAACCCCCTATACCACACCGGCGCCATCATCACCGTGCTGTTTCTCGTGGTGCTGGTTACCGGACTGTACCTGATCTTCTTCTACAGGATCAGTGCTCCCTACGAGTCGATCGTCCGCATAACCGAGCAGGTCTGGTTGGGCCGGTGGATCCGGTCGCTGCACCGGTACGCTTCAGACGCGGCCATCGTGGCGGCGCTGATTCACGCCTTCCGTGTATTCGCCCAGGGCCGGACGTGGGGCCCCAGAGCCCTGGCCTGGCTTTCGGGGCTGGTACTCCTGTTCCTGACCCTGGTGTGCGGCTGGACCGGCTACGTCATGGTGTGGGACACCCAAGGGCTTGCGTTGGCGCGCGAAGGAGCGCGATTTCTGGACGTCCTGCCCCTGTTCTCCGAACCGATCTCCCGCACCTTCGTGGGCGACCGGGAACTACCCGGCGCGTTCTTCTTCCTGAACCTGTTCCTCCATGTGGCACTCCCCATCGGACTGGGCGTCCTGCTGTGGATCCATGTTGCACGGGTCGCTCGTCCGGCGCTGATCCCCAACAAGGGGCTCACCTGGGGGTTGTGTCTCCTGCTGCTGGCCCTGTCGATCCTCTGGCCCATGGGTATGACTCCCAAGGCGGACTTGTTCGTCCTCCCGGAACGAGCCCCGTTCGACGTGTTTTATACCCTGTGGCTTCCCCTCACCCGGGCCATGCCGGCCTGGACTGTGTGGCTCGGTGGGCTGGTGGTAACCGCCGTGTTGTTCTGGGTGCCCACCTGGGCAAGGCGCGGCCCGCGGAGCAAATTGGTCCCCTCAGTGGTCAACACGCGAACGTGCGACAACTGCCGCACCTGCTATCTCGACTGCCCCTACGAAGCCATCGAAATGGTAGAACTCGCCGGCAGCCGAGCGGGGATCGTGGCACATGTCGATCCGACGATGTGTGTCAGTTGTGGGATATGTGCGGGGTCTTGCGCACCGATGGGAGTCGGGCCGCCGGGGCGGACCGGCCGCAACCAGTTGGCCGAGGTAAAGCGATTCATTCGCAAGCACCGACCGGGCGCCGATGACATCGCCATCGTTGCCTGTTCTCGGGGTGCTGGGGGCCTGGGGCAGGTTGGAGCACTGGACGGCGCCCATGTTTTCGCCGTCGACTGCGCCGGGACGATGCACACGTCGGTGGTGGAGTTCCTGGTGCGTACCGGCATGGGCGGAGTGATGATCGCCTCTTGCTCACCGCGTGACTGCTGGAATCGTGAAGGGCCCAAGTGGCTGGAACAAAGGCTGTATCACGACCGGGAAGCAGAACTCCAGGCGCGGGTCGACCGGCGACGCATCCGGTTGATGTACGCCAGTTTGGGTGAGCGTCGCGAGGTGCGCCGGGCGCTGGAGGAATTTCGCCGGGACATGAGGCAACTCGACCGAGCCCAGGGTGAGAAAGACATAGTACTCGAGTTGGAGTGCGAGCCTGCCGCCGAGGAGGTCAACACATGAGCAACAAGGGCCCCAAACTCATCCTGGCAATCCTGGTAGCCGTTGGCGCCACGGCGGCCCTCGGCGCTCTGTCGCGCGTTCCCTATCAATCCGATCGCTCGGCCAGCGCGGTACTCCGGCTTGCCTGGCGAGCCCGCGGCGTTCGCGTCGAAAAATGCCGGCAGCTGACCGAAGAGGAGCTGGCGAACTTGCCACAGCACATGCGCCGGTCCGAGGTGTGTGAGGGCCGCCTGCTCCCTTACCGTCTCACCGTCGACGTGGACGGAACCACCCTGGTGAACACGGAAATTCGGCCAGCCGGCGCCAGGGAAGACCGCCCACTGTATGTCCTCCAGGACCTGCTGCTTGCGCCGGGCCCGCACGATGTCTCGGTTGTCTTCGTTCGGGAAGGGGAAGTTGGCTCCGAAGCGGAGGCCAGTGCGGCGACGCCAGCTCGACTGGAATTTCGCGGGGAGATCGAGTTTGCTGTTAGGGAGATCGCCTTGATTACCTACGATGCCGAGGCGAAGGAGTTGGTCCACAAGGGGCGACGGTAGCACTGGAAACTGGAAATTGGGCGTTGGAAATTGGGGAGGCGGCATCAGGGGGACTCATCCCCCTGCGACCCTTCCCGCCCCCCCAGCATCTCTCTCCTATACGGACACACCACGCTTGCTAGGGAGAGCTGGAAGCCATGAAATACCAACTTGTTACGGCCCTCATTGCGGGGGCGGCATTGCTGGGGAGAACCGCCGAGGCCCAGGACGGGGACGTTCAGGTCTATTCATTTGGTGATAACCGCGGGCGAATCGGGGTCATGGTAGACGTCAAATCGGACGCCGCCACCGACAAGATCGGTGCCCGCATCCAATCGGTCATTCCCGACGGTCCGGCGGCCGAAGCAGGACTGGAAGCCGGTGATATCATCACTCAGTTCAACGGCGAATCGCTCGCCGGGCTGGCTCCTGATGATGGCATGTCGGGGCCGGGGCAACGTCTGATCGAGTTGGCTCACAAGCTCGACCCGGGAGACGATGTCGGAGTCCGCTACCGGCGGGGAGACGACAACCATACCGTCACCATCACGGCTGACCAGGTCGGTGGGACGTTCAGTTTTCGATCGCCGGGTGGCAATTTCCGCTTCGGGCCGCGCGTGGATATACACCCGGACGTGTTCAGCCAACCACACCTCCAGCGAATTCCGGAAATGAACATGTTATTCGGCGGAGGGATTGCCGGCCTGGAAATGGCCGAGTTGAATGAAGACTTGGCGAGTTATTTTGGCACTACCGAAGGCGCCCTGGTCATGAAGGCGCCGCGCGACTCAACCCTGGCGCTCAAAGGTGGCGATGTGATCGTGGCCATCGACGGACGTAAGGTCGAATCCCCATCCCACGCCACCAGGATTCTACAGTCCTACAACACCGGCGAAACAGCCACCATCGAAATCATGCGCCGCCAGGCGCGGATGAGCGTCGACTGGACGGTACCCGAGGCCCACGGAAACATGTTTTTCCGGCAACCGCATTTTGAGGTAGCGCCCGAGCTTAGGAAGAAGAAGGAGTCGAGAGCATAAGGTAGAAACTGGAAGTGGTGGTTGGAAATTGGGTCAGGCTCCAACCACCAGTTTTCTGTGTTCCAATTGTTAGTTTCCAATTTCCAATTTCCAGAGTTCCACGACCTCCGCAACGCGCTCGGTACCGATCCCCGCCATACATGGGCAAGTCGGCCCCTCGACGCACGAGTGCTCCTCAGCCTGAAACGTCAGGAATTGCGCCCGCCGTCCCAGAGGTCCCCAGCGGCCGGCCCCGACGGGGCCGGCCCTGGTAGGAAACAGACCCAACGTCGGGGTTCCGGTTGCTGCCGCCACGTGCAGCGGCCCGGTGCCCGACGCCACCACCCCATCCACCGTTGCCAGCAGCGCCACTAGCTCCGCCAAGTCGAGTTTGTTGGTGAGATCGACGGTCCGGGCATGGTCAGCCAGTCGGGCAAAGCGACGCCCTTCGTCAGCGGTACCGGTCACCAGGATCTGGTAGTCCGTGGATTCCAACCGTTCGACCAAGTCCAGGTAGTGCCCCTCAGGCCATTCCTTGCCGTTGCCCCGTGATCCCGGATGGAGCACGAGTTTGAATTGTGCCGGGTCCAGAAATTCGTCGACCCGCCGCCGGGGGCCGTCCTCGGGGAGGAGCGACTGGAACTCCACGAGATCGGGGAGACGAAGGTCGGTGTCGACAGCCAACGGAGCCAGCAGCTGAACGTCGAGTTCCGCCTCGTGTCGATCGGAGTGCTTGCGGCTGAGTGGCACCAGCTCGTTGCACGTCAGCCAATGGTACCATCGCCGCCGGGTACCAATGCGCAGAGGAATCGCCGCGCTGCGAGCTGCCCTAGCAACGGCCCTGTCGGGAAACACATGAACAATGGCGTCTGCCTCCACCTCGGCCAACGCCTCTGCGATTGACGCGGACGGCCGTTCCCTAAGCGCGGTCCAGTCGATCACACGGTCGACGTAGGGACATGCCTCTAGCACAGGCTCGAGATACCCCTGCGCCAGAAACACCACTTCACAATCCGGATACCGCCGCTTGACGATCCCGGCCATCGGCAACGTCAACACAACGTCCCCGATATTATCGGTCCGACTCAGAATGATGCGCCGAGGATGTGCCACCATGGCGGGAAGATAGCAGCAGAAACCGCGGAGGCGGACCGCCTGTCCGCCTGACCGTCTCCTACCGCCCTTACCGCCTTACCGCCCTTCCCCCTCACCCTCCCAACGAATGCATCGCAAACGCCGCCCCCTGATCGTCAATGCACTGAACCACCCTGTCTCCACTACCGCCGGGAACATCCATAGGCCCGTTCAAGACCATCCCGCCGAGCGCCTTCACCTGCTCAGCCGCCTCGTCGACGTTCTCGACCATGGTGTAGAGTAGCCAGTTACTGACCGGCACTTCCGCGGGCTTGTTGAACATCCCGCCTAGTGGCATGTCCACTCCGGAGTTGCCGTACATCTGGTACGTCCCCATCTCACCCATGTCCATGGAATCCTTCTTTTCCCAGCCGAACACGGTAGAGTAGAACTTCCAGGCTGCTTCCCAGTCCGTGGTCATCAACTCACGCCACGAGACATTACCTTGTTCGGGCGGAGCGTCGATGCCTTCGGGAGGATTGTCTGGAGTGTAGCACGCGAACACTGCACCTTGCGGATCCGTCATCACCGCCATGCGACCCACGGTGGGAACCGTCATGGGTGCCACCAGGATCTCTCCTCCGAGTTCATCTACCTGACCAGCCGTGGCATCGGTATCCGGCGTGGAGATGTAGGGTAGCCAGCTGGGCGGCGCCCCAGCCTGCTTGGCCTCCTCGGGAAGTACCATGAGCCCGCCCACCGGCGTCTCGCCCTTGGTCCACATGGTGTAGGGTCCCATGTCGTTTTCCCACACGGTAGTGCCCCACCCAATGAGCTTGGTGTAGAACGCCACGGCGGCGTCGGAATCAATGGTCAGGTATTCGTACCAAACAAATCGTCCCCGAGGAATCTCGGCCATAACAACCTCCAGAGTTGGAAAAAGACAGGGATAGCCGGCCGGTGCCGGTCGCGGGATCCGGGATCCACTATACGGTAAGACCGTCCCCGACGATTCACGGTAACATCCGATTCCGCCAAGAGGCAATCGAAGCCCCTCCTCCTTGATTCCCCGGTAGCCATAGTGGATGTTCCCCAAGAGCGCCGCGGGCGCCATGGCATTTCACACCCCCCGGGACCCCATGACTCGATCTTTCGGACTCGACCGTCAACTCGTCCTGTACCAAACCGGCGCCATCCCTGATACCGAGCGTCCCGTGGTCGCCTATGAGCAGTTGCGCGAGCGTGCCCGCGACAAGATGACGCTGAAAGTCTTCGACTACGTAGACGGCGGCGCCGGCGGCGGGGCAACCATGAGGGCCAACCGCGCGGCATTCGACAAGTGGCGCATCGTCCCGCGGATGCTCCGCGGGGTAACGCGGCCCGATCTGTCCGTCGAAGTTTTGAGCGAGAAGATCCCCTTCCCGGTCATGCTCGCCCCCATCGGCGTCCAGGGAGCCATGCACGCCGAGGGCGAACTGGCCACCGCTCGTGGCGCTGCTACCCTTGGGATCCCGCTCACTCTGAGCACGGCTTCGTCCCGGCCCATGGAATCGGTGGCCAACATCATGGGCAAGGTGCCGCACTGGTTCCAACTCTATTGGAGCAAGAATCACGAATTCGTAGTCTCCCTTCTTGGCCGCGCCCAGGCCGCCGGCTTCTCCGTCCTGGTGGTCACCCTCGACACCACTCAAATCGGCTGGCGCGACCGCGACCTGGAGAACGCCTATCTCCCTTTCCTGCACGGCGAAGGTCTGGGGAACTACTTGAGTGACCCGGTCTTCACCGCGGCGTTGGATCAGCCGGCCGACGAGAACCCCCGGGCCGCCGTCGAATACTTCGCCAGCATATTCCACCGCACGGATCTCACTTGGGATGACCTGTCTTTTCTGCGAGAGCACTGGACCGGCCCCATCGTCCTCAAGGGCATACTGCACCCGGACGACGCACGGCTGGCCCAAGATCACGGCATGGATGGGGTGATCGTTTCCAACCATGGTGGTCGCCAGATCGACGGCGCCGTGGGAGCCCTCGACATGCTTCCCGCAGTGGTCGACGCCGTGGGCGAGCACATGCCGGTGCTGTTCGACAGCGGTATCCGATGCGGCGCCGATGCCTTCAAGGCACTGGCGCTCGGAGCCCAGGCCGTCTTCCTCGGCCGACCCTACGCCTTCGGCCTGGCCCTGAATGGCGAGCACGGTGTCCGCGACGCCATCCACAATCTCCTGGCCGAATTGGACATGATCACTGCTCTGGCCGGATGCGCCTCGCGGGAGGAAATCACCAGAGACCTGCTGGTAAGCGCCTGACCCCGCTGGATCCTGACACGTTGCTGACAAACTCCAGCTACAGCTATCCG
>CAXMUQ010000019.1:0-3537 GCA_964196605.1 uncultured Acidimicrobiia bacterium
GAATCGGTCGATAATGCTGATGCTCGGTTACTTCTTCGCTCTCTGAATGCCCCTAGAATAAGGCCGTCACGGCCGCATTCTCCAGGCCGTCCAATACTCCGAATACAGAATGGCCGCCGGCCTTTCCGGGCCCGGCGGCCAGTGGGCCCCCGTGTGGGGACATCAGGTGATCGAGATTCTGCTCTCGACCGCTTTCGCCACCTTCGGCAGCCGAATGATCAGCACCCCATCTTCATAGGTTGCGTTGATCTCGGCTTCCACGACCGGTGCGGGTAGTCGCATGGTCCGAACGAAATTGCCGACCTCGCGCTCCTTCCAGAGCTCGGTCTCGCCCCTCTTTTCTTCCATGCGCTCGCGGTGACCGGTGATGGTGAGGAGATCTGCCGTCAGTTTGACGTCGAGATTCTCCTTGTGGATGCCGGGTGCTTCGATACGGACGATGTATTCCACATCTGTCTCCGTCACGTCACAGGCTGGCATCCAGTCGGTGGTGGTTGGGACCGGTTCGAACATGTTCCCGAAGAATGGCTCCGGGAGGATCCGCTCGAACAGCCGGTCCGCGTCAGGGGTGACTCGGCGCAGGGTGGGTCGCGCCACGTGCATGAGATTCATTACTCCCTCCTAGGTTAAACAACATTGGTATGGTAACCCCCATGCAGTGAAGTAATTGTGAACTCTGACTGAAATTTGGTGACGGCCAGGTGAAAGAAAGCTTCATGGTAGCCTCACTATTCACTCAGGACGAAACCGTAGTGTGATAGGTGGGGCCGTGGGCCCGACCGAGGGCCCGGAAACGGAGGATTGAATCATGAGGCCAACAGCACCTTTGGATCCGTCTTCATCCCATCACTGGGGCGTTCACTGGCACCACGCCTTGCTGGTGCTGGCAACGCTCGTCCTGCTATCGGTCCTGTGCGCCAATCCCACGTCAGCCCAGGCGGAGCCACCCGACCTGTCGGACTCTACCCTCGCCCGGGGCCGCAGCCTGTTCCTGGGAAGCGCCAACTGCCAGGAATGCCACGGGACGGATGGAACGGGCACCGATCTGGGACCCAGTCTGGCCGATTCGGTGTGGCTCCACGGGTCGGGCTCCTACGAAATGATCGTGTTCCTGGTGACGCATGGCGTCACTAGGCGCGAGTCCACGACGGGCTCGCCGATGCCCATGCGGGGCTGGGCGCCGCTCGACAACGACCAGTTGGCCGCCGTCGCGACCTACGTATGGAGTTTGAGCCGACCGCCGGCTGCGGAGGATCCCCGCGGCTGACGATGATGCCGCTGGTCCATAGCAAGATTGATCGGACCGGCGACGGTCCCACACGGGAGGAAGACATGCGCCGTACCCTACGTGCTCCGATGATGATCGCCGCCGCCGCGGTCGCTACCGCCGCCACGCTAGAAGCACAGTTGATCAGAGTCAGCCTCCCCGCGGGCGTGACCTCCCAGATGATCTTCGATGGCAAGGAGGTCTACACCGGCCCCGGCAAGTGCTTCGAGTGCCACGGTAATCCCCCGTGGGGAGACTTGGGCCCCAGCCTCAAGGATTCGGTGTGGTTGCAGGTGGACGGGACCTACGACGAGTTGATTGAACTGATCCGGACGGGAGTGCCCGAGGTCGACTCCAAGACCGAGAATGAGATGCCGTCTCACGGAGACGGTGATCTGACGGACTATCAGATTCGGTCGGTCTCCGCCTACGTGTGGTCGGTCAGCCGGCAGAAACGGTTCGATCCCACTCTTGGCATTCGCATGCCACAGTCGCTTCCCGCGGGGGTGACGGAGTCAGTCATCGCCGAGGGTAAGAAGATCTACGGCGGCCGTGGCCTGTGCTACCTGTGTCACGGGGCGGTGCCCGGCGGCGGGATCGGTCCCAGCCTCTCCGACTCGACCTGGATAAGGAGCGAAGGCCGCTACGAGGAAATCGCGACCCAGATATTCAACGGCACCGCTCGCGAGGAGTCCAAGACCGGCGTGGCGATGCCACCCAGAGGAGGCTCCCACATCAGCGACGACGAGGTGCGCGCCGTGGCGGCGTACATCTGGGCCGTCAGTCATCCGGAGAGCCGGTGACGAACGTGGGGGGCGTTGTAGAGCTTAGGTGGGAAAAGAGGTCGGGCGTGTGCTAGGACGATTCGTTGGCGGCGGCCAGTTCGGCCGTATCTCCCAAGGCCAACGGTCGTCCGCGACGCAAGACGATCAGGACGGTTAGCGCCACCACGGGGAGAAACGTTACCAACTCCGTGAGCACAGTGGGAATCCCCTGCCAAGTGAAGTACCCCGCAAAACTCTCTGACCCACGAAGTGGCTGCCACGAGAAGGCGTGGCGGGCATCCGTGAAGGGCCACCAGAGGGCTGGGCCATTGCCGTGCCGGGTGAAGGCGTCGAGCACCCCATGAGACGCCAGCGCCAGGAAGGACATTGCTCCGAGCAGCAGTCGGTAGGGCCGTTTCCCCAGCGCGAGCGCCACCACCAGACCAACGATAGCCGCGGACGGCAGAGCATGCGTAATAACCCGATGCTCTAGCGGCGTGCCCCTCGGGTTGAAGGGAATGGCCAACAGATCCAGGTCCGGTGCCACCGCCAAACCGGCGAAGGCCGCAATGGCCGGAAGCGGTTTGGTGCCGGTTATGCGAGAATAGACCGCCCCGATCAGGGCTCCTGTGGCCAGATGTCCGATGCTTGCCATGTGCCCTGCGGAGTTTCCGGGGTGGAAGTGTTTAGCGAGCCCGGAACATAGTGGAAGATTCGTGCCACCGCAGGGCCCAACCATCATGATGCCGGAGACGGGCGAGACCCATATCAGGAGGCTGCAGCCGCCGCCCGGGCTTGTTGCTCTTGGACTTGTTTGGCCGCGGCCTCGATGCCGCTGCTACCCTGCTCCGTCAGGATGGACGCCAATCCTAATCCCAGACCCTTTAGTTTGTTGCACCACAAGATAGTGCCCGCGTGAGGTTCCAGGGCGTACAGTTCCCCCTTGGTAGCGCCGTAAACGCGAGTGCCGTCCTGGCCCACGGTGACGAGATCGCCACCCTTGAGTTTGGTGCGCCACAGTTCCTTCCCGGTTCCGCTGTCGATCGCCACCACGTGTCCCTTGATGCCGAGGTAGACGCAGTCCTTTCGCAGTCCAGCCATGATTAATCCCCTTGTGCCATGCCGGCGGTTCAGTCGCTAATGATTCCAGCAAGGAATGGTTCGATCGTGTCCCACTGATCGTTGGCGTCATCGTATCCCAATTCCATGAGTGGGACTGTGTACGCGGGGTCGAACAGCAGGTAGCTGAGAAAGTCCGACGCTCCCTCCCGCTGGCCGCCGATGGTTTCGACCATAGCGCGGATCGAGGGCGGCAGCCGTTTGAAATGCGGTCGGGCCAGGGCGCCGAGGTCCATGGATGGGCGGACCATCAACAGGTCGACCGGCCGGAGCTTTTCAGGGTTGGGTAGGCCTGGCGGCACCATTTCGAGCAGCTGGTTGACCCGCTCCAACCTCTCGGCGTCGGCATCGAGAGCGTCGAGGAACAGCGAATTGAACATCAAACCG
>CAXMUQ010000020.1:0-20098 GCA_964196605.1 uncultured Acidimicrobiia bacterium
CAAGCGCCTGTTTGAATCCTGGCCTGTCCGCTTGTTGCCGGCTCGCTTGACCCGCTCACACCATTTGCTTCAATACCGCCAGCGCGGATTCAACTTCTAGGTCTGGTGCCACTATCTGGATTCCCTGCACGTGGGGCTTGATGGCACGGGCCACCTCGTCGGCGATGGCGATGCCTTCTTCCACTTCACGGTCGTCCTGCTCGGCCTGTTGCATGCGCCGCACGAACTCGGCTGGGACTGGTACTTCGGCTAGTTCCTGCTCGAAGAACTCGGCTTCACGGGCCGATCGCAACGGCCAGATGGTGGCGATCACGGGGATCTTCGGGCCGTCCCAGCTGGCGAGAAATTCCTGCAGCGCTTGTTGATCGAAAACCGGGGCGGTGATGGCGAACTCGGCTCCGGCATCGACTTTCCAGAACAGACGCGACAGTTCTCGTTCGCGGTCGAAGTGCGTCGGATCGATTCGCACTCCGGTAAAGAACCGGGTGGGGCGACCGATGACGTTGCCGCCGATGTCCTGCCCGTGATTGAGACAGACGAGGAGGTTAACGGCGCCGATGGAATCCACATCCAGATCCGTCGGTGCGTCCACACCCGGAGAGATCGGCTCACCGGTAACCATCAGGACGTTGGCGATCCCCTGCGCGCAGGCTCCCAGCATGTCTGACTGGATGCGGGACAGATGCCGGTCGCGACACGAGTAATGCACCACGGGTTCGACGCCCTGGAGACGGGTCACCAACTGAGCCATGGTGACCGGTGACATGCGCGCTTCATTCCGGGGGCCGTCGGGGAAAGCAACGAACGTCAGGTCTGCGTCGTCGAGTAGCTGGGTGGCGGCGTTGATTCGGTCTACTTCCCATCCCGTGGGGAGCGGCAATTCGACGCCGGTCACAAAACGGCCGTGTAACAACGCCTGGGCCAGCCGTGACTTGGTGTCCGGCGGCAGAGGCGTGGGCATGCGGGCGCTCACCACGGGTTTGACGATCCGGGGCGCGGCGCCGACCGGTGGAGCGCCTCCGCCAGTGGCTTGCCTGAGCGCGCGGATGTGTTCCGGGGTGGTCCCGCAACATCCGCCCAGCAACCTGGCCCCGCTGCGGATGGCGCGCCTGCCCCACGCCACCAGATAATCGGGGGTGGCGAGGTAGATGTTGCGCCCGTCCACTGTGTGCGGCTGCCCCGCGTTGGGTTGGGCTGAGAGGGGCGCTGCAACGGCATCGCGCATGCCTTCCAGCGCATCGAGCACCGACAGCGCTTCGCTGCAGTTGATTCCCACCGCGTCCGCTCCAGCATCTGCCAGCGTGACGGCTGCTTGGCCCGCGGCCACGCCTTCCCGGGTAACGCCGCGTTTCCCAACCGCCATTTGGGCGACAATCGGGATGTCGGTTACCGCGCGGACCGCTCGTATTGCCTCCTCCATTTCCGGGAGGTGGCCGAACGTTTCCAAGATGAAGAGATCTACACCGGCATCAGCCAAAACCCTGGCCTGCTCCTCGAAGACCTCGCTGGCCTCGGTGCGGGCAATGGGCCCGAACGGTTCGATCCTCACGCCCAGCGGCCCCATGGCGCCGGCAACCCAGGCGTGCCCGCCGGCAGCCTCCCGGGCTATTTCCACCCCGCGAGTGTTGATGGCCGCCACCGAGTCGGCCAATCCGTGGGGCGATAGCCGGAATCTGTTGGCGGCGAAGGTGTTGCTCTCCAGAATGTCGGCCCCGGCGGCGAGGTATTCCGCGTGGACGTCTCTCACCAGGCCAGGCCGACTCAGGTTCAGCTCTTCGAAAGCCAGATTGATGAACACTCCCTTGGTGTAAAGCATGGTTCCCATGGCGCCATCGAACAGGGCGATGCCGCTGCCCGCTAGGAATTCACCAAACGGCTGCTCGCCTGGCCGAACGGCCCTAGTCTCGGGAGTGTTGGGTGAGGTCATGATGGCTCAACGTGATGGGATGCTGTACCGGGGTCAAGGCCGCGGGGCTAGTCCCGGCTGCCCATCACTATCGCCACAACTTCCCGGTCCCGGTCCCGGTTGTCCAGGTTGATCACCACGATCTGCTGCCAGGTGCCGAGTGCCAGGCGTCCTTCGATGATGGGGAGTGACACTCCCGTCTTCAGGAGAGCGGACCGTACGTGAGAGAATCCGTTGCCGTCACCCCAACGGTCGTTGTGGGCGTAGTGGGCCTCTGCCGGCGCCAGGGCTTGGAGCGCCCGGTGCAGGTCGGCGAGCGCGCCGGGTTCATACTCGATGGTGGTGATCGCCGCCGTGGACCCGACCGCTTGCAGGGTGAGAGTCCCATTACGGACACTCGAGTCATCCGCCAGGGATACGGTGTCCGGCGTGATGTCCCACACGCCGAATTCGGCCGGAAGATGGCGGGACCAGGTGCGATGTTCAGTGATCATGGCTGACACGGACGCTCCCGCGACGGAGGAATCATGGGTCTTGCCCCCTCTGTATCATCCGACCACGTTACCGACGTGAGGTCTTCTCTCTCTCCCGTCGAATTGTTGGGCCGGTTGGTGGCGTTCGACACGACGTCCAGGAACAGTAATCTGTCACTGGCGGATTTCGTGTGCGATCATCTCGACCGGCCCGGGATCCGTATCACTCGCAACCCGTCCGCCGATGGGCTCAAGACCAACCTGATCGTCCAGGTCGGACCGGATGTCGACCCGGAGGAGAGGGACGGGGTGGTGCTGTCGGGCCACATGGACGTTGTGCCCGCGGACGAACCGGACTGGCGAAGTGATCCGTTCGTGCTTTCGATGTCGAAAGACAGACTGATCGCCCGGGGCGCTTGCGACATGAAGGGCTTCCTGGCGTTGGCCGTAGATCGGATTGCTTCCATAGAACCCGACACCATGACGGCGCCGTTGGCGCTGTTGCTTACCTTCGACGAAGAGGTAGGGACGCTGGGTGCAAGACATTTCGTCGACACGCGACCGGCAGACATGGTCCTGCCCCGGCGAGTTGTCATCGGTGAACCGACCGGGTTTTCGGTGGTGCGGATGCACAAGGGCCACCTGCAGCTCTCCCTGACGCTTACCGGCCGGGCGGCCCACAGTGGATTCCCTCAATCGGGAGTCAACGCCATCGAGCCCATGGCCCGCGCGGTGGGGGCCCTGGCGGATTTGCGCCGTGACTTGGAGTCGGAGGGCGAGACGCTGGAGCACAGCGCCTGTTTCGGAGTCGTCCCATTCGTTACGCTGAACGTAGCCCAAATCCACGGCGGGTCCGCCACCAACGTGGTACCCGATCGGTGCCGGCTCGACATCGGCATCCGGCTCATGCCGGGCATGGCGAGCAACGTCATGATCGAGCGAGTTCGTGCCGCGGCCAAGGGAGTGTTATCGGAGCGACAGTTCGAATTGACCGTGGTGAGCGAGAGCCCGCCCATGCTCCTGGCGGAGGACAACGAATTGTATCAGACCTTGTGTGGGACCATGGGGCAGGTCGATACCAGGAGCGTGTATTTCGCCACCGACGCCGGCTGGCTCAACAAAGCCGACTTCGATTGCGTGATCTTCGGTCCCGGAAACATGGATACCGCTCACAAGCCCAACGAGTGGATTTCCACGGAGGAACTGGCGCGCGGCAAAGTCCTAGTCGGAAACATCGTGGAACGGTACTGCAACCAGCCCGCCGGTAGATTTTGACCGCATCTTCTTCCAACTTGTATCTCCATCATGGCGCAACTACTCGAAGCTGATCTGACCTGGATCGATGGCGCATTCCAGCCGGGTATTCAAGTGGAGGTCCTCGACGAAGGTGTAATCGGCGACGTTGGGCCGTTGGGCAGAACACCATCCCGTCGGCTGCTGCGCCGGGCGTTGGTTCCAGGAATGATCGACGCCCACTCTCACGCCTTCCAGCGGGCTCTCCGTGGTAGGGGTGAGACGTTCCCCCAGGGTGCAGGTACCTTCTGGACCTGGCGCGAGGCGATGTATCAGCTGGTAGGCCAGATGGAAGACGAGGCATTCTACCAAACGTGCCTCCTGGCGTTTCGTGAGATGCTTGCCGGGGGGATAACTACTGTTGGGGAGTTCCACTACTTCCACCATTCCCCGGAGGCGAGTGATTTCGCCTACGACCGCCTGGTGTTGCGGGCGGCGCGTGAAGCCGGTATCCGCATCGTGTTATTGAACGCCTACTATCGGACCGGTGGTATCGGGCGGCCACTGGGTCCGTCTCAGCAGCGGTTTGAGACCGCTTCACTCGATGGCTACTGGGACAACATGGATTCGCTGGGATCGGTGATTGACACGCCGCTGCAATCCCTGGGCGTGGTGGCACACAGCATCCGGGCCGTGGGTCTCGAAGAGATGGCTGCACTCAGGGACGAGGCCCAGCGCAGAGGTTTGGTATTCCACGTGCACCTCGAGGAGCAGCGTCAAGAAATCGACGAGTCGATCGCGGCCTACGGCCATCCGCCCATGCAGTTGCTCAACGAACTGTTCGACTCGATGGACCGCGTCACTGGCGTGCACTGCACCCATACCCGGCCGGAGGACATGGAGCGATTCCTTGCTGGCGGCGGCACCGTATGTCTTTGCCCCACCACGGAAGCCAACCTGGGCGACGGCATCGCCGATCTGGTTCACGTCTCGGCCGAACGGGGACGCATGTGCCTGGGCACCGATTCGAACGCTCGCATCTCCATGATGGAAGAGATGCGTTGGGTGGAGTACGTGCAGCGATTGGCCCATGAAAGTCGTGGGGTTCTGCGGGGACCCGAAGGTGAGGTGGCGCGCCCCGTTTTCGAGATGGCCACCGTCGTCGGCGCCCACGCGCTGGGCCTGGAGGCCGGGGTTATCGACAGCGGTGCGGTGGCCGATTTCGCGGTCCTGGATCTCGACGCCGACCAATTGATTGGCGCTGACGCCGCCACCCTGCTGCCGGCTTTCATTAGCGGGTCCGACGCCGTGGTAGTGTCGGAAGTGTGTGTCGGCGGCCAGTGGTTAGAGTTATAACTTCCATCATCACATAACGTTAGCGGCCCAAGGGCAATATTATATGTTGCATGTTGCAACGTATTTTGATACCTTTGTAGTAGGCGATAGTCGCTCGCCCCTGCGGAGGTTGCCGCCAATGTCACCAGAAAGTCTGATCATCCTCGAGTCGGGAGCCCGGGTGTCGTCCGCTCTGGTACTAGGGGTATTTCTGGTAGTGGCGGTGCGCACCGTGGTGCAGAACCTGGACCGCCGGCGTAGCGCAGCCCAGGATGAGATGGACCGGTTGCGCGGCGCGGTGCACGATCTGGGTTGGCAGGTAGACCGGCTGCACGAGCGGCAAGTCGAGCGACTACAGAACCTGGAGCAGCGGCTCGACTTTGCCGAGCAACTTATTGGACGGCCTGCAGCCCCGCTCGAGGCGCGGCACTAGCCACCAGCCATCACGGCGTCATCTCTGTCGGCCGCTTCTTCAACAGAAACACTCCCTCGCGTGAACTGGTCACCACGATTGTCCCGCTGGGGAAATAGGGGTAGTTGCTCCAGCTGCCGCCGAAGCCGGGGCCGTTGTCGCCGAACGGCACGGTGTCGAAGTAGGCCACCTCTACGGGGTTTTCGGGATCACTGATGTCGAGTACGCGGAGGCCACTGACGTAGTTCGATTGGTACATCAGGTCGCCGTGGACGTACAGGTTGTGGTCGCTCGAGGTTGTGGTGCCGAAGTGCTGCCGCACCATGATGGGGTCGTCGAGGTCGGAGAGATCCCATATCAACGTTCGAGTCCCCTGCATGTCCTGCGACAGCTCATCGAGCTCGTCATTCAGATAGAAGTTGCGGTGATCGTCTGTCAGCCACCCCTGATGGGCATACCCGACGTTGGGGTATCCAGCGGCCGCTATGGCGACCGGGTTTTCCTTGTCAGTGACGTCGGCGATGGTCAGCGCCGTCTCACTCGATCCGAAGCAGATTTCCCTGCCCTGATAATCTTCATCGGGTCCGTGGTACACAACGCACTGAGCGTCGTGGGTGTAGCCGGTTCCTCGCCGTCCCGCGTTGGAATCACCGAAGCACCCGGCAAAAGTCGGGTTTGACGGATCCTGGATGTTGATCATGTGGAACGCGCCGCCGCAGGTTTCTGCTCCACCGCTGGCGCCGACGGCGTAGGCGTAGCCTGTCTCTTCGTTGATGACGATGTTGTGGCTGCTGGCTATGCCGTCGTAGTGGGCGGTTTCTTCGAACATCGCTGGCATGCTGGTTACCGACCGAAGCTCTCGCAGGTCGAACACTTGCATACCGTGCTCGCCGGCTCCATCGGCCACGATGAATGCGTGGTCGGCGTAGACCTTTATATCGCGCCAGAAGTTGGCTTGGGCCCCCTCGTGCATGGGGAGTTCGCCTAGCCACAGAGGGTTGGTGGGGTCGGTGATGTCTATGAAGACCGTGGCGTCCACCCGACCTACGATGGCGTACTCACGGCCGGTTTCCGGGTCGGTCCAGCCCCACAAATCGTTGACGAACACGCCCCGCTCGGCGCCGAGCTGTGCGGTCGGGATGAAGGCCAGTACGTCCATGTCGGAGCAGTCGAAGGCGCCGGCTGTGCCCTCTTCACATTTGACCTCCGAGCCAACCATCTCGGTCAGCTCGTCGCCGTTATCCATCAGCACGCTCGACAGACTCCAACCGGTGTCGGCGGTTCGCTGATAGACGTAGCCGGTTCCCTGCGCCATGTCGGCCCCGAGTGCCCCAACGATCACCAGATCATCTCCCGAGGCCATGGAGCCACCAAAAAACGCGTTGGGCCCGAGGTCGTCCGGCGCCACGGTGCCATGGAGGCTCCAGGAGCCGTCCTCGGTGCGGGTGAAGTGATGCGCCCTGCCTTGCCCTTCGAACCCCGGCTCGCCTACCCAGGCATCGCTACCCGAGAGCGCCACGGCGCGGCCAAAGGAGCTCTTGGCTGTCGAATCTGGCATCAAGCTTCCAGCGGCGGACCAGTCACCTGAATCGTTTCGTTGGTAGATGGAGATGCCGTTCTGCTGGGCTCGCGAACCGGGCGCAACGGCGAGCAGTCCGTTGGACAACGTCAATCGGGTGCCAAAGCGGATCGGCTTGTCGACCGGTGAGTCGAATCCTCCCACTTCAGACCACGAGCCGGCCTCGGCGTCAAAGCGCAAGACGTAGACCTTGCCACGCCGCTTGGCCGCGCGCGGGGCGGTAATGATGAGGTCGGTTCCGTCGAAGGCCATGGCCGAGCCAAACCGCGCCGTGGCGGAGGCATCGCTCGCCTTGATCACGGCGGTTTGCGACCAGCCGTCCCCGGTGCGGCGGAACACGTAGACAGCTCCGGCCGCCTTGTCTTGTCGCGGGGCTGCCACGAAGAGGACGTCGCCGTGTACCGCGACGGCGTCGCCGAAGGCCTCAGCCGGGAGACTGTCGTTCTCGACCGAAGCCACGACCGATCCAGCGTCTTGCCACCCGTCTCCGTCACGAATAAAGAGGTACACGGTACCTGCGCCGTCGTTGCTTTCTGGAGCAGACACGGCCAGGGTGCCGCCGCCCGCGGCCATCTTGTCACCCAATTCGTTGCCCACCATGCCGTCAGCTGCCTGCAGCACGGCTGTTTCGGCCCATGATCCAGCGGTGTTGCGCCCGAACACGTGCACCGTTCCGGCGCGGTCCGCCTTGAGCGGAATGAACGGCGACTGCCCGGTCCGACTGACCAGAATTTCCCCCTGCGAGATTGCAACGGCGGTGCCAAACCCAGTCATGGTGACCGCCGATGGGCCGACACTTTGGGCCGGCACTATGGCCGGCGTAGTGAACGGCATCATGGCCAACACGGCCAGGAGGCGGAAAGTCGTGGGCAAGATGGAACGCATACGGGAACCCCGGAGTCGTGGGTGGTTGTCGGACAAGACTTTAAGCATACCAGATGCTTCGAATGGAGCAAAGGTCGCCTGGGGCGGTTGGATTCTGCGGTGCTTTTCTCCGCACCCCGTTTTCCGCACTCCGGGGCCACTCCTCGCCTTGCCCAAGCCACTGAAAGGGGGCATTCTTAGGCCGTCCTTTCAATAGAGAGTCCATGCTCGGCCTCCCAGTTCACTACCGGATACGGGGGTATCAGACTCCCGACCGCCCTGCTGCCCCGCCGCCCTGCCGATGACCGAACTTCTCGAGCGCCTCCGCGGCATCCTGGGCGAGCAATATCGCATCGAGCGCGAGCTCCCCGGCGGTGGCATGAGCCGGGTGTTCCTTGCCGTCGAAGTGGCCCTCGATCGTCAGGTGGTCATCAAGCTGCTGCCGCCCGAGATGGCCGCCGGGGTCAGCATCGACCGCTTTCGGCGCGAGATCCAGATGGCCGCCAAGCTGCAGCACCCCCATGTGGTGCCGTTGCTCTCGGCCGACGCCTCCGGTGACCTGTTGTACTACATCATGCCGTTCATCGAGGGTGAGTCGCTGCGCCAGAAGCTGGACCGTGAGGGAGAGCTCCCCATCGCCGAGGCCGCCCGCATCCTGCGCGAGGTGGTCGATGCCCTCGACTATGCCCACAGCCAGGGCATCGTCCACCGGGACATCAAGCCCGATAACATCATGTTGTCGCGCAACCACGCCTTGGTCACCGATTTTGGTGTGGCCAAGGCGGTGGCCGAATCAGGCCGGAGTGACCTGACTTCCTTGGGCGTTGCCCTGGGGACACCGGCTTATATGTCTCCGGAGCAGGCTTCGGCCGACCCGCACGTGGACCACCGCGCCGATCTCTATGCCGTGGGTGTGGTCGCCTACGAGATGTTGGCCGGGCGCCCGCCTTTCACGGCACCCAGTCCCCAGGCGGTGCTGGCGGCGCACGTGACCCAGACCCCTGATCCGATCACCACCTACCGCACCACCGTGCCGCAGCCGATGGTAGACGTGGTGATGCGCTGTCTGGAAAAACGTCCCGCCGACCGGTGGCAGAAGGCCGATCAGTTGATTCCCCAGCTGGAAGCACTGACCACGTCGAGTGGCGGCATGACTCCGACCGGGGGTGGGATGACGCCGATCGGCACTCAGCCGGTGGATGCTTACCAAGCTTCCCTAGCGGCAAAACAGGGCCACCCGGTGCGCGTGGCCGGACTATTCGTGCTGGCTGCGGTTGGGGTGCTGGCGATCGTCTACGCCCTGATCCAGGCTCTTGGTCTGCCGGACTGGGTGTTGCTTGGAGCCGTGGGGCTCATGGCACTTGGTTTCCCTGTCATGTTGTATACCGGGCACGCAGAGAAGCGTCGCGCCGTGCAACAGGCGACCGGGATCTACGACTCGGCGGCGCAAAAGGGCTTGCACGGCTGGTTCACCTGGAGACGGGCCATTCTCGGGGGACTGGGGGCTTTCGCGGCTCTGGGTGTGGTTACCGGTGGATATGCCGCCATGCGCACCATGGGGATTGGCCCCGCGGCGACCCTGATCACTTCGGGGGCCCTTGGGGAGCGAGACAAGCTGGTACTGGCCGACTTCGAGAACCGCACATCTGACTCGATGTTGGGTGAGTCGGTCACCGAGGCGTTGCGTATCGATCTGTCTCAATCGTCCGTGGTCAAGCTGCTGGACGACAGTGAGGTCCGGGCTGCGCTCGAACGGATGGCGCGCGACCCCAATTCGCCTATAGGCGAGGCCACCGCCCGGGAGATCGCCGAACGGGAAGGCGCCAAGGCCATGGTGCTGGGCGACATCAGCACGCTCGGCCAGGGGTTCGTGTTGTCGGCACAAGTGGTGGCCGCGGCCGATGGTGCCGTGCTGACCGCGCACAGGGAAACGGCCAACGACGACAGCGAGATCATTGGTGCAGTCGATCGGCTATCGCGCAAGCTGCGCGAGCGGGTGGGTGAGTCGCTCAGGACCATTCGAACGACCGACCGGTTGGACATGGTCAGCACTTCCTCCTTGACGGCACTCCGGCTGTACCGCAACGCCAACCAGGCGGTCACCGAAGGGGACGCGGACCGGGGGATGGAGCTCTTTCGAGAAGCGTTGGCCGAGGACAGCACCTTTGCCATGGCGTGGCGCCGGTTGGCTGTGATTCTGGGCAACAACTTCGGCGATGCCCAGGAGGCGGCGGACGCCGCCACGCGGGCGTACCAGTTGCGTGACCGGCTCCCCGAACGCGAACGGCAGTTGGCCACCGCCTACTACTACAGTGTGGTCGACTACGACGACGACAAAATCGAGAATGCCTATCGGGCTTTGATCGAGCGCTTTCCCGACGAAGGCGCCGCGCTCAACAACCTGGCGGTTCACCTGAGTGACCGGTATCGCTATGAGGAGGCGGAAGGGTATGCCCGCCAGGCCCTGGCTAGCGGCGACCGTTGGCCGTTCTACGCCAACCTCATCGCGGCACTCCAGGGGCAAGATCGGTATGAGGAGGCATCGCAAGTCATACAGGACTTTGAAGTGGCGCACCCGGGATCGCCCATCGCGCTGCGGTTCGCTGCCACACTTGCCGCAGGCGAGCGCGACTATCCCGTTCGGGATTCCCTCACACGAGAGCTCCGTCGGCGTCCGGAAACGAATTGGCAGTTCTGGGGGCATCTGTTCCGGGTGAATGACGGCGAGCGGCATGGACGGATTGGTGATGCCGAGCAAGCCCTGGAAGCGATGCGCACGATCGATGAATCGCGCGGAGATGCAGGAGGGTATGTCGAGTGGGCTGCGTGGCAGGCCTCCTTCCGGGTCGAGTACCTCGCCGACACGCTTGGCGCTAGAGCACTTGTTGACGAGGCGCTTGCCAAGTATCCGCTGGCCCAAATGAGCCCAATAAGTAGACCCTATCGGTCATTGGCAGAGACGTTCGTGGATTTGGGAAACGTGGAGAGAGCCAAGGGCCTCATGGCCGAGTATCAAACGGAGGTCCCCGAAGGCGTCCGGAAAGGTGAGGGGGACCAGTACCACGCTTTCGGCCGAATCGCCATGGCCGAAGGCCGATATCGGGACGCGATAGACGCTTTTCAGGCAGCGTACGAATCGGGGACGTGCAACTGGTGCGGCCGGCACGAAATCGGCTTTGCCTACGATCGACTGGGTATGCCCGATTCGGCGATTACCATCCTCGAATCCGAAATCGATACGCCATCACCGTGGCGCGCCGTTCGAGAGTCGTTCATGCTCGGAGCGAGCTACAAGCGGCTGGGCGAGCTGTATGAAGATCGGGATCGGAAGAAATCGCTGGACTACTACTCCAAGTTCGTCGACCTGTGGCGCGAGGCGGACCCAGAGCTGCAACCGCTGGTCGAAGGAGTACGGTTGCGCATGGCGGAGTTGAGCGGAGAGCCGGAATGATGGCGGTCGGCTGTCGGCAAGCAGCGATCGTCCGTCCACGGCCTACTGTCCACTGTCCACTGTCGCTCATCGGCGAGGGAATTGGAATTGGCTGAATTCATAGATCGCGTCCAAGCCGCCGTCGGCGACACCTACAACATCGAGAAGGAGCTCGGTGGTGGGGGGATGAGCCGCGTATTCCTGGCTGAAGAGGTAGAGCTTCACCGCAAAGTGGTCATCAAGGTCTTGCCGCCTGACATGGCGGCGGGGGTCAACCAGGATCGCTTCCGCCGGGAAATCCAGTTGGCAGCGTCGCTGCAACATCCTCACATGGTGCCGCTGCTCACCGCCGGCTCGGAAGACGACCTGCTCTACTACGTGATGCCCTACATCGAAGGCGAATCCCTCCGGGCCAAGCTGTCGCGCGAGGGCGAGCTGCCGCTCAAGGAAGTCATTGGCCTCATCAAGGAAGTGACCGACGCGCTGTCCTTTGCCCACCGACACGGTGTGGTGCACCGCGACATCAAGCCAGACAACATTCTGTTGTCGGATGGCCATGCGGTGGTGACGGACTTCGGTGTTTCGAAGGCCGTGTCCGAATCCACCGGCGGAGGGTCTTCGTTGACCTCGCTGGGCGTGGCCTTGGGGACGCCGGCCTACATGTCCCCCGAGCAGGCGGCCGCCGACCCTCACGTGGATCACCGGGCCGACATCTATGCCTTGGGCGCCATGGCCTACGAGATGCTGACGGGGCAGCCCCCGTTCACCGGGGCCACGCCCCAAGCGGTGCTGGCGTCGCAGGTGACCGAACCGCCGGCGCCGGTGGACCGGCACCGAACCACAATTCCGATACCGCTGGCAACCGTCGTCATGCGTTGCCTGGAGAAACGCCCGGCCGACCGGTGGCAAGCCGCCGGGGAGATGCTTCCCCTGCTGGAGATGGCCGCCACGCCTTCGACCGGCGGCATGACACCTACCGGGACAGCGCCCTACCAGAGCGTCGACCTTGACTCGGCACGGCACGGGCATCCTGTCAGGGTTGCCGCCCTGTTCGTGCTCGCCGCCATCGGTGTCCTGGCCCTGGTATATGGCGCGGTCATGCAGCTGGGACTGCCGATCTGGGTGCTATGGGGCGGTGTGGGTCTGTTGGTGATCGGGTTCCCCATCACGCTGATCACCGGCCACCACGAACGCCGCCGGGCCGTCGCCGCGGCTGCGGGCATGGACACCACCAGCCACGCCAGCGTCGGCATCCGCCGCTGGTTCACCTGGCGCACGGCGCTGTTCGGCGGGGTGGTGGCGTTCGCCGGTCTGGGTGTCATCGCCGCCGGCTACAGCCTCATGCGGGTCATGGGGATCGGGCCGGTCGGAACCTTGTTGGCCGCCGGTGCGCTCGACGCCAAAGACCCCATTATCATCGCCGAGTTCGAGAACCGCACGTCTGACAGCACTCTGGGGCGGACGGCGACGGAATTATTGCGCATCGGGCTAACCCAATCGCAGGTCGTCACCGTGCTGCAGCCGACGCAAGTCGAAGCGGTCCTCAAGAGAATGGAGCGCGACCCCTCGACCCTGGTCGATCCAGCGTTGGCACGGGAGATGGCCGAGCGGGAGGGGATCAAGGCTTACATCGCCGGTGAGATCGTGTCGGTGGGGAACGGTTACGCCATCTCTGCCAGCCTCACGTCGAGCACCGGCGAGGTGCTGGTTGCTCGCCAGGCTAACGCGGCCAATGCCGATGAGATCGTCGGTGCCATCGACGGCCTGTCCTCCGGCCTTCGTGAACGTATCGGCGAGTCGCTCACCACGATCCGCCGCAGTGGGCCGTTGGACAAGGTGACGACTGGATCGCTTCAAGCATTGCGGTTGTACACCCAGGCACTCAAGGCCGAGAACGACGGCGATCCCGCCCGAGCGGTGGACCTGCTCGAGGAAGCCGTGTTGATCGACACCGCTTTCGCCATGGCCTACCGCAAGATCGGCGCGATTCTGGGTAACACGTTCGAACAGCGGGATCGGATGATCGAGGCGACGACTCTGGCCTATGAGCACCGGGACCGGTTGTCTGTGCTGGAGCGCTACCAGGCAGCGGCGATGTACCACGTCCGTGTGACCGGGAAACGCGAGGAGGTGATCGCAGCGTACCGGACGCTACTAGATGCCTATCCCGAAGACGTGACAGCGCTCAATAACCTCGGAGTGTCCTACAGCCAAATGCGTGATGACGAGCGGGCGCTCGAGCTATACCAACGGGCCCTGGCGCTCGATCCCACCATCGGCACGTTCCATACTAACGTGATTGGGACGTTCTCCAATCTGGGGATGTATGATTCAGCCTCCGCAGCGGTCGATCGCTTTGCCAACACCTTCCCGGACAATCCCCAGATCCTGAGTCAAAAGGCCAATATTGCCGTGAGTCAGCAGCAGTGGACGGTTGCGGAGGAGCACTGGGAACAGGTAGCCGATGCTCAGCGGGGCAACCTGTTCTGGGAGGGATCAGCCAGTTCGTCATTGGCCATCTATGCAGATGTACAGGGAAGAGTGGTCGAGGCAAACCGGCACTGGAGAGATGCCAATGCCACCTCGTTGAGACGAGGTCAACCCGAGGGCTATATCACCAGCCTGGTCCAGCAGGGGTTGGTGGACGCCATCGTTCGTCGTCGGCCCGAGGACGGAATTCGGCGAGTGGAGGAGGGGTTGGCGGAACACCCGTTGGATTCTTTGGCCATGCGCGATCGTCCGTACGTGTTCCTGGTCTGGCTGTACACCATTGCCAGCCGTCCCGATGAGGCGGAGCGCTACCTGCGCGCGTTCATCGAGTCAGGACAACCGGATGAGAGTCGACAGTCGCGCCGGTGGGCCAGTTTCTCCCAGGGCATGATCGATCTCTCGCGCGGTAATGCGGGGGAGGGGCTCCGGGCTTTGCAGGAATCCTACGACGATGGCGGATGCCGGACTTGCGCGCTTCCCTACATCGCGCGGGCCCAGGATCAACTGGGCCAGGCCGATTCGGCCATCGCCACGTACCAGCTCTATGTCGACAGCCGCTGGCGCTGGGAGGGCATCGATCACGCCGAGCTCGCCGTGGCCTACCGGCGGCTCGGTGAACTACACGAAGAGCAGGGAGATATCGAGGCAGCGTTGCGGCGTTACGGTCAGTTCGTCGATCAGTGGCGCGAGGCTGACGCGGAATTGCAGTCGCAGGTCGAGGAGGTCAAGCAGCGCATGGCGAGCTTGAGTGGAGAGCCGAACTGATGGCAATTGGCAAATAGAAGGTGGTAATTGGCCATACCTTGACTATCTAGGCATCGTGGTACATCTTGTGCCTAGACTTTCTAGGTAAGGACCCGATGCCCAAGACCACCAAGGCCCTCCTTCACGGCTCGCTCGACGCGTTAGTCCTCAAGACTCTCAGTTTTGGTCCCCGTCACGGCTACGCCATCGCCAAGTGGCTCGCCGAACACAGCGGCGAGGAGATCCGGGTGGAGGAAGGCAGTCTCTACCCGGCACTGTACCGCATGGAGCGACGGGAATGGATCCAGGCCGAGTGGGGTAAGTCGGAGTTGGGCCGTCGAGCAAAGTTCTATCGGCTGACCGCCAAGGGTCGGCGTCAACTTGCGGCGGAAACCGAGGAGTGGCTCTCGTTCCAGGGTGCGGTCGGTCGTGTCCTGCAGATGGGCTAGCTCGATGTTCGATTGGTTCCGTCGTCGCCAATCCGGTCGCAACGACACCAGGTCCGGCGGCTCGATACTGTGGAAACCATCTGTTTCCCAAGAGGTGGACGCCGATCTCTCCTTTCATCTCGATATGCTGGTGCGTGAGTTCCAGGACTCCGGTATGGACCGGGAAGCGGCCGAAGCCAGAGCCAGGGCTCGGTTCGGCGACTACCACCAGGTCTCCCAGGCATGCCGCGCCATCGCTCAGGGGCGAGAGCGAGATCGACGACGGTCGGATTGGCATCGAGGAATACGGCAAGACTTCCTGGTAGCTTGGCGTCAGATCCGCCGCCGCCCCGGCTTGGTCGTGCTTGCCCTTCTCATGATAGCGCTGGGCGTGGGTGCAACCTCGGGCATCTTCACAGTGGTCAATGGCGTATTGCTCACGCCACTTCCCTATCCCGAGCCCCACCGTCTCGTCATGGTGTGCGAGGCCAATGAGGCGCGGGCTTCATGCGGAACCATGTCGCCGCCCAACGCGCTCGATCTTGCCAAGGCGAGCCAAACGGTCTCGCGCATTGGATTGGCGCGGTCGTGGACCGTGGCCATGGAGATTGAGGGAAAGAGCCAGGGAATTGGCGGTGGGCTGGCCACGCCGGATTTCTTCCAGGTCATGGAAACGGCTCCCGCCCTCGGCCGTTTGTTCCAGCCGGAAGATCAGGCCGGTGTCGGATCCGCGGTCGCCATCGTGAGTCATCTCTTTTGGCGCACTGCCTTCGGCGGCGATTCCACCATTGTCGGCGGTTCGGTGGCGATCGACGGTGTACCGACCATCATCGTCGGTGTGCTGCCGGAGGGATTTGAGGCGCCGTTCCTCGGTGGCATTGAACTCTGGCGACCGCTCCACATCGACCCGGCGGCTGAAGAACATCGGGACTGGCGTGGTTTCAAGGCCTTCGGACGGCTCGCTCCCGGCGCCACGGTACAACAGGCTGCCGAGGAGTTGTCCACCATCGGTGGTGAATTGGCGCGCCGGCACCCGGACGTCAACAAGGGATGGGTCGTTCACGTAGACCCGTTGCGCGACCGGATCATCGGGTCGACAGAGTCCATGCTGTTGCTGTTCCTCGCTGCTGTCGGATTCGTGCTGCTCATCGCCTGCGCTAACGTGGCGAACCTGCTGCTTGCCAGGGCGGCCGATCGTCAACGGGAGATGACGGTGAGGGCGGCACTGGGAGCGGGGCGCGGGCGATTGGCGCGCCTGGTCCTGACCGAAAGTCTGGTGCTGGCCCTCGTCGGGGGCGTCGGAGGCTTTCTCGTCGGGCTGTGGGCCACCGAGGTGTTCCTGCGTCTGGCACCGCCGGGGATTCCACGGTTGGACGAAGTCGGACTGGACCTCACTGTGTTTGCCTTTGCCTTGATACTGACGCTGGGTACCAGCTTGTTCTTCGGTCTGATCCCAGCGTACCAAGCCTCGCGCGTGGATGTGAATGAGGCGCTCAAGGCCTCGGCGCCCACCGCTGGTGGTGGGTTGGGAAAGAGCGCCGGCCGAGTTCGCTCGATGCTTGTGGTTACCGAGATGGCCCTGGCCACCATGTTGCTGATCAGCGCCGGCTTGTTGGCGCGGAGCTTTTCCAATCTCCTCTCGTGGGACCCGGGGTTCGAGAGGGAGCATGTGTTGACCTTGTGGACGTTCGTCTCTCCTGGCGTCTACCCCGACCGGGATCTCCTACCGGGGCTCTATCAGCGAGCGGTGGATGAAGTGGCAGCTCTTCCCGGAATGCGGTCGGTGGCAACGGCGTCGGCCGGTCCCCTGTTCGGGGGCCGGGAAAGCAGCGAGATCATCATCGAACGCCGGCCGGCTCCACCGGGCCAACGCCCAACGGTTCGTTGGTATGATGTGAGCCCAGGGTACTTCAACACAATGGGTATCCCGCTTGTCCGCGGGCGGGACCTGGCACTGACGGATCATCGTGGAGGGCCACTCGTCGCCGTGGTCAACGAAACGGCAGCCAGACAATTATTTTCCGGCGAGAATCCGCTGGGAGAGTGGATTCACATGCCGCTGCACGAGATGTCGCTGGAGATCGTCGGTGTTGTTGCTGATGTCCAGCCAATCGATCCGGATAGTGCCGCCGGGCCGGAAGTGTATTGGTCGTTTGCCCAGATACCGCGCTGGGCATCGTTCATCGTCATGCGGACGACAGGTGATCCAGGCGCTCAGGCCCGGGCGGTGATGGATCGTCTCTTGACGGTGGCACCCACGATGGAAATTTCCCGCGTCCGTCCCATGCCGGTCCTCGTCGATGAGAAGTTGGTGCGTCCGCGGTTCAACCTGCTCCTCCTGGGAGTGTTTGCCGGAGTGGCCTTGTTGCTAGCCGCCGGTGGTGTTTATGGCGTTCTGGCCTTCGCGGTCGCCCGTCGCACGCGAGAGCTCGGCATTCGCCTCGCCCTGGGGGCCAATCGACGTCGAGTGATTGGCATGGTCGTGCGCCAAGGCGTGGGGCCGGCTTTGGCAGGAGCCGTGGTGGGGGTTGCCGGAGCGTTGGTCCTCGGACGTCTCTTGGGGAGTATGCTCCACGGCGTGACGCCTAACGATCCCGCCACCATCGCGATCGTCACGGCGTCGTTGCTGGTCGTGGCTGTGTTAGCCTCGTGGATTCCGGCCCGTCGTGCGACCCGCATCGACCCGTCGTCGGCGTTGCGGGCTGAGTAACTGCGGACGGGCAGGTCTGATGAAGAGGGCGCAATGGACAGGGGTCGGGGAGACCCGCGGGTCGGAAAGTGTGTTGAGACCCGGCGCGGCCCACCGCAGAAGGGAAGGGCCGCTTCCCTTCTTCCCTCGATCAATTCACGTCGACCTTCATCACGGCCTTGAGCTTGGTGCCGCTCACGGCCGCCTGTAACCACGATCGTCCGGTCTTGTTCCCCAGAGTCCACTTGGTACTCGCGCGCCCATCATCTCCGGTCATGGCCCGCTGGGGATTGACGATTCCCGCCGGACCGCTGAAGAGCACCTGCTTGTCGGCCACGGGATTACCGTAGGCGTCGGTCACCAGCACCACCGTGCGCTTGGCGAGAGGCTTCCCTGCGGAACCGCCTGTGGGCGGTGCCACGAACTCTATGTTACCCGCTCCCCTCGGCTCGGCGGTGGCGACGGCCACCAGTGGCGCCTTGACTCCAGCGACTCGGATTGCCAACCGTTGATTGCCCGAGCGGCGCCCCAGGGTCCAGGAAACCGCTACTTGGCCGTTTACGTCGGTTGTCAATTCGGTCTCCGGAACCGAACTTTGCCCGGGGTCGACCGTGACGACCACTCCGGGAACCGGGTTGTCGTGTTCGTCGAGCGCCCTTACCACGATCGCCTTGCTGAGTCCCTTCCCCACCGTTGCGTGCTGTCCCTTGCCGCTGACGATTTCGGCGCGACTCACCCTGCCGGGCTCGGCCCAAGCCTCGATGGTGTGCGGCGGAACGGTGCGCGGGTTGCCCACCGCGGCCTCCGCGTGTTGCCACCCGGCCCGGTCGCCCAGCGTCCATCGGGCTCGCGCTCGACCCAGCGTGTCGGTACGCCCGTCGATTGCGTCGATGGTGCCACCGTCTCTGGTCGACCAGGTCACGGGGATGTTGGGGAGAATGCGTCCCAGCGAGTCGGTGGCCTCGATCGTCAGCGTGTCTGTCAGCGTAGTGCCAAAGCGGGCAACCAGGCTGTCGTGCAGGCTGGCGATTTCGATGTCACCTGGGTGTGGATCGGCTTCGGCATAGACCATGAGCGTGCTGTCCGCGCCTTCCACTGAAATCCGGATTTCGTGGCGGCCGGGAGTCGGTCCCAAGGTCCACCGGGTACCGGCGACCCCGGTTCCGTCCGTTACCACCTCTTCGTGTTCCACCGAGCCGCTGCCCGACAGCGGATAGAACCGTACGACGGCCTTTTCGAGAGGCGTGCCACCGCGCGACCATACCTTGACGACCACAGGGCGGTCCAGGCGCTGCCCGGCCGCGGCGCGCTGCTCGCTCCCCACCAAGGCGATCTGTTCCGCCGCCGGCACGACGCGAATGGTTTTCTCAGAGCGCATCTCTGCCAGCGTCGCCGTGACTATCGCCTTTCCGGGGGCTATACCGGTGGCCGTTCCCAGCGAGTCGATGGTGAGGACGCCGTGATCGGAGGAGGTCCACCGGGGTCTCAGGCCGAGGATTTCGTGCCGTCTGGAGTCGACGGCCATGGCAAATATGGGTCTGCTTTCCTGCTCAGGAATGCTGAAGATGCTGTCGACATCGATCTTCACTCCCGCGAGCCGCTGTGAAGCGATCACCCAGGCGGTGTCTGAATATTCCCGGACCTCGGCCACGATACCAACCTTCCCGGGACCGCGCACGACGGCCACGCCGCTCGAGTCTACCGCTGCAACCGCGTGGTCCAGGCTGCGCCACATCACGGAAGCCCCGATGATGGTACTCCCCCGCTTGTCGGTAACCGTCGCGGCCAGGTGGATCGAATCACCGATGGCGAACGCGGTGTCGGCCCGTGGCGTCAGCCGGATGCTGCGGACGGCGTAGTCGGACAGCGACATTCCTTCGGAGGCCATCCAGCCGAACAAGCCGATCGAATCAGAATCGGACATGAACGACACCATGGCAGCGCCCGAAGTGACAGACAGTGCCACCCATTTGGCGACGGTGCCGACCAGGCTGGGAGCGTGGTGGCGTGCGTGATTCTTCCGAGTTGACATGACGTTGGTTGTTTGGGTGAGTGGCTGGCCTGGGGGGCTGATCGGCACGTTCTGCGCCACAGGTTGTGGCCGGGTCCAAGAGCCCTAACACACAGAACTACAACGTGATACGCTCTATGATTGGGGATGGGCCGGTGGCACAACGGAGGCGGATCGCCAGAGCTTGCAGGCAATCGCTCGGGAACTGCAAGAAATTTCAGCGCCGCCGGGCAACCTCCTGAGGTGTCAGGAGGGGTTCAACAGGCTGGAAACGCTCTGCACTACCTCGGCTTCGGACGGACTGATGTTGTGCGCGTCGAAAACCCCACTGGCCGAACTGTTTGCCACGCGATTGGCCAACTGGATGAGATCACTGACGAATTGGCCGGCATCCTCGGGCACCAGTTTTCCCAGCAACAGGATACGAGTCTGCTGCATGGCGGTAACGAAATCACGTTCGTCTTGTAGGTAGGCCGTGAACACCGTGGTAAAGTCGTCTTCCAT
>CAXMUQ010000021.1:0-17402 GCA_964196605.1 uncultured Acidimicrobiia bacterium
GAGCAGCTACCCGTAGAAGGGGACGTTCCGTCCGCCCAACCACCGGCAGCCGGCGAGAGGCCCTCGCCTACTCGGCGATTCTGACTCCATGAGGAACCAGCAATGAAATTTCGCGTCCATATCCGCGTGATGCCACGAGACGGCCTCCTCGACCCTCAGGGTCAAGCCGTGGAAAACGCCCTCACCGAGTTGGCGTTCGACGGCGTCTCGAGCGTCCGCGTCGGCCGCGCTATCGAGGTGGGGGTAGCCGCTGACAGCCCGGGCGACGCCGAAACAACTACGCGGCGCATGTGCGAGCGGCTGTTGGCCAACCCGGTTACCGAAGATTTTCTGATCGAGGTCGAACCGGCATGATACGCGCCGCGGTTGTCCGCTTTCCCGGCAGCAATTGTGACATGGATGCCCTCCGAGCCACGGAACGGGCAGGATGTCAAGGTTACTTCGTGTGGCACCGTGACGACGATCTCAAGGAGGCCGATGTGGTACTCCTCCCCGGGGGATTCAGCTACGGGGACTATCTCCGCTCCGGTGCCATTGCCCGATTCAGCCCCATCATGCAGGCGGTTAAGCGCCACGCCGAGGACGGTGGACCCGTGCTCGGCATCTGCAACGGCTTTCAGATCCTGTGCGAGGCCGGCCTCCTCCCCGGAGCGTTGCTGCCCAACGCCGGACTGACGTTCGTATCCAGACCCGTGCCCGTGAAAGTCGAAAACGTCGCGACACCGTTCACCATGGCCTACCACAAGGGCGAGACCCTGCACATCCCGGTGGCTCATGGCGAGGGACGTTTCGTGGCGGCGCCCGAAACCATCGAGGAGCTAGAGACCTCGGGCCGGGTGGTGCTACGCTATCTCGATAACGACAACCCCAACGGGTCGACGGCAGGCATCGCGGGCATCTGTTCCTCCGACGGCAACGTCGTGGGCATCATGCCGCATCCTGAGCGAGTCGCAGATTCCGCCATCGGAGATGAGTCGGGCAACGGGTTTTTTTCATCCATAGTCATGTGGCGAGCCGCTGAATCGGATTCCCCCGTTACAACCTCGGCCCGACATTCAACCCAAGTGAATCCATGAGCACCGACAAGCCCAGCAGAACCGAAGAAGACTACTTCACCAAACGCGACCTCGAGCTCCTAAAGAAGAAGCGTTCCGAGTTGGAAGAGGAGGCAGACCGCGAAGAGCGTCAGCAGCACTTCATGAAATGCCCCAAGTGTGGAGCTGACCTTCAGCCGGAAAACTTTCACGGCGTCACTATCGACCGCTGCCCCGATTGCAACGGCATTTGGCTCGACAACGGCGAAATCGAAAGCCTCATGACCGACACCGAACCAGGATTGCTGGGCCGGGTATTCGGCGACCTGACCGCTACCCTGCGCGAACACAAGTCCGGAGACCAGTAGACTGATGGCGACCAAGACCCCGGCCGCGCCACCAAAGAACCTCCCGGGCGAGCCCGCAGTCACGCTCGCCCTGGCTGAGGAGCACAACCTCAACCAGATGGAGTATGACCGGATCGTAGCCATGCTGGAGCGAGCGCCGACCTTTACCGAACTGGGCATTTTTTCGGCGTTGTGGTCGGAGCACTGTTCCTACAAACACTCCCGTCCAATCCTCAAAAAATTCCCCACTACCGGCGAACACGTGATTCAAGGGCCCGGAGAGAACGCCGGCGTCCTACGCCTACCCGCCGGTTGGGCCGTTGCCTTCAAAATCGAAAGCCACAACCACCCGTCCGCCGTAGAACCGTACCAGGGAGCCGCCACCGGGGTCGGGGGCATACTCCGCGACGTGTTCACCATGGGTGCGCGTCCGGTCGCAATGCTCAACAGCATCCGTTTCGGTCCGCTGTCCGAGCCCCGCAACCGGTACCTCTTCGCCGGCGTCGTCCGAGGCGTCGGCGATTACGGCAATTGCATGGGCGTTCCCACCCTCGGCGGCGAAGTCGTGTTCGACGAGACCTATGCCGGCAATCCCCTGGTCAACGCCATGTGCGTCGGCCTGCTCCACGAAGACGACCTCATCAGAGCCAAGGCGGAAGGCGTAGGAAACGTCCTCCTGGCCGTCGGCGCCCGCACCGGGCGAGACGGCATACACGGGGCCAGCTTCGCGTCCGAGGAGCTCTCGGAGCAGAGCGAAGCCAGGCGCCCGCAGGTTCAGGTGGGCGACCCGTTCATGGAGAAGCTCCTCCTCGAAGCCAGCCTGGACCTCATCACCGGCCGCATCATCGTTGCCATCCAGGACATGGGCGCGGCTGGCCTCACTAGTTCGGCGGCAGAGATGGCTGAGCGAGGTGGCGTCGGAGTGGAGCTGGATACCAGTTTGGTGCCCATCCGCGAACAAGGCATGACGCCTTACGAGATCCTCCTATCGGAATCTCAGGAACGCATGCTGGTGGTGGCCGAACCGGGGAGGGTGGCCGAAGTCCAAGCCGTGTGCCAACGATGGGAACTCGATGCGACGCCGGTTGGACACGTCACCGACGACGGAATGTTCCGGGTGATCCATGAGGGAACCCTCGTCGCGTCAATTCCGGGAAGCAGGTTGATCGAAGACTGTCCGGTTTACCAACCCAAAGCTGCCGAAAGCGCGTCAGCCATTGCCCGCCGCAAAGCCACACCTGAAGGAGAGCCTACCGCGGACCTCCACCGCGCGCTGGAAGTGCTACTCGATACGCCGACTCTCGCTTCGAAACGGTGGGTGTTCCAACAATACGATTCGACAGTACAGGCCGGTACGGCCATCGCCCCCGGAGGCGATGCCGGCGTGCTCCGGGTCGACACTACGGACTTCGGCCTGGCAGTGACGGTCGACTGCAATGCCCGGTATGTAATGCTCGATCCCTACGAGGGAGGCAAGGCAGTGGTCGCCGAAGCGGCAAGGAACATTGCCTGCACCGGCGCACAGCCCTTAGGAGTCACCGACTGCCTAAATTTCGGCAACCCGGAGAAACCGGAGGTGTTCTTCCAGTTTCGCGAGGCGTGCCGTGGCATCGGAGAGGCATGCCTGGCCTTCGATACGCCGGTCACCGGAGGGAATGTCTCTTTCTATAACGAAAGCCCGACCGGCGCCATCTCCCCTACCCCGACCGTCGGCATGGTCGGCCTGCTTCACAAGTTGAGTCACCGGGTACCAAGCCACTTCCAGTCAGAAGGGGATACCATATTCCTGGCCGGTAACACCACCGGCCACCTGGGCGGTTCAGCCTACTGGGCGGAAATCTATGGCTTCGTCGGAGGGGCTCCTCCACCGGTGGACCTCGAGGCCGAATCCCGACTCCAACGCTTCTTGCAGGCGGCTGCTGCTGCGGGGTTGCTCACGTCCGCCCACGATTGTTCTGACGGCGGCTTGCTCCTGGCCCTCGCCGAGGCGGCCATCGGTGGCCCGTACGCAGAATCCGCCACTGGTGTCTCAGTCGATTTGACTGGGTACGCGCCAGGTGTGGACGCTCCAGCTTTGTTGTATGGTGAGGACGGCGCCCGGGCGGTGCTTTCCTGCCCTCTGGACGTCGCCGGCAAACTGGGGTCGCTGGCGCAGGATCATGGCGTGCCGCTCAGCCGTGTTGGCACGGTCGGCGAGCCGGGAACAGACTTCGAAATCAACCTGGACCACGAGAAACTCCGCTGGCCCAGTTCCGAGCTTCGACTGTGTTACTTCGACGCCATTCCACGACGGATGGAACGGATGCAAGCCAACCAATCCGAAGGAGCCTGAGCCTACATGTGCGGTATCATCGGTATTTCTGGTGTCCCCAACGCAGCGCGGCTGGCCTACCTCGGGTTGTACGCGCTGCAACACCGTGGCCAGGAGAGCGCCGGCATCGTGACTGTCGACCAGGACGGCAAAGCGCGCTCACACATCGGCATGGGCCTCGTATCCGAAACATTCGATGATGAGCGCCTCGAGAAGCTGGTGGGCGACGTTGCGGTCGGCCATACGCGGTACTCCACCACCGGTAGCACCGTTCTGGCAAACGCTCAGCCCTATCTGGTCAACTACCGCGGCGGTCCTCTGTCGGTGGCCCACAACGGCAACCTGACCAACGCCTCTGAAATCAAGCACGAGTTGGTGAACCGCGGGTCGCTGTTTACCTCTTCGGCGGACAGTGAGGTGCTGGTACATCTCATCGCGCGTTCAGAGGCGCTTGCCCCCGAGCAGCAAATCCGCAGTGCGCTCGAGCGTCTCGAGGGAGCCTATAGCCTGGTCATCGGCGTCGGACGCTCGATCTTCGCCGTGGTGGATGGCCGTGGATTCCGTCCCCTGTTCTACGGCCGTGTCGGTGAAGGTATTGCGGTAGCATCTGAGACCTGTGCCCTCGACCTGCTCGGCGCCACCGAGATAACCGAAATCCAGCCGGGTGAATTCCTCCACTTCATCGAAGGCACCGCGATCCAACTGCGGCCACTGTCTCCCAGACCAGTCACCCGTTGCGTTTTTGAGTTAGTCTATTTTTCCCGCCCGGACAGCACGGTGTTCGGGGAATCGGTCGACCGCGTCCGGCGGGAACTTGGCCGGGTTCTAGCGCGCGAGCATCCGGCACCCGGGGCAAACGTGGTCTTCAGCGTTCCGGACAGCTCCAACGCCATGGCGCTCGGCTTTGCCGACGAAACGGGCATCAAGCTCGAGCACGGTCTGATCCGAAATCACTACGTCGGCCGCACCTTCATCCATCCCTCGCAAGCCGTTCGCGTGGCCAAAGTAAAGATCAAGTTCAATCCCGTCCGCGATGTCATTGACGGTCAATCGGTTGTCGTGGTAGATGACAGCCTGGTGCGCGGCACTACCAGCAAGGGTCTCGTACGGATGATCCGTGCGGCCGGGGCGCGGGAAGTCCATCTGCGTCTGGCATCGCCACCGATCACCGGCCCGTGCCTTTACGGGATCGATACCGCCAACGCCGAGGAGCTCATAGCCAGCACTCACAGCCAGGAAGAGATCCGCGACTTCCTCGGTGTGGATTCACTTGGCTATCTGTCGCTCGATGCCATGTTGGAAGCTGCCGGGGGAAGCAAGTTTTGCCACGCGTGCTTCTCGGGACACTACCCGACCGATGAGGACCCAGAGCAACTTGTCCTCTTGCGCCACGCCGACCCTGTAACCGCGACGCACTCATGACTGACTCCTACACCAACCCCTTGGTCTACTTTTTCGGGCAGGGCCGCGCCGACGGCACCGCCGGCATGAAGGACGTCATTGGCGGCAAGGGAGCCTCGCTGGCGGAGATGACCAACCTGGGTATTCCCGTTCCACCCGGATTCACTATCTCTTCCACCGTCTGCCACACCTACCTCGAGGCGGGACAATTCCCACCCAGGCTTCGCGCGCAGGTCGAAACGGCGCTGCAAAGGCTAGAGGCCGCCACCGGACGCCAGTTCGGCGGCAGCGAGCCCCTTCTCGTCTCGGTCCGGTCCGGAGCCGCGGTGTCGATGCCCGGGATGATGGAGACGATCCTCAACCTGGGGCTCAACGACGTCACCGTGGCCGGTCTGGAAACGCAAAGCGGCAACCCGCAATTTGCCTGGGACAGCTACCGCCGGTTCGTCCAGATGTACGGTTCGGTTGTGGACGACATTCCCAAAAAATCTTTCGACAGTATCCTCGAACGGCACACGACGGACGCAGGTGTTGCTCGGGTGATCGACCTGCCCACCGAGGCCCTAAAAGGTGTCGTGGCGGACTTTAAGGTCCATGTGGAGCAGGAAACCGGACGGCCCTTCCCAGATGACCCAATAGAGCAACTATGGGGGGCTATTGCCGCGGTGTTCGGCAGCTGGCACACCAGGCGTGCCGTGGACTATCGCAAGCTCCACGATATTTCGGATTCGATGGGAACGGCCGTCAATATCCAGACCATGGTGTTCGGCAACATCGGCGAGGACTCCGGAACCGGCGTGGCCTTCACGCGAGATCCCTCAACCGGCACAGCCGAATTGTACGGCGAGTATCTCCTCAGCGCTCAGGGAGAGGACGTTGTCGCCGGCACCCGGGACCCTGAGCCGATCGCCGCGCTGGCGGAGCAGATGCCTCAGGTGTTCGGGGAACTTCAGAAGATGGCCGTCACACTCGAGCGCCATTTCCGGGACGTCCAGGACATGGAGTTCACCATCGAGCGCGGCCGGCTCTACATGCTACAAACCCGCCGCGGGCAGCGCAGCGGCCAGGCGGCCATCAAGATTGCCTGCGACATGGTGGATGAGGGATCCATCACCACCGAAGAAGCTGTGGCCCGCATTCCGCCACAGGACCTCGAGCAACTGTTGCACCCCAGAATCGACTCCTCGGCCTCGCTCGACCTGCTGACCACGGGCCTGCCAGCGTCGCCGGGGGCCGCCAGCGGTACCGCAGTGTTCGACGCCGACGAGGCAGAAGCACTCACCCGGGAAGGCGCCACCGTAATTCTGATCCGCCGAGAGACGAGTCCGGAAGATTTTCATGGGATGGTCGCAGCCAAGGCCATCCTAACCGCCCGCGGCGGCATGACCTCCCACGCAGCAGTGGTGGCCCGTGGGATGGGCAAGCCGTGTGTGTCCGGTGCTCAGGAGATCACCGTGGACGAGGAGCACAATTCTTTCGCCGCCAACGGCCGGGAAATCAAGCGCGGTGAGTGGATCACTGTCGACGGCTCGGCCGGCAAGGTATTCGTTGGTCAGGCGGCACTGGTGGAACCGGAACTGGACGGCGATTTCTTCCGCCTGATGGAATGGGCGGACAACCTCCGGAACCTGCATGTCCGCGTCAACGCCGATACGCCGGCCGACACCCACCGGGGTCGGGATTTTGGAGCCGAGGGGATCGGCCTGTGCCGTACCGAGCACATGTTCTTCGAGGGCGACCGGCTCTCAGCTATGCGAGAGATGATAGTGGCGCAGGACCGCGAGGGGCGCACGCGGGCGCTGACCAAGATCCTCCCGATGCAGCGCGGGGACTTCGAAGCCATCTTCCGCGCCATGGAAGGCTACCCTGTCAACATACGCCTACTCGATCCGCCCCTGCACGAGTTCCTCCCCAGCAATCCGGATGAGATAGCCTCCCTGGCGGAGGAACTGGGCAAGACTCCTGTAGAGATGCAGCATATCGTGGATGGGCTGGAAGAAGTGAACCCCATGCTGGGGCTGCGCGGGTGCCGGTTGGGCATCATGTATCCCGAAATCACCGAGATGCAGGCGCGGGCCATCTTCGAAGCGGCCTGTGCAGTGGCCGTTCGCAAGGGCCGGGTCATGCCCGAAGTGATGATCCCGCTCACTGCCACCGTGGTGGAATTTCGCAAGCAGGCCTTGATCGTTCGGCGAGTGGCCGAGGAAGTATTCCGCGAGCGGGAGATCACCGTCCCCTATCTCCTGGGAACTATGATAGAACTCCCCCGGGCGGCCCTCACGGCGGACGAGATCGCCCGGGAGGCACAGTTCTTCTCGTTCGGCACCAACGATCTGACGCAAACCACATGGGGCTTGTCGCGCGACGACTCGGCGCGTTTTCTGCCCTACTACTTGCAGCACAACATCATCGATAGCAACCCGTTCGAGGTGCTCGACCGCGATGGCGTCGGCAAGCTTATCAAGATGGCAGCCGATCTGGGCCGTACCACCCGTCCCGATCTCAAACTCGGCATCTGCGGCGAACACGGTGGCGAGCCTTCCGCTGTGGCGTTCTGTGATCAACTGGGAATGAACTACGTGTCGTGCTCCCCGTATCGCGTCCCGATCGCACGGTTGGCAGCAGCGCAGGAAGCACTGGCGCAGCGAGGCACCATGAACCGTACCCAGGCTACTGTATAGGCGCGGGCAGCGCGGGCAGCGCGGGCAGCGCAAGGGATTACACAGTCAGGGCTTCTTGGCAACAGTACAAACACCACAACGGCTAATGACCCCACCGCACACCGCACTCCGCACTCCGCACCCCCATGAACCGTAGCGACATGCTCGGCAGGGTCATGGACCACCGTGGCCCGTGGGATGTCCTGATCATCGGCGGCGGGGCCACAGGCGTCGGGATCGCTGTGGATGCCGCGTCCCGGGGGTACGATACCGTGCTCCTGGAACAGAACGACTTCGGCAAAGGCACGTCTGGTCGGTCTACCAAACTGATCCACGGTGGCGTGCGCTACCTGCAGCAGGGCAACATCTCGTTGGTGCTGGAATCTCTGAAGGAGCGCGGGATCCTGCGCGACAACGCCCCCCACCTGGTCCACGATCTTCGCTTTGTCGTCCCCAACTACGACTGGTGGGAGACTCCGTTCTACGGGATCGGGATGAAGGTCTATGACGCCCTGGCCGGAAAATACGGCTTTGGACCGTCCAAGATCCTCTCCCGGAAAGAGACTCTGTCGTTCATTCCCACGCTGAAAACCGACGGGCTGCGCGGTGGTGTGCAGTACTTCGATGGACAGTTCGACGATACCCGTTTGCTGATAGCATTGGCACGCACGGCTGCGCGGCAGGGAGCCGCGTTGGTTAACTACGCCCGGGTAGAAAGGTTGCTGCAAGATACCGCAGGATTTGTGGAAGGCGTGGTGGCCAACGACCTCGAGAGCGGTGCTGAACTCGAATTGCGGGCCAAAGTAGTCATCAACGCCACAGGACCGTTCAGCGACAATATTAGACGCATGGACGACTCCTCGGCTCGAGCAATCATTGCCCCCAGCCAGGGAGTACACGTCGTCCTCGACCGGTCGTTTCTCTCAGGCGAAAGCGCCATCATGGTGCCCCACACCCGGGACGGCCGAGTGATGTTTGCCATCCCGTGGCACGACCACGTTCTCGTCGGCACCACCGATACGCCGCTCACGACCGTCCAACTCGACCCGGTACCGTTGCCCGAAGAGATCGAATTCATTCTCGACACCGCGGGCGACTACCTGGAACGCCCACCCGGCCAGAGCGACATCTTGAGTGTCTTCGCCGGCATTCGCCCTCTGGTCAGAGAGGGTGGCAGCGAGGAGGACACGGCCACACTATCACGCGACCACACGCTCCTGGTGGCCCAGTCGGGCTTGATCACCATCTGTGGAGGCAAGTGGACCACGTATCGCCGGATGGCCGAAGAATGCGTCACCCTGGCTGCCACCATCGGCGGCCTGGAAGAACAACCCTGCGAGACCCAGGAACTCCGCATCCATGGGTACCATCAACATGCGGATAAATTCGGCAGCCTCGAAGTCTACGGCGCCGACGCACCGGCCTTGGAGGATTTGATGCGTGACAATCCCGAACTACAAGTCCGGCTGCACGACCATCTCCCCTACCGCGCCGGAGAAGTGATCTGGGCAGCACGCCACGAGATGGCCCGAACGGTGGAAGACATACTCAGCCGCCGAACCAGGTCTCTATTGCTTGACACGAGGGCGGCCATCGCCATGGCCCCGGCCGTCGCATCCCTCATGGCCGCCGAGCTCAGCCGGGATGCTGCCTGGGAGGCAAAGCAGGTCGAGGCCTTCAAAACGCTGGCCGGAACCTATCTGCCTGAATAACCCTAAGACTTCACCTTCCATCAGCCAACTACACCGCCCCATAAGCCAACATCGTATCCGCCACTTTCACGAAACCGGCAATATTGGCGCCCTTGACGTAGTTGATGTACTCACCTTGGCCGTTGCCATGTGTTACGCACTGTTCGTGAATTGTGCGCATGATGACCTGCAGCCTATCGTCTACTTCCTCCCTGGACCACATCAGTCGGAGGGCGTTCTGGCTCTGTTCCAGACCTGAGACCGCAACACCCCCGGCGTTGGCTGCCTTTGCCGGGGCAAAGAGCACCTGCGCCTTGATGAAGGCGTGCACTCCCGTGAGTTCCGTGGGCATGTTGGCCCCCTCAGCAACCGCCTTGACCCCGTTGGCAATGAGCGCTTCCGCTTCATCGGCGTCGATTTCGTTTTGGGTAGCACACGGAACGGCCACGTCAGTGGGTACATGCCAAGGCCGCTGTCCCTCGTGGAATTCGAGGTCGAAGTGTTCGGCGTACTCTTGAATCCGTCCCCGGCGAACCTCCTTGAGCTCCATGAGCCACGCCAGCTTCTCCTCGTCGAAACCGTCCCGGTCGTAGACAAAGCCGTCTGAATCGCTGGCCGTCACCACTCGGGCGCCGAGGTCGAGGAGTTTTTCGATGGCATACTGCGCCACGTTGCCCGACCCCGAAACGGTGCAGACCTTACCTCGGAGGCCATCGCCCCTGTGAGCCAACATGTTTTCCAGGAAATAGATGGCCCCATAGCCCGTGGCCTCTCGCCTGATCAGGCTACCGCCATAGGACAATCCCTTGCCGGTCATGACGCCTACCCACCGGTTCATGATCCGCTTGTACTGCCCAAACATGAAGCTGATCTCCCGGGCCCCGACTCCGATGTCGCCGGCGGGTATGTCGGTGTCCTCGCCGATGTGGCGATGGAGTTCGGTCATCAGGGACTGACAGAATCGCATTATCTCGCGATCGGACTTCCCCTTTGGGTTGAAATTGGCTCCGCCTTTGGCGCCGCCCATGGGAAGGCCCGTCAGACTGTTCTTGAAGACCTGTTCGAACCCCAGGAACTTGAGAATGCTCTGGTTGACGGACGGGTGGAAGCGCATGCCGCCCTTGTAGGGGCCGATGGCGTTGTTGAACTGGACCCGCCAAGCCCGGTTGGCTCTGATGCGGCCTTCGTCGTCCTCCCAGGTAACCCGGAAGATGACGATCCGGTCCGGCTCCGTCATCCGTTCCAGGATACCGGCTTCTCGATACCTCGAATGTGAGGCGATGAATGGCAGCACCGATTCGGCAATCTCCCGGGCCGCCTGATGGAATTCGATCTCATGGGGATTTCGGCGAACGAGACCGGCCATGAACTCTTCCAGATCTACTTGGTACTCACCCAACATGGGTCTGCCCTTTCGTGGTGAGGGTCAGCTGGCAGCACTCGGTTTCACGCATTATGCATTGCGTCTGTGAGATCATCGAGAGATTTGACCAGTCGGCGGGCCCCTCCCGCCGACATTTTTCGACGCAAATGCTGCTCGACCGAACTCAGTGCGGCGGCTCCGCCGGGATATCGTTTACGCCCCTCTGCGGTGACTACGGCCTGAATGCTCCGCCTGTCGATCCGATCGGGCTCCCGGGCAATGAGACCAAGGCGCTCCAGGCGATCCGCCAGTTGGGTGATGTTGGATCGGCCGCATCCCAGTGCCTGTGCCATTTGCCCCAGGGACACGCCCTCGTCGGTACGGATGAGGTGCTCCAGGAACAATAGGTGAGGCATCGTCAGGGCGGTCGGAGCCAGGCTGGCGTCGACCAGGAGCTGGACCCGGTCGGCCGTTTGGCGAAGGACCCGGTAGATCGAGGGGCGGTGACTACCTTGAACATTATGATTCATATCTGTATACTATATAACTGTATTATACTTGCGGAACAAGCTTTGCTTGGAAACGGGCTCGGATGGCCGGAATGACGAGGCCGGCCCATCTCAGGCCCCAGCATCCGGAGGCGATGCATGTCCCTACTCGCTCAAGACGTTAGCCAGCAAGTATCCAACTTGTTCCAGACCAGCGATGCCCCTATTTCCATCCCCGGGCTGTTGGTCAGCCTGGGCATCGGGACGATCCTGGCCATGGTCCTCAGATGGCATTTTCGGCGGTTTGCCTCGACCCTGTCCGACCGAGAGCAATTCTCCCAGACGTTCCCCTACGTCTTGTTGACCACCTTGCTGATAATCACCATCGTCAAGTCCTCCCTGGCGTTGTCACTGGGGCTAGTGGGAGCTCTGTCCATCGTCCGGTTCCGGACGCCGATCAAGGAGCCCGAGGAACTCGCCTACCTGTTCCTGGCCATTGCCATCGGGTTGGGACTCGGCGCTGCCCAAGCGGCGCCCACAATTGCCGCAACGATTGTCATTCTCATCGTCATCGCCATCATGAAGCTTCGACGCGAGCAGCGCGTCGAGCGGAAGAATCTTTTTCTCTCTATTCATTGGTCGGAGGACGAGCTCGGTCCAGAGAAACGGCTGGCAGCTCTCAATGACGTGGTGTCCAACTACGCCGATCGGAGCGACCTCCGCCGGTTCGATGTCAACAACGGGACGATCGACGCAACATATTTCGTCGCAATTCCTGATTCAGACCGCCTGTCCGAATTGGTCAAACACCTTCGGGAGAACCACGCTGGAATGGGAATAACATTCATAGACCAAAGCCACATGCCCTCTGTGTAACCGCCCATGTTAGTGCAGCGAGGGCCGTCACGCCCGAGACCACCTCGAACCTTCTTCACTATTCGCCGCATGGTCGCCGGGGGTGCTCTCTTGGCGGCGTGGACCATGATTGTCACATTGTTCATCACTCAGGCCGAGCCCCGCCAGAACTGGTGGCATTGGGCCATGTTCAAGGGTCACATACCGTCTATCAATGATGAGCCGATGAGGGTGTGGGCGGCCCGTATGCCGATGTTGTGGCTCAGCGCCCAGAGGAACAAAGTCGATGTCCCGGATGTGACCCTGGACATCGCGTTCGAACACATGCAGGGACTCTGGCGCCAACGGAACAAGGCCATTGCACTCGGACAGTTGGAACAAGGCGAAGACGATTATGTGCCGGCCACTATTCGGCTTGACGATCGCTCGGTCAGGGTCCGGCTCAGACTCAAAGGCGACGTAGTCGAAGACTACTTACAAGGAGGACGTTGGGGATTTCGGATCCACGTGAAGGGAGACGACCACATATTCGGGATGCGCCGCTTTTCCCTCCACCACCCGCGTGCACGCTCCTACCACGGCCAGGTCGTATTCAACGCAATGGCGCGACACGAGGGGATCCTCACCCCGCGCTATTTTTTCGTGGACGTGACCCTCAACGGGGATTTTCTCGGACGCTACGCGCTCGAAGAACATTTTTCCAAGGAGCTGCTCGAGAGTCAAGGCCGGCGAGAGAGCGTCATTGTCAAGTTCGACGAAACTCTCCTTTGGGAGGCCAGGCGCATCAGGGGAGATATCGGAGGAGAGATCTATGAAAACTTTGCCCACGCCAAAATGGTCCCATTTCGAGCTAAGAGTATTGCATCTCCGACCTTGCAGAACGACCTGAATATCGCCATCGGATTGGCCAGGGCGTTTGCGGAGGATTCCCTCCCGGCGTCTGAAGTCTTTGATCCGGTTCTGATGGGTCGGATGATTGCCATCGGCGAATCCTGGGCCGCCGCGCACGGTAACCAGTGGCGGAACCTCCGGTTTTATTACAACCCGGTCACAGCACGATTAGAACCGATTGCCTATGATTCCGCGGTAAACGATGAGTGGGATACGCCAACACGGATGTACAATTCGCGCTATCGTTTTCTCAACAAGCTCCTCGCTGACCCAAAGATCAAATCGGAGTACCTCGCAACGTTGGCGCGAATAGCCACGGTCATGAGTGATTCTGCGAGCCACGTCTACTTGTTTGAGGTACAGGAGCACACTCTCCGTACGCTTAGAAGTCACTACCCGTTCGTAACACCGCTTCCCTTTGACAGTGTGGCCCACCGGGCCAAGAAGATGCTTCGATTCAGTACGGGCAAGGAAGATCCGACCGGCGTCGACGCAGCCCATTTGCTGCACGCCTATCTGGTTGCCGGGGCGCCAGGCCCCCATCTCGAACTGGCCAGCAGAGACACCAACCAGGTGATCGTTGAGAGAATGTTCTGGGTCCACGAGGGCCGGAACGCAATAGAACCGTTTCTGTTCGCATCGGGAAGCCAGCCTGAATACCCGCTGCGGGTCCCGGGGACGCGCCGGGGGAAGGCGCCCATCATGAGCTCCTTCGCATACAAGCCCCTGCCCGACACCGCCGGCTGGACTCTTCGACTGAACGCCGGCCAAGAAGACCGGCAACGCTACGACGTGGTGGCCGAGTCTTACTTGCCTCGGGCAACCGCGAACCCCATTCCGACGGCCTCGCTGACAGACGTCCTGGACCGGATCCACTTCGCCAGGTGGGACGACGAACGCCAGGCCGTCGTCTTGCGAGCCGGGCAATGGCAAGTGAACGAACCGCTCATCCTACCGGACAACGTCAAACTCATCGTGGATCCCGGAACCACGATCCAGTTTGGGACGGACGCCTTCCTCCTCGTGCGGGGACCCATGTCATTGGTGGGCACACCCGAATCGCCGATCCGATTCGAAGCGCTCGAGGGTCAAACGTGGCAAGGCATCGTCGCCATGCCCTCGCCGAGTGCGTCCACATGGTCGTACGTCGAGATAGACCATACCAGCGGAATCGACCACAGTGGGTGGAGCCTCACCGGAGGCGTCACCTTCTACCATCACCCCGTCACGATGACTCACGTCACATTTGGGGACAACGCGGCTGAAGACGCGGTCAACTTTGTGCACTCGACCTTTACCCTGCGGGACATAACCGTCACGGATGCGGTATCGGACGGAATCGACGCCGATTTTTCCGATGGGACAATTGCCACGAGCACCTTCCGGCGCATCGGCTGGGGAGGGGGCGGTGATGCCGTCGATATTTCGGGCGCCCGGGTAACGGTCGACAGTTCTTCGTTCTCCGACATCGCCGACAAAGCCCTCTCGGCGGGAGAAGGCAGCACCATGGAAATCCGGGCAGTCGAAATCGATGGCGCCGGTGCCGGCGCGGTGGCCAAGGATCGGTCGCTCGTGACAGTCACCCAATCCAACCTCACAGCTATCCGGCATGCTGGTCTCATGGCATACGTCAAGAAGCCGGAGTACGGACCGGCCCAGTTGCATGCCACAGAGATTACCCACGAGGGCTCGGCTCGGCTGACCTGGGTCCAGGATGGCAGCTCGATCATCATCGACGGGGTGGCAGTACCAACCGAGGCGGTGAACGTAGACAGCCTCTACCAGACCATCATGAGCAAGGGCAACAAGTAATCTTGCCGAATACACCGCCTGAGCCCGCGAGGCGGGAAATAAAGTACGTCGTTGACGAGATGCTCGCACCGCACCTGGAGTGTTGGCTCCAGGCGCACCACGCGGCCTTTCTGGTACCCTATCCCGCCCGATGGGTCAACAACATCTATTTCGATACACCGGATTACCTAGCATACGCCCAAAACCTTGCCGGGATAACAGATAGGGCCAAGGTACGATATCGCTGGTATGGGGACGTATCCCCTATTGGTGCTGGCCAGATCGAAGTCAAAATGCGCCGGAGTGGGCTGGGGCGGAAGCTGACTCACGACGTCTCCACGCCGCCACCGGCGTATGGAATGTGGGGCGCTGTTCTGACCCATTTACGCGACAGCATCACGGGAGGAGCACGAACATGGTTCGATGCCTTTCCCATGCCGGTTCTGATCAACCGATACAGGCGTAGCTACTGGGTCACCGCCGATGGCCTGGTGCGCGTCACCATCGATACAAACCATGCCGTCTTCGACCAGCGTTACAACAGCGTCCCCAGAACGGATCGACCGGCCAACGTTCCCAGGACCACGGTGTTCGAAGTCAAATACCTCCCCGAACATCACGACCAAGTGCGCGATACCATAGCGACCCTCCCTGTGTCACTCAGCCGCCACTCGAAGTTTGCCGTCGGCATGGACGCCATTCGATCGTTCTAGGATCACACTGGCCCTGCCGGCCTGTTCCTGTTTGGTTTCCATAACCATGCCAGCATCAATTTCACCCGCAGACCCTGCGGACGCTCCGGCCCTCACCGCCATCGCCCATTCCGCCAAGGGCCACTGGGGCTATCCCAAGGAGTGGATATTCGCGTGGCGGGATGACCTGACCCTCGATCAGATGTATATCCGGTCACATGTTGTCCACGCCATACGGGACGATGACGGCCTACTCGGCTTCTACAGCCTGGTATTGCCGGATCCCTCGGAGCATGGGTGGGATCTCGACCACTTGTGGGTCGTCCCCGAAGCCATGGGACGGGGGTTCGGCAGGGCCCTGTTCGAGCACGCGGTCGCCCAGGCCCTGAGAAGGGGCGCCAGTCGACTGCGGATTATGAGCGACCCCCACGCAGAAGAGTTCTATCAGCGAATGGGGGCCCGGACCGTGGGCAGGCTGGATGCCACGATCGGCGGGGTTGAACGCTGGCTCCCGGAAATGGAGTTGGTACTTCAGGACGTCTCCGGCCCCGCCCAAGCCCCCACCACGAGCCAGCGGTCTCCGGGCTGCCCCTGACCGATTATCTTTCCGCCCAATCCACAACCCGGAACCACCATGGACAAGCCCCTCGTCGGCGTAATAATGGGAAGCGACTCGGATTGGCCGGTCATGCAGCACGCCGCCGGGCAACTCCGTGATTTCGCCGTCCCCTATGAGCGCCGGGTAGTGTCGGCCCACCGCACTCCCGACCTGCTCTACGAATACGCCGAGTCGGCCAGAGCCCGCGGGCTCAAATGCATCATCGCCGGGGCCGGAGGCGCCGCCCACCTCCCGGGAATGATTGCCTCCAAGACGACCTTGCCTGTCCTCGGCGTGCCGGTGCCGAGCCGCCACCTGAAAGGCCTCGATTCACTGCTGTCGATCGTACAGATGCCCGGTGGAGTCCCCGTGGCCACCTTCGCCATCGGCGAATCGGGGGCCAAGAACGCCGGCCTATACGCCATCGCCATCCTGGCCAATGAGGACCAGTCGCTGGCGACCGCTCTGGGCAAATTCCGGGATGCCCAGGCGCAGCGAGTCATCGGCCTCGACCTGCCGGAGCCGGAATGATCCTGCCGGGCGCCGTCCTGGGCGTACTAGGCGGAGGCCAGTTGGGGCGCATGTTCACCGTCAGGGCTCGGGAGATGGGATACCGGGTGATCGTCCTCGACCCGGACCGGAACAGTCCTGCCGGCGCCATAGCCGACCATCACATCGCGGCGCAGTACGACGATGCCGTCGCCCTCGAAGAAATGGCGGCCAAGTGTGCCGCCATTACCACCGAATTCGAGAATGTCCCCGCCGATGTCCTGGCCGATCTGGCCGAACGCGTCCCGGTGCGACCCGGTCCCGAGGCAGTCGCCATCGCCCAGGACCGAATCGCCGAGAAGACATATCTCGAGCGTGAGGGCTTCCCCACGGCCCCGTTCCGCATCGTGGGGACGGCAGAAGATCTGACTCAGGCGTGGGAAGCAGTGGGACCCCCTGCTCTCCTCAAGACCGCCCGACTGGGGTACGACGGCAAGGGACAGGCTTCGGTCACCACACCGGAAGCGCTGACAGATGCGTTCGCCAGCTTCGGTGGAGCCTCCTGCGTTCTCGAACGGCAACTCGACCTCGCAGCGGAATTGTCGGTGGTCATCGCTCGAGGTGGGGACGGAGAAATCGCATGTTTCCCGCCGATCGAAAACGTCCACATCAACGGCATCCTCTACACCTCCACCGTCCCGGCGCGTGTGACACCCGAGTTGGCGAACTCGGCCAAGGATCTGGCCCTATCGCTGGCGGAGCGACTCGAATACGTCGGGGTCATGGCAGTG
>CAXMUQ010000022.1:0-7171 GCA_964196605.1 uncultured Acidimicrobiia bacterium
GATCACCGCCGGCGCCGACTTCGCCGAGGGCGTCATGATCCAGAGCCTCGAAGCCGATGGCGAAGGCTGGGAAGTAACCGATCTGGCGCTATCGGTGACCCGTGGGTCACTGGACTTCACCGCCACCCGGGAAGACGTGCAGGGGAGCATCCTTCTGGGACACCGCCTGGCCGATCGACTGGCGGTCTTTCCCGGTGACCGGGTTTCTCTCGTGTCTCCCAAGCCCAAGGTCAGCGCCGCCACGGGAGTGCCCCAGGCGGACTACTGGTTCTTCGAGGTGGCCGGCATCATCAACACCGGCATGTACCAGTATGACAACAAGCTGGTGGTGATGTCGCGGCCGGACGCGCAGGCGTTTGCCGGCCTCGATGACGCCGTGTCGGCCATCAACGTGCGGGTCGACGATCCCTGGAAATCCCAAATTGTCGGTGAACGCCTCGAGGAAGTACTGGGGTATCCCTACCGGGCCGTCGACTGGCAGCGCCAGAATGCCGCGCTGTTCAGCGCCCTCAAACTCGAGAAGCTGGGAATGGGGCTCATCATCTTCTTCATCATGATCGTGGCAGCATCCAACATCGTGGGAACGTTGACCATGATCGTGGCGGAAAAAACTCGCGAAATCGGAATCCTCAGAGCCATGGGGTTCACCGGCGCCTCTATCGGGCGGGTATTCCTGGCCCAGGGCGCGGTGGTGGGCCTCGTCGGTGTGCTACTCGGCCTGCTCGGAGGCCTGTTCGTGGCTGGCGCTGTCGACAAGTGGCAATGGATAAAAATCGACCCGCAGATCTATCTCATCGACCACCTGCCGGTTCACATTGAGCCGTTGGACGTGACCATCGTGGTGGTCGCCAGCCTCCTCTTGGCCGTCATCGCTACCATCTATCCGTCACGGTCGGCTGGCCGGTTGGCTCCGGTCGACGCCATCCGCCACGAATAATGCCGCCGGTTCTCGAAGCCATTGGGCTCACCAAGATCTTCCGCGGAGGTGACGGGCAGCCGCTAACCATCCTCGGCGGTGTTGACCTGAGTATCGAGCGAGGGGAATTCGTCGCCATCGTTGGGGAAAGCGGAGCGGGTAAGAGCACCTTGCTCCACTTACTCGGCGCACTCGATAGGCCCACCGCAGGTGACATTCGCCTGGGCGGTGTCAGCTACCGCGACCTCCCACCAGCGGGCATGGCTTCAGTGCGCAACGCCCGGATCGGTTTCGTCTTCCAGTTCCATCACCTGCTACGGGAGTTTTCGGCCATCGAGAATGTGATGATGCCTCTGCTAATTCGCGGAGACTCCCGGGAAAGCGCCCAGGAAAGCGCCGCCGATATACTGGACCGGGTCGGTTTGGCCGACCGCCTGACCCATCGGCCGGGGCAACTCTCGGGCGGCGAGCAACAGCGGGTGGCCTTGGCCCGGGCCGTGGTCAACGATCCGGCAGTCATCCTGGCTGATGAGCCTTCAGGCAATCTCGACCACCGCAACAGCGAACGGCTCCACCAGTTGCTCCATCAAATCGTTCGTGACCAGGAGGCCTCGTTGATCGTCGTCACCCACGACCGGCAACTGGCCGGCCGGGCCGACCGCATCATGGCAATGGAGGAGAGACACCTCGTGCCCCTCGCCGGTGTTGAGGCAATTCCCTGATGCAATGTCAGGAGTGTAGCGAGAACGAGGCGGTCGTCCACCTGACCCAAATCGTGGACAACGATGTAACCACCAGACACCTGTGCGAGGCCTGCGCGGCGGAAAAAGGCATCGAAACCGGTGCCGCGCTTCCCCCGGGGACCCCGGGCGATTTCCTGTCCACCATGGCCAAGGGCGTGGGGGCGGGGCTCCCGGGAATGGAGGACGCCCCCCACGCCGTGTGTTCAACGTGTGGCATGACCATGCAGGAGCTGAGGGACCTCGGACGCCTCGGTTGTGTGGATTGTTATCTGGCTTTCGAAAAGCCGCTGAGGGAGCTTCTAAGGCGTTTGCACGGGTCGACTACGCACGTAGGCGAGCGATACCAGCCGCCCGGCGACGAGGTCGAACAGCCCGTAGCCCAAGTAGCTGACCTGAGGGAGCAGCTCAAGGTGGCCGTCGAGACCGAGAATTTCGAACTTGCCGCAGAACTGAGAGATCGTCTCAGGGGTATCGAATGATCGACCTCAGCCTTCTGAGCGACGGGGGAATGCCGTGGCTCGACGCCAGCGGCCGGGCCAGCCATCTGGTCCTGTCGACCCGAGTCCGGCTGGCCCGGAACCTCCGGGACCGAATTTTCGGCATCAGGAACTCCCCCGAAGAGCGAGAGGCGATCCTGACCGAGATTCTGGCGGCAACGCGGGATACCCCCCAACTGGCCGAGGCGATGCTGATCCGAATGGACCAACTGGGCCGGGACGACCGTGAGCTCCTCCACGAACGCCACCTGGTGAGCCGGGAGTTGGCCGGGCTCGAGGGAGGCGGGGATGTGCGTGCCGGGGCCGCCTTACTCGTCCAGAATCGTGTAGGGGTGATGCTCAACGAGGAGGATCATCTCAGGCTCCAGGGGCTCCAATCAGGGTTCGCGCTGGAGGCTGCATACGAGGAGGTCGATACGCTGGATTCTGAACTGGGACAACGACTTGCGTTAGCTTTCCACCCCCAGTTTGGTTACCTTACCTCGTGTCCGACCAACGTCGGAACAGGTCTCCGGGCTTCGGTTCTAATCCACCTTCCCGGACTCGTCCTGACCAAAGAGATCACCAAAGTTCTGCAAGGTCTCTCCCAGGTTGGGCTGACGTTCCGCGGACTCTACGGAGAGGGAAGCGAGGTCGTCGGCAACTTTTTCCAGTTGTCCAATCAAACGACGCTCGCCAAGAGTGAATTCGATCTGCTCGACCACCTGGGGAAGATGGTTCGGCAGATCATCGAGTATGAAGAACAGGCTCGGCAAGTCCTCCTGAGGGACGCGCCGGCCATTATCGAAGACAAGGTCTGGCGCGCGTACGGCCTTCTGCGGCACGCCCGGTCGTTGTCCGTCGAGGAGGCCATGAATCTTCTCAGCGGCGCCCGGCTGGGTGTAGGGTTGGGGCTCATCCCCGACGTCAGCATGTACACGCTGAACAAGCTGATGGTTTACGCGCAGCCCGCGCACATCGCCGCCCAGGACACCGGTGTCACGGCACCTAGTCCCTCGGCCATCAACATTCGGCGGGCGTCTTACGTACGAGAGTCGCTTACTGCCGGACTTGGCAATACGAGTTGACCCGCCCAGGCATGTCGGTTGGAGTTCAAAGATGAACGGCTACAATTTTACCGATCGCGTTCGCAAGGTCCTCCAGATGGCCCGTGAGGAAGCCGCCAGGCTACATCACGAGTACGTCGGAACCGAACATATCCTCCTCGGCCTGATTCGCGAGGGGGAAGGCGTCGCCGCAGCGGTGCTGACCAACCTCAGCGTCGATCTCGATGACATCCAGCAGAAAATCGAAGAAACCGTCAAGAAGGGCAAAGCCGCGGCTGCGGCGGGCCCCGATCTGCCATACACCTCCCGCGCCAAGAAGGTCCTCGAGTTGGCCATGACCGAGGCCCGGGAACTGAACCACTCTTACGTTGGCACCGAGCACCTCCTCCTCGGGCTACTTCGCGAAGAAAAAGGCATCGCCGCACAGGTACTCAACGACGCCGGGGTCACGCTCGAACAGGGCCGTGCCGAAACGCTCCGGTTGTTGGGGAGCGATATGCCACAAGCCGCTGCCGCCGGTGGAGCAACGCCGGCCGCCCCCGCACCGAAGGGCGAAAAGAAGTCAAAGACGCCGGCACTCGATCACTTCTGTCGCGACCTGACCCAGCTGGCGGCGGACGGCCAGCTCGACCCCACCATTGGACGCGCTTCGGAAATCGAGCGTGTCATGGAGATCCTGGCACGGCGCAAGAAAAACAATCCCGTACTGATCGGCGAACCCGGCGTTGGCAAGACCGCCATCGTCGAGGGCCTCGCCCTGCTCATCGCCAACGGCCTGTGCCCCGACGTGTTGCGAGACCACCGGGTCCTGTCGCTCGACATGGCCGCGGTCATCGCCGGCACCAAGTACCGGGGCCAGTTCGAAGAACGTCTCAAGGCTGTCATGAACGAGATCGTCCAGAACAAGCAGGTCGTTCTGTTCATCGACGAACTGCACACGTTGGTGGGCGCCGGTGCGGCTGAGGGGGCCATCGACGCCTCCAACATGCTGAAGCCGGCCCTGGCACGCGGCGAGCTGCAATGCGTTGGTGCATCGACTCTCAATGAGTACCGCAAGTACATCGAAAAAGACGGTGCCCTCGAGCGGCGATTCCAAACCGTCGTGGTCGAACCACCCACGATCGACGAAACGATCGAGATCCTCCAGGGGCTCCGCAAGAAATACGAAGAGCACCACCGGGTCACCATTCCCGACGAAACACTGACCGCCGCCGCCAAGTTTTCCGAGCGGTACATCACCGACCGGTTCCTCCCGGACAAGGCCATCGACGTCATCGACGAGGCCGGCGCCCGCGCCCGCCTGGCGTCTCAGGCGCCGCCACCGGAGGTGTCCCAGCTCAAGTCCGACCTCGAGCTGGTCAATCAGGACAAGGAAACCGCGGTCCGCGACCAGAACTTTGAACTGGCCGCCGGCCTGCGGGACAAGGAGCGCGAGCTGCAGAACGCTATCCGTGAAAAGCAGGAAGATTGGGAGCGGGAACGCCAGACGCGCAGGCCGGTCATCAGCGAGGAAGACGTTGCGTTCATCGTCTCCCGCTGGACTGGAATTCCGGTAACCCGGTTGCAGGAAGCCGAAGCCGCCCGCTTGATGCGGATGGAAGAGGAGCTGCACGAAACAGTCGTCGGGCAGGACGAGGCCATCCACGCTGTCGCGCGCGCCATTCGCCGCTCGCGCGCCGGGCTGAAGGATCCCGATCGGCCCATCGGCTCGTTCATTTTCTGCGGCCCCACCGGTGTGGGCAAGACCGAGCTGGCCCGGGCGCTCGCCAAGTTCCTGTTTGCCGACCCGGCCTCGTTGATCCGCGTGGACATGTCCGAGTACATGGAAAAATTCTCTGTATCGCGTCTCATCGGGGCGCCCCCGGGCTACGTCGGTTATGAAGACTCCGGCGCGCTGACCAAAGCCATCCGGCGGAAGCCGTATTCGGTGGTGCTCCTCGACGAAATCGAAAAGGCGCATCCGGATGTATTCAACATCCTCCTGCAGGTACTCGACGAAGGGCACCTGACGGACAACTACGGCCGCATCATCGATTTCAAGAACACCGTCGTAATCATGACGTCAAACGTCGGCGCCAAGGACATCATGCACTCCAAGGGACTCGGTTTCCATTCCGATGAAACCGAAAACGAGTTCGATGTCATGTCCACCAAGATCAAGGACGAACTCGAGCGGGTGTTCAACCCCGAGTTCCTCAACCGGTTGGACGAAACCATCGTCTTCCATCCGTTGACCAAGGATCACATCGCGCTGATCGTTACCATCCTCCTGCGAGAGGTGGAGCGGCGGCTCGGCGATAACGTACGCCTATCACAACCCGCTATCGAGTTCCTCGTCGAAAAGGGATACGACCAGAGTTATGGTGCCCGGCCGCTCAAGCGCACCATTCAGAAGTACATCGAAGACCCGCTCAGCGAGAAAATCCTCCTCGGCGAGCTCGGTCGCGGCGACGAAATCGAAGTCGATATTGCGCCCGGGGGCGACCGGTTGGTCTTCAGTGCCCTGACAGGATCGCAAGCCTAGTCGTTTCGGGGTCGCCACCGGTGGCCCCGAAATGTTATCCCACCCGCATACACCCGCATGCCCCGTTTTCAGCGCCTCCTGCTTTTGTTCACCCTTCTCGCTTGCGTGGCTAATCCCGTAGCAGGGCAGAACATCCCGACAATAGCGGTCGATAGCGTTGCCGTTCAGGGCAACGTTCGGCTGACCGATGCGCAGATCATCGGAACCGCCGGCCTCGTCACCGGAATTCCCATCAACTATCGGGACATCCAGCGCGCCATCACAAATCTGGTTCGCACCGGGCAGTTCGACGATGTAATCGTGGAACAGCGAGGCGGACTGGGTCTGGTCATTCTGGTTTTCGTGGTTGTCGAACGCCCCATTCTCGGACAGTGGTTCATCGACGGCAACAACCACCTGTCTACCAGGTCGGTAAAAGACCGCGTCCGTCTCCGTGAAGGCCGTCCCATCGACCGCAACGGCGTGCAGCAATCGCTCCTTGCCATCGATTCTTTGTATACCGAGAAGGGGTACTACGCCGCCAGGGTGAGCGTCCGCGAGGTGATGTCCTCGCCCGAGAGCGTTGACCTCATTTTCGAGATCTTCGAGGGTCAACGGGTGTCGATCAGCCAGGTGATCGTCTCGGGCAACGAGCGTTTCACCGACGAAGAGGTCGTATCACACATGGGCACGAAGCCCGAGGGCTTTTGGTGGTTCCGCAAAGGTGACTACGACGAAGACAGGCTCGATCGAGACTTGCGTGAGCGATTGCCGCGGTTCTACGCCGAACACGGCATGATCGATTTCCGGGTAACCTCGGATACGGTGGTCCCCGAACCCGGGACGACCAAAGGCACCCTGCACCTCACCGTGGAAGAAGGGAACATTTATCAGGTCGGAGACCTGCGGATAAACGGCAATCGGCGCTTCAGCAACGAAGACTTGGCGCGGCACTATCCCTTCGGTGGTCCCAACGCGTTGTTGCCGCAAGGCACAGGTGTGGTCATGGAATACGACCAATCAGCCTGGGAAATCGCCACCGAGGACGTTCGCTCCATCTACGCCAACAACGGCTACATTTACGCCGTCGTCACTCCCAGGGTAATCCGGGGCACCACGGCCGACGGCGACCGTTTCGTCGATCTGTCCTGGACCGTCCAGGAAGGTCAACCCGCAACCATCAACAAGATCGTCATCGTAGGGAACGACGTGACCCACGAATCGGTCATCAGGCGAACCATTGCCATGGTCCCCGGTCAGTTGTTCAATCGGGACGCGTTGATCAACTCCTATCGAAGTATCGAAAACCTCGGCTTCTTCCAGAGCCCCATGCCGCCTCCCGACGTCCAGCCGGTCAACGGTGTCGGCCCCGACGTCGATGTCATTTTTCGGGTCGAGGAAAAACGCACGGGGAACATCAATTTCGGCGCATCTCTGGGGCAGGGTACCGGGATCGGCGGCTTCCT
>CAXMUQ010000023.1:0-17694 GCA_964196605.1 uncultured Acidimicrobiia bacterium
TGTAAAGTCGCCGCCCACGGCGATCAGTGTCACTCCGCCATTCACGACCTTGTTCTCGAGTTGGGCGATTCCGGCGGGGTTGAAGAAGATCGACGAACCGTCGAGACACGGGTCGGCCACGGTGGCTCCGGCCCGGCCCATGACGCAGGCGCCGTGTTCATACACGCCGAACCCCTGTGCCGATGCAGTCGAGGGAAGAGCGAGGGCCCCGAGGGCCAGCCCTGTCGCTGCACACCACACACGAAGTCTGTGCATTGAAAACTCCTGGGATGAAGGCAGGCTCAGCCGCCCCGACCGCTGGTTTTGGGGTGGCTGCCCGAATATACACATCGTCAATGGGAATGCACGTTCGGCGATTGGCCGGCCACCAGCGCCACTCGGGCTTCCGGAGCGCCGTCGATGGCGATTTCGAACCAGTAACCCCCTGGATGGGGCAGAGGGACGTCAAACACCAGCACCGCCCCCGCCTCCAATTGGGTCACGCCCGCCGGGGGCTCCCCGAATTCGACGGTACCCTCGCCCCCCAAGTGCTCCACACCGTGCTCGTCGACGAAGCGAATTGCGATCTTGTGGTTCCCGATTTCCGTGCGTGAGCCGCGCACCCGAAGGACCAGATGAGTCCGGGGGTGCACCGCGGGGAACGTCGGCACCCACACGTTCTGGAACATGCCAAGCACGGAAAGTTTTCCGTGTTGGTCGATCAGGGCGTAGTCCGCGAGTACGGCGAAGTCTATTTGCATGGGCCTAGGCGGGAAGTTGGGCCGAGGGACACCGGTCCGCCAGGACACAATCGGTACATCGTGGCCGGCGAGCGATGCATACTTGTCGTCCGTGACTGATCAGGAGGTGCGCCAGCAAGGCCCAGTCGTTCTTCGGAAACAGCGGCATCAAATCCCGCTCCACTTTGACGGGGTCCTTCTGGTCGGTCAATTACAGCAGCCGTGCGATGCGGCCAACGTGGGTATCCACTACCACGCCTTCGTTTTTTCCAAAGGCGTTACCCAGCACCACGTTGGCGGTCTTGCGCCCTACTCCCGGCAACGCTTGGAGGGCTTCCATGGTGTCGGGGACCTGTCCATCGTGATCGGCCACAACTGCCTGCGCCATGCCAATGAGATTGGTCGATTTATTGCGAAAAAAGCCAGTCGATCTGATCAGGTCCTCGAGGTCGCTCTGGCGGGCGCGAGCCAGGTCGTCCGGAGTGGGATATTTCTCGAACAGCGCCGGAGTCACCATGTTGACCCTGGCATCGGTGCACTGGGCCGACAGGATGGTGGCGACCAGGAGTTGGTAGGCGTCACCGTGGGTCAGAGCGCAATTGGCATCGGGGTAGGCTTTCTTGAGGCGATTGAGAACGGTGCGTGCCCGGCGTTTGCGGCCGGCCGGTGACGAATCGGTGTCCGGTCGCCCGCGAGCAGCGTTACTTGCCGGCACTGGGTCTCCTCCGTTTGGCCCACGCAACGAACTCCGTGGCGGATTTTGTGTTGGGAATACGCTCGGCTGTGAGCCAAGCCTTCCTTGCCATGTCGATACCGTACGTCACGTTGGTGAGCCCGGCCACGCCATGCGCGTCGGCCCCGATGGAAATGTCCGCGCCGGCGTCTCTAGCCCGGGCTGCGAGCCGCCAGTCGAGGTCGAGGCGATGCGGGTCGGCGTTGATCTCGATGGCCACCCCGTTAGCGGCGGCCTTGGCGAATACGGCGTCGAGGTCGAGTGGGTAGGAGGCCCGGGCCATGAGAAGCCGTCCGGTCGGGTGTCCGATGATGTTCAAGTAGGGATTGTCGATGGCGGTCAACAGGCGATGCGTCATGTGATCGCGGCTCATGTTGAACCGGCTGTGGATGGAGCCGATGACGAAGTCGAGGCCCGCGAGTACGTCGGGTTCATAGTCGAGGCTCCCGTCTACCAGGATGTCGACTTCGATTCCCTTCAAGACTTGGAAGCCGTCCAATTGTTTGTTCAGGTCGTCGATGACTTCGGCCTGCTCCAGTATCAGGCCGGGATCCAGCCCGCCCGCCAATGTCGCTGACTGCGAGTGGTCGGTGACGCCCAGATATTGAAACCCGGCCTCCCTCGCGGCCAGGGCCAATTCTTGAATGCTGTTGGCTCCATCGGACATGCCCGTGTGACAATGGAGCAACCCTTTCAGATCGACTACTTCCACCAAATCTGGAAGCGTGCCGGCGGCCGCCGCGGCTATTTCCCCTCGCCCCTCCCGCAATTCTGGCGGGATGCTGTCGAGCCCCAAGGCGCGGTACATGGTCGACTCGTCCGGAGTGGCGATGAACTCACTTCCGCGCCACAGTGCCGCTCCCTGGAGGGTGAAGCCGTTGGACCTGGCGTGCTCAGCAAGCTGGTCGAGATGGGCACGGCTTCCGGTTGCCTCGAGGAGTACGGCCCCCGCATTGACCGGCGTAGTAACGATGATCTGCGCGCTCGAACCACCGGCAAAGCGCAGCGTGACCACCCGTTCGTCGGTACCGGCGAGTTCGTGGATGCCGGGGAGATCGGCCAGGCGGTCGAACAGCTCCGCCGGTGGGACGTCGGCAACGAGTACGATGACCAACTCCTGAACCAGTTCCATGCGCCGGCGCACATCGCCCACCACCTGTGTAAAGAGCACGCCAGGGAGCTGGTCGAGTGCGGTGGTGAGGTGGCGCGCTTCTTCGGTGGCGTGATGGAGTAGCCGGAACTCACTGGCGCGACGCAGGGAGGCGATGCCCTTGAGGATATTCTCTGCGGTCTTTTCACCGAAACGGGGCAGCGTGGCCAGGCGTCCTTCTCGTGCCGCGGCCTCGAGGTCAGGAAGACTGTCGACGCCAAGCTGCTCGTGGATCAACCGGATCTTGGCTACCCCGAGACCGCTGATGGCCAGCATATCCACCAAGCCTGGCGGGACCTGCTCCCTCAAGTCCTCTAGGAGGGACGAATGCCCCGTGGTCACCACTTCGCGGACGATCTCCATTGTCGCGGGACCGATCCCTTTGCTTTCGGCCAAACTGCCGTCGTCGATGGCGTCTTGGATCGGCTTGGGGAACGTGTCCACTGAACGGGCGGAGGCGCGAAACGCACGTACACGGTAAGGCTGCTCACCCTGGAGTTCCATGAAGGACGCGATCCTGTCCAGAACCTCGGCGACGTCGCGTCGGTCGACAGTCCTGGTCAACTGAGCTGAATCTCCCTGTCGGTGCCCATCTTCACCTCTTGATACTTTCGGGACACTAGTTCCGCCGCCCGGTTGGCCAGCAGTAGTAACTCTGCCGGATCGTTAACCGAATAGAGCCCGGCCTTCGAACCACCATCCATATGCGGGGCGAACCGCTCGTCCGTGCCGTCATCTGTCGGGGGCCGCTCTGAGGTATCGCCTTCGGCTTCTACGACTGCGAACCCCAGGCGGTCGGGATGGAGCCCGAATACGCCGAGGGCTCTCAGGCCAGCGTCCGCGCCCAGTGACACGAAACACCCGTCTAGTGGTTGGTATGGCTGGTCAGTGCCCAGCCTACCCCATACGAGCTGCCTGGGAAGCTGCAGGTAGTAAGCATCCGGCCTGCCGCCGCTGGGCGATCCCTCGACGGGCGACCTGATCAATTGGTTCAGTGTGGCGCGGTCGATGGTGAAGGTCCAGCCTCCTCCCCGCCAGAACAAGTACGCGTGGTGGACCAATGCCGCCAGGTGGGCCACGGCGTCGCCCATACCCCCTTCTGGGACCAGATCGTGAACCACGGACACGGCTTCCCTGTTCATGAGAAATGCGTCTCTGTCGGTCGGGTCCGCTTCATCACGCAGTAGGCCGTCGTCGATCAACGGAAACCGGTCGGCAATTTCGGGGATGAACACCAAGTCAAACGGGGTGAGCCGAGCGGTCATGAGGCAGGGTGGAGGAACCGTGTGAGGAAACGGGTGAACTCGTCCAGGGCTTCGACGTGGGGTACGTGGCCACAGTTCGGCAAGACATGAAGAGGGGCCTCGAGTGCCTCGGCTGTCGCGCGGGCGGCTGAAAGTGGAATCGGGTCGTCATCTCCGTGTATCACCATCGCCGGGCAGCGCACCTCTCTGAGTGATGGCCGGAGATCGTAGTCCCCCAGACTGTGCCACACTTCCTGCTGCGTCCGGGCGGTTACCCGAAACGGCGTCAGCTCGCTGGCGTTGGCCGGGTCGTGGAAATATGGCACCACCGACAGCTGGAATACTCGCTGCCGGTAGGCGTCGAGGTCGCGCTCGCGCAGGCCGCTCTGGCGTAACGCTTGCCGCTCGGCTTGCAGTTCGGGGTCCAGGTTTCGCTCCTGGAAGCGTCTCTCGAATTCCTCACGGGCAGCGCGCCAGGTAGGCGCGGGAGACACCAACGCCAATTGTTCGACCCGCTCCGCATACTCCGTGGCGTATAGCATGGCCAACAGGCCGCCCCAGGAATAACCGACAAGAGTCAGGCGGGGAAGGTCCCACAGTTCCCGGAGTGCCTCCAGGTCCGCCACCTGCTCCCTCCATCCGACTGGTTCGCCGTGTTTGACCGGTGACCGGCCACCCCCACGCTGATCGTAATAAATCAGCGTGTTTTCGCGGGCCAGGGTGTCGAATCCAGGGAGGAGATAGTCGTGGTGGGCTCCGGGGCCGCCGTGGAGAACCACGACCTGCGGACCAACTCCGACTCTGCGTTCGAACAATTGGACGCCACGGATGGTCCGCGTAATGGTCTCAGCCATGCGCTTCCCGCCATTTCTCCACGGGGGAACCGTGGTCGATGTCCGCTTCAATTTGGGTTGGCAACCAAGACTACAGCAGTGTGGCCAGGGCGTCGGCAATTTCCTCGACAGCCGTTTCCTCTTCCGGAGTGAACGGATCGAGTTGATCGCTGTCAACGTCGATCTGACCGAGGATCAGGTCACCTCGCCGGATGAGCACCACCAACTCCGATTTCGTGTGGAGGTTGCAGGCGATGTATTCGCCTCGGGCCGTCACATCTCCCACGTTTTGATTAGTGCCCGTCGCCACCGCCGACCCGCAAATTCCTTTGCCGACTGGAATTGCGGTGTGTTCGGTCGGTCGGCCGGCGTAGGCCTCCAGCACTAATTCCGAATCGTGGACCATGTACAGGTAGGCCGACGTGTAGGGTGTCCCGGCGGCCTGTATCCGGTCCGCTGCCTGCTGCAGGAGTTGTTGTCGGTCAACTTTCTGAAAGAATGACGCCCGCAAGGCCGCGATGGTCGAATGTGACTTGAGGACCGGCATCACTCCCCTCGCCGACCGAGGGTCACTGAGGTTCGATGCTCGACCCCGCCTCGCAGGACAACGATGTCGACTTCATCTCCCGGCTTGTACGACTTGAGCGCGGCAGACATGTCTCGGAGGTTGGCGATCTCGTAGCGGCCGATTCGTGTTATGACGTCATCGCCTCTGATGCCGGCTTGGTCTGCCGGGCTGTCCCTGCTCACGCCGGTGAGCCGCACTCCTTGAGCGCCTCCGGTCATGTCGGGGATCGAGCCGAGGTATGCACCGTATCCGGAAGACTGAGATGACCCGATGCCGGGGTTGGGCCTGGGCGCCTCGACGAAAGTGAGGTCAGCCGTGCGGTTGGCCAAGGCCTCAACGATCGTGGCCGTGAAGTCCGCCACCCGAAGCAGGCCATCCTGGCTGATCTTATGGATGTCGTCCGAGGCCCGGTGGTAGTCTTCGTGCAGGTCGGTAAAAACGTGCACCACGGGGAGGCCAGCGGCATAGAATGACGCGTGATCGCTCGGACCGTAGCCGTCCCCGATTGCCTTGAGGTCGAACCCCGCGTACCAATTGAGCGAATCGAGAAGAGCTGGGAGTTCGGTGGCGGTTTCGGCGCCGAATACGATGAGTCGGTTGTTTCTCAGCCGCCCGATCATGTCCATGTTGACCATGGCAAATGCCTGGGTCAGTGGATACACCGGGTTGCGGACGTAGGAACTCGATCCGAGGAGGCCAAGTTCCTCGCCGCCAAAGGCGATGAAGACGACCGTTCTGGCGGGTGGGTCGCCCCGCAGACGGCGGGCGACGTGTAGCAGGGCAGCGGTGCCCGATGCATTGTCGTCTGCACCGTTGTGGACCAACCCGGTACTATCCGGATCGAGGGCACTGAAGCCGCCCAGTCCGAGGTGATCGTAGTGAGCCCCAACGATGACGCTCTCCCCGCGTAGAACAGGATCCGAGCCCGGGAGTACCGCGATGACGTTGTAGCCGGTGGTACCGGCCAGGTTGGTATTTTGGACGGCGGGCGCATCGGCTTGGATGGTGAACGGCTGCAGCCATCCCAGAGGCGAAGGCTGCAGCCCTGCCTGCCCGAACCTTCGGGCCAGGTAAGCCGCGGCGGTGTCGGCGCCGGGAGTTCCTGACAGCCGTCCGCCGAGCCGGTCGTCGGCCAGGAATCTGACGTCCTCTACCAACTGATCGGCGGCGGTATCCTGGCCCGGCAGCTGACCGGCGCCGCAGATCAAGAAGAGTAGCGTGAGAAAACTGGTAATGCGATTCATAAGTCGTTGATATAGAATATATTGGACGTTCGGTGGCTACCCTGGAACTTCCCCGGGGACCAGTAATCTAACCACCTCGACCGAGTCGCTAGCAGGGAGGGCTTGCCCAGCGGGGCGCGGCAAATCGTTGCTGCATAGTTATTCTTTGGTAACTTGATGCGTTTGTTCCAGCACCGATCACCCGGTACTCAATGACCGCTCCGTCGTCCGTTCTGACCTACCTGGCCACGGTCGTCCATCTCCTGCGCGTAGCGCCGGATGATACCAAGGCACAGCGGCAGGCGTTCAAGACGTTGGTCGCTGCGCTCGAGGGTCAGGAAATGGCCATCGGCGCGGATGCGGGAGGCTTGACGGTCAACGGCCACGCGGTTCCCCACGGCGCCCCCTTCACGGCTGAATTGCATAGCCGCTTTGCAGCCCACGGCGTCGGCATGATCACCCTTCCAGCTGCTCTCCCAATCCCTTCTCTACTGAGCCTGTTAAAGGCACTAGCTGGCCCGCGAGGTGACACCGGCACGGCTGGGGATCTTGTCGACCTGCTGGACGCTGAGGGCAAGCGGCTCATCGCGGTTCGAGGACGCAGGAGGCTACCGGAAGCGGACCAGGTAATTAGTATCGACCAACCGCGCGGAGGCCCTGCTGACCAGCCCTCAAGCACGTCGGCGGAGCCTGAGGAAGAGGACGCTTCGCATCCATTCTGGGAGGACGAGGGAACGGATCTCGATCCTCTGCGGGAAGCCCAGGTGGCGGTGGACATCGCTGCGCGCGCCGAGCGTTGGCCTGAGGTGCTGGAGCTGATGGAGAAGATCGTCAACGAAGAATCGGAGTTGACGGATCAACTACAGCGGCGTCGGTATCTCATGGCCATAGAGGCAATGGCATCCCGGTCCCTCGTCGAAGGGTTGGCCCGACTCAGTGTGCAGGGCCACCGACGTGCCGTGACGGCTATTCTACAGAAGGTCGGAGTCGAAGCGACCGCCATTTTGCTCGATCTGATGGCGAATACCCAGGAAATCAAGGCCAGGGGGCAATACTTCTCGTTGCTGTCGCAGATGCGGTCGGGAACCGATGCCATCGTTAGTCGTTTGTCAGACGACAACTGGTATGTGGTCCGAAACGTCGCGGACCTGTGTGGTGCGATGGGGCTCGAGGAGGCCGTGCCGGGTCTTGCCGCTCACGTTGATCACCGAGACCCTAGGGTACGCCGTGCCATAGCCGGGGCATTGGCCCGGATAGGATCCCACGAAGCAGCTGAGCCACTGCGTCAGGCACTGCATGATCCGGAGCCGACCGTGAGGCTACAGGTCGCACAAGTGCTGAACGGTGCCAAGTCGAGGGGGTTGGCCATGACCGTGGCACTCATGCTCGATGAGGAACAGCATCCTGACGTGCTCCACGAACTGCACATCGCCCTTGGGCGTATTGGGACCGCAGAGGCAACGCAGGCCTTGGTCCGGTCGTCGGAGCGCGGGCCGATCTTTTTCGGGCGAAAGCCCACCACCATCAGAGTGGCTGCTGTTCATGGGTTGGCGCTGTGCGACCGCCCTGAAGCGTTGGCGGCGCTCAAGAAACTGGCCTCAGATCGAACCACCGACGTGCGAAACGCAGCTAGTGATGCACTCAGTGACTTCGAAACAGACACATGATCAACGTGGAACGAAATCCGTTTCCGGGGTCACTCGCCTGACGAACGTAGCCAGAAGGTCAGCCGCTCGTTCGAGGTCTTCCAGTACCACCATCTCGTTGGGGCTGTGCATGTAGCGGTTGGGGACGGACACGAGTCCTGTGGCCACGCCGCTGCGGGCGGTGAAGATGGCGTCGGCGTCGGTTCCTGTGACACGGGGCGCTGCCTGGAACGTGTAGGGAATGCCTTCCGCCTCCGCGGCCTCGGCGAGCATTTCAGACACGATCGGATTGACCGCGGACCCACGTGACAGTACTGGCCCACCGCCCAATTTGACGTCACCATGCTGTTTCTTCTCGATGCCAGGATGATCCGTGGCGTGGGTGACATCCACCACGATCGCCACGTCAGCTTCCAGGGCCGTGGCCGATGTTAGCGCCCCGCCGCCGGAGTAGGCGATCTCTTCCTGCGAGGTCGCAACCGCCGTGACACTGGCCTCCGGCTGGTCGGCGGCCAACCGCCTAAGAGCCTCGAGCACCACGAAGGCGCCGATGCGGTTGTCCAGGCTGCGGCTGACGATTCGGCCGTTGGGCAGTTCCCGGATGGTCGATCCCAACACCCCGGCGTCTCCCACTCTTATTCGGGTGCTGGCCTCCTCCCTGGATGTTGCACCGATGTCGAGCCAGAGATCTTTGGCCTTGCTGACCTTGTCTCGTTCGTCCGGCTCGATTAAATGTACGGCCTTCTTGCCGATGACTCCGAGGACGGGGCCGTCCCGTCCCAGCAGATGCACCCGTTGCCCTACGAATACCTGATGATCCCAGCCACCGATCGGGTCGAAGTATAGAAACCCGTCGTCGTCGATGTAGCTGACCATCAACCCGATTTCATCGATATGACCCGCGAACATCACCCGCGGGCGACCGGTTCCGTTGATGGTGGCGAGCGAACTGCCGCTGATCTCCGCGCGGACCTCGTCGGCAAATTCCTCGGCCTGCGCGCGCCACACTCGCGCCGGCGCTGTTTCGAACCCAGACGGACCCGGCGCGTCGAGAAGGGCCTTAAGGAAGGCGAGTGATCGAGTGTCCATGGTATCCTGCTGTTGGGTGAGTCGGTAGCTGGTGACTTGTCCGGGGGGCCGTAGCGCAGGCCAAGACTTGTGTCCCCGTCATGGCGTCAGGATATTAACGCGCTAATGTCACTCGAACCACCTCTGAAAATGCACACTGCCGCTCGGACACATTCGTTCACCGAATCTGTCATCCGGGGAATGACTCGGCTGGCCAACCAGCACGACGCCATCAACCTGGCACAAGGCTTCCCGGATTTCCCGTCCCCGACCCTGCTTAAGGATGCCGCGGTAGAGGCCATCCGAGCTGACGTGAATCAATACGCCATCACTTGGGGAAGCGCGCGGCTGCGGCGGGCGGTTGCAGCCAAGTATCACGACTGGTACGCCATGGCGGTCGACCCCGATTCGGAGGTGACCGTGACCTGCGGTGCCACCGAAGCGATGGTTGTGGCCATGCTTGCTCTGGTGGACCCGGGCGACCAGGTCATCGTGTTCGAGCCGTTCTACGAGAACTATGGTCCCGATGCCATCCTGTCCGGTGCCAGCCCGGTTTTCGTGCCACTCCCGATCAGCGGATCGTTGGACCTCGACCGACTGCGAGCTGCATTTTCGTCACGTACCCGCGCCATCATCGTCAACACGCCCAACAATCCTACCGGCCGCGTGTTGACGCGCGACGAGTTGGCGGCCATCGCCGAGTTGTGCTGTGAACACGACAGCTACGCTTTCACCGACGAGATATACGAGCACATATACTACGAGGGTGAACACGTGCCGCTCGCCACCTTCCCCGGCATGAGAGAACGTACCATCACCATTAGCGGTTATTCCAAGACGTTCAGCATCACCGGCTGGCGCATCGGCACCATCGTGGCTCCGCCTGCCGCCACCGATGCCATTCGCAAGGTTCACGACTTCCTCACGGTAGGGGCGCCCGCCCCACTGCAGGACGCTGTCGCCGCCGGCCTCGAAGGACTCGACCGGACGTTCTACCATCAACTTACGGTGGAGTATCGTCAGCGACGTGATGTCATGTGCGATGCGCTCATTGCAGCAGGTTTTGCCTGTACCCCGCCCCAAGGCGCCTACTATATCATGGCCGATTTCGGTGGGTTGAGCGATCGCTCCGACGAAGACTTCGCCGAGTGGCTTACTAGCCATGTGGGAGTGGCGCCGGTGCCTGGGTCGAGTTTCTATCACGACCCAAGCCGCGGACGCACTACGGTTCGGTTCGCCTTCTGCAAAACACTGGATTTGTTGGAACGGGCAGCGGAACGGCTAGAAGGTGTTCGATCGACTGACGGTTGACCGCCGACAGTTATCTCCCAGCAGCACGGTCTGGGGCGGCCACTGTCGCGCTCAAGGCGCGTTCCATCATGATGATCTCAAACTGCGGATCGACGGGTTCGGTTTCGGCTCCCAGCTGGATCGGATCGCGTTCACCCAGGTCCGCCGGGACGATCACGCCGTTGGCGCCTAGCTGACGGAACAGTTGCCACTGGGCGCGCCGGGCCGCGTTCGGCCGCGGTCCATTGTACATGAGGGATATGGTCAGGACGCCGTCGGGACGGCCGAGGTACCCGACGATAGTCGAAACTCTGCGCAACGTTCCGGTCTTGGCCCGCACGACGCCCCGCGCCGGGAGGCCACGTTGCAATCCCCGGAGCGTTCCAGAACCGGCTGCCGGAAGAAGCTGCGAATAGTTCCGGCCACCCTGGGTGGAAGGAAAGCGGGCTAAGTACCCCGTGAACGCCGCGGGCGAGACTCGGTCGTCATTCGACAGGCCACTACCGTCGACCAGATGGACTCCCGGCTGGCCACTGACCTGGCGCACGTGGTCCGATAGCTGTTCGGCGGACCCCTCGTCTCCGGCCGCCCACCGCAGCAGGAGCTCGGCTCCGATGTTGTTGCTCCGCTTGTTGATGTATACCGCCAGCGAATCGAGGGTTGGCGAAACTACCTCGGCCAGCACCGTGGCCGACCCGGCCGTGTCTGGTACTGCTTTGCTACGAGAGATCCACCGGATGCCGGCGCGGCGGAGGGCGCTGGCCCAAGCTACCGTAAGCACCACCTCGGGGTCGGTGGTGGCGACCGCTAGGTACTTGGACGGAGCCCGGATACCGATAGTACCAGTTACCACCCAACCACCATTCCCGGCTGACCTGACCTGGAGTCGAGTCGCCCGGCCGGACACGGTTGTGGCCTTTACTTGAACGATTGCGCTCACGCCCCGGGGGCGTTCCCATGAGATCCTAGCCGGGTATCCCGTATCTTTCCCCGGCTTGATCCGAAAGGCCACGGTGTTCTCGTTGATGGTGAGAGCACCAACCAGCGGGGCGTACAGTCGTCCACGATGGCGTGCCGACCACGTCTCCGGATAGGTGGCATCGGCCGCGCCGTCTGCGCTTCTTAGATCAAGTCTGCCCACCAGTTTCCTGATACCCAACGCCTGCAGCTGGACGGCCAGTTGGTCGAGGGTGGGGCCCTCTTTGCCCCGTCCGAGTGAAGGATCACCATTCAGTTCGAGAGCCCAGGAGCCCACCCACGTGCCGTTGGTGGAGTCGACATGGCCTCGTCCCAGGACCCTGGTGGGCCGGCGGGCGCCACCGCCAACTTCACTCCGGGCGAATCCCGTGGTCAGGACTTTGACGGCCGAGGCCGGGACCAGCGGTACATCGGGTTCGATGCCCCAAAGTACGTTACCGCTCTGGTCGGCTATGGCGATGCCCCACGCCCCGGGTGCCGACCTCTTGGCGGTGCGGAACCAGGTAGTGAGTTCGCCTTGTTCATCCGTCGTGAGCTGCTGGCCTTGGAGGGGGGCGGTTGCCAGGAGGCCAACGGCCACGAGCCACCACCCCACCCGAGACATGCTCGGTCGGGTCCGGTGGTGTTGCGGGCTCGAAGGCTGGGGCCTGGTCACGTCGCTCTATTCCTATGGTTTGGGTCCGGTTCTTGGAACCCGTAAGACGGATATTGAAGCAAGCTTCGTTCCGCGTCGGAAGTCTTTACAAGTAGCGGGATTAGCTCTCCCGAATATGGTTCCCAGAGTGGGGATCATGCAAATTGGCAGGATGGGTCCATCAGGCTTGGAGCAACTGCTTGGCGATGGTCTGTAGCTGCATGTTGCTGGTGCCCTCGTAGATGGTTCCGATCTTCGCGTCGCGGTAGAACTTCTCCACCGGGTACTCCCGCGAGTAGCCGTAGCCACCGAAGAGCTCCACGCACTGTGAGGTGACCCGGTCGGCCACCTGCGAACTGTAAAGTTTGGCCATGGCGGCTTCACGGAGAAATGGTTGCCCCGCGTCTTTTATTCTGGCAGCGTTGTAGACCATGAGCCGGGCCGCCTCGAGTTCGGTGTCCATCTGGGCCAACTGAAACTGTACCGCCTGGAACTCGGCAATTGGCTTGCCGAATTGCACTCGCTCCTGCGTGTATTTGGTGGCGGCCTCGAGAGCGCCACGGGACACACCGACCATCTGGGCGCCGATTCCTATCCGCCCTTCATTGAGTGTCCCCATGGCGATCTTATAGCCCAGGCCCACAGGACCGAACACGTTTTCCTTGGGAACCCTGCACCCCTCCAGGATCAGCTCCGTGGTACTCGAGGCGCGGATTCCCAGTTTGCTTTCCCTTTTGCCAACCGAAAAGCCCTCAAAGTCCCGCTCGACCAGGAAGGCAGTGATGCCCTTGTATCCCTTGTCGAAATCCGCGTTGGCAAAGACGATAAACAATTCCGCTTCGCTGCCGTTGGTGATCCAGAACTTGCGGCCAGTCAGCTCCCAGAAGTCGCCCTTGTCTTCCGCCTTCGTCGTCAGGGCAAAGGCGTCGCTGCCGGCTCCCGGCTCGGACAGTGCAAAAGCACCCAGCATGTCGCTGCACAAACGGGGACAGTACCGGGCCAACTGTTCTTCGTTGCCCCAGCGGAGGATGGCGTTGTTTACCAACGTGTTGTGGACGTCGACGTATATGGCAGCCGAGCCGTCTACCCGGGCCAACTCCTCGATGGCCAGCATGGCCATGAAAATGGATCCACCGGCCCCACCACGTTTTTCTGGGATCTCGATGCCCATAAGGCCCATCTCGAAGAAACTCGAGATGATCTCCGGCCGGAATCGCGCGGCCTCGTCCATTTCGTGGACGTAGGGGGCAATCTCGGTTTCGGCAAAGTCGTGTACCGCCGCGCGAAGCATCTCTTCCTCATCAGAGAGCCTTGTCAGGGGGACGGCGGCGGTGGTGACGTCACTCATCGGGCAACACCTTGATATCCTCGGGGAGACAGGGGCCAGAGCCGAGGAGTATATCGCCACGGGCGAGAGGGTACAATGATTGAAGCGGGGGCAGCGGGAGCCACGAGGGCAGTTGGCCTAGGGCTCATAGGCGAGATTCGGGGCCAACCACCTCTCAGCGGCTGCGGGCTCGATACGCTTGCGCGCGGCGTAGTCCTCGATTTGGTCGCGGCCGATCTTGCCCACGCCGAAATAGCGGGCCTCGGGGTGCCAGAAATAGTATCCGGAAACGGAGGCCGCTGGTACCATGGCGAAGCTTTCGGTAAGTCGAATCCCGGCGCGGGTTTCCGCGTGCAGCAAGTCGAACAGGGTGCGTTTCTCTGTGTGGTCGGGACAGGCCGGGTAACCGGGTGCGGGTCTGATCCCCTGGTAGTCTTCCCGGATGACGGCCGCGGCGGTTAGTGCTTCGTCGGGCGCGTAACCCCAAAAATCGCTCCTGACCCGTTGGTGGAGGTGCTCCGCCAATGCCTCGGCCAGCCTGTCAGCCAGAGCCTTGGCCATGATGGCGCTATAGTCATCGCCGTCGCTTTCGAAGCGGCTGACCAGAGCGTCCACTCCCAGCCCAGTCGTGACGGCGAAAGCTCCCACATGGTCGGCCACGCCCGACTCCTTTGGAGCCACGAAGTCTGCCAGTGCCAGATTGGCCCGACCGTCGCTCTTGGCCATCTGCTGCCGCAGCGTGTGAATGACCGCCGTAACGTCCTGCCGTGACTCGTTATCGTACACCTCGATGTCGTCCCCAATGGCGTTCGCCGGGAAGAAACCCACTACCGCCCTGGCCTGGATGAGTCGGTCGGCGATGATCTCGTCGAGCAGTTGATTCCCTTCCTTGAAGAGGTCGCGTGCCGCCTCTCCCCGTTGGGGGTGGTCGAGAAGGTCGGGGTAGCGTCCCTTCATTTCCCAAGCGTGGAAGAAGGGCGTCCAGTCAATGGAGTCTCGGAGGTCCTCTAGCGGGTAATCTTCGAATTGGCGCACGCCCAGGAACTGCGGTTGGGGGGAGTCGACGTCCTGCCACTCCAGCCTTGGCGCGCGTGAACGAGCGTCCTCCAATGACAGGCTGCCACGAGCGCCGCGATGTTCCGCTCGCTGGCGCCGGATTTCCTGGTACTCGGTCCTCACCCCGGCAACGAATCCGTCCCGGCTAGCGTCACCGAGGAGTTTGGCGACGACGCCCACCGCCCTCGATGCATCGTGCACGTGCACCGTAGGGCCGCTGTATTGCTGTTCGATTTTTACGGCTGTATGAATGCGGGAGGTGGTGGCGCCGCCTATTAGCAGAGGCACGTGCAGGCCTTCACGCTCCATCTCGCTGGCGACGTACACCATTTCGTCCAGCGACGGGGTGATCAGTCCGCTGAGACCGATTATGTCGACGGCTTCCTTCCTGGCCGTCTCGAGGATCTTGGCAGAGGGAGTCATGACGCCGAGGTCGATCACCTCGTAGTTGTTGCACTGCAACACGACGCCAACGATGTTTTTTCCGATGTCGTGTACGTCGCCCTTTACCGTGGCCATCAGGATACGACCGTTGGTCGTGGGTGAGGCCGCTGTCCGGTCGGCCTCCAGGTAGGGTTGCAAATAGGCTACGGCCTTCTTCATGACCCGGGCACTCTTTACAACCTGCGGCAAGAACATCTTTCCGGCCCCGAACAGGTCGCCGACGGTGTTCATCCCGTCCATGAGGGCTCCTTCGATTACCTCGATGGGCCGGTCTGCCTTCTGGCGCGCCTCTTCAGTGTCATCGATGATGTACTCGGTCACCCCGTTGACTAGGGCGTAGGCAAGACGGTCCTCAACCGATTCATTGCGCCACTCGAGGGTCTTCTGTGTCTGCTCCCCCACGTCCTGAACGGTGTCTGCCACTGCCAGCAGTCGTTCGGTGGCGTCGGGCCGTCGATTGAGGATGATGTCCTCAACCAGCTCCCGAAGCTCGGGCTCGATCTCGGAAAACACCGCCAGTTGGCCGGCGTTGACGATGCCCATGTCCATGCCGGCTTCGATGGCGTAGTACAAGAACACGGCGTGCATGGCGCGCCGGATACCTTCGTTGCCGCGGAACGAGAACGACAGGTTCGACACTCCGCCACTCACCAACGCGCCGGGGCATGCCTCCTTGATTTGACGGACGGCTTCGATGTAGGCCACGCCGTAATCGTTGTGTTCTTCGATGCCCGTGGCGATCGCAAAGATGTTGGGGTCGAAGATGATGTCTTCCGGCGCAAAGCCGACCTGCTCTGTCAGCAACCGGTAGACGCGCCGGCAAATTGCCACCTTACGGTCGACTTCCCCGGCCTGCCCTTCTTCGTCGAAGGCCATCACGATGACGGCGGCACCGTAACGATGCACCCGGCGGGCCTGTTCCAAGAAAGCCTCTTCCCCCTCCTTAAGGCTGATCGAGTTGACGATTCCTTTACCCTGGACGCACTGCAACCCCGCTTCGATCACAGACCACTTGGAAGAGTCGATCACCACCGGTACCCGGGCAATGTCCGGCTCGGCTGCGATCAACCGGAGGAACTTGCCCATGGCCTCCTCGGAGTCCAACATCCCCTCGTCCATGTTGACGTCGATCATCTGCGCCCCGTTGTTCACCTGCTGACGGGCCACATCGACAGCCGCCTCGTAATCGCCCTCGAGCACCAGCCGGGCGAATCGCCGCGAGCCGGTCACGTTGGTGCGCTCACCAACGTTGACGAACAGGCTGGACGAGTCGATCGTCAGCGGTTCCAGTCCGCTCAAGCGGGTTGCGCTGGGGAGCGTTGGCGGTACGCGAGGAGCAACGTCGCGCACCGCCTCGGCGAAGGCTTCGATGTGCTGTGGAGTAGTGCCACAGCATCCGCCGACCACGTTCAGCACACCTTGCTGGGCCAACTCGCCGAGCACCTGAGCCATCGACTCCGGAGTTTCGTCGTATCCGCCCAATTCGTTGGGAAGTCCGGCGTTGGGGTGGGTGGAAACGAACGTGGGCGTACTTCTGGCCAGGTCCCTGACGTAGGGGGCGAGGGTGGCCGGACCAAGGGCGCAGTTGAGGCCCGCAATCATCGGGTTGGCGTGGGCCACCGAATTCCAGAAGGCCTCCACCGTCTGGCCGGAAAGCGTGCGACCCGAAGCGTCGGTGATGGTTCCCGAGATCCACACCGGGAGCCGCTGGCCGGTTTCCTCGAAGATTCCCTCAAGGGCGAAAATGGCGGCCTTGGCGTTGAGGGTGTCGAACACCGTCTCGATGAGGAGGATGTCCACCCCGCCTTCGATCAGGCCACGCGCCGCCTCGTCATAGGCTGTCGCCAGGTCCACCAGGGTCACGTTGCGAAATCCTGGGTCGTTGACGTCGGGAGACATGGAGCCGGTACGGTTGGTGGGTCCGAGGACCCCGGCGACGAAACGTGGCTTGTTCGGAGTTGCCGCGGCGTCCGCTGTCTCCCGGGCGAGCGTTGCCGACTCCACGTTCAGTTCGTAGACCAGGTCCTCCATGTGGTAGTCGGCCATGGAGATCGATGTCGAATTGAACGAATTGGTCTCGATGATGTCCGCGCCGGCGTCCAGAAACGCCGAGTGGATTTCCCGGACCAAGTGGGGTTGGGTCAGCGACAGGAGGTCGTTGTTTCCACGGAGGTCGTGGGGCCAATCGGTGAACCGCTCTCCCCGGTAACCGGCTTCATCGAGTCCGTGCCGCTGGATCATGGTACCCATGGCGCCGTCGAGTACCAGAATGCGCTGCTCGAGCAGCTGCTGGAGCAGGCGTCCGCGATCACTCATGCCCTCGTTTGATGGGGCGGCTTTACGATGGGTCATAGTCCCGCTTCCTTGCTTCCAGAATACCAAAAGCCCCAGAGTCGACTCGCTCCGGGGCAGGGCGGTTTAGCGGTTGTTTAACGTGGCCGCAATCGCGAACAAATCACCACGTACCCCGGATTGTGACCGCATAGTAACGACTTTCCACGGCGCCGCAACGTGTTTGTGCGGAGACTAGATCCAACAAGGATGTCAGTTGGGAGGCACGCCTTGGTGGGCATGGATTGATGGAAAGAGCCAGCCGCCGCCTGCTAGACAATGAAGCCGAGGATAAAGCCTCGCAGGACCATCAGCAGCACCCAGGCGACCAGTGGGCTGAAGTCGATCATTCCCATTGCTGGCAGGAATCGACGGATCGGATTCAAGAACCAATCGGTCAGCCAGTACGCCGGTTTCATCCACGGTCGGTAGGGACCAACCCCGAACCAC
>CAXMUQ010000024.1:0-4452 GCA_964196605.1 uncultured Acidimicrobiia bacterium
CCACAAACCCGACGGGGAAGTCGTAGCCAACGCCAACCGTCGCCCCGAAACCGGTCTCGGTGCTGAATACACTGGTGAATCCCACGGGAAAGCTGCATTCCGCGGTGGCGAGTCCCAGCCCCCCCCTCAGCATGAGATTACCTCCGCCGGGATAGAAGTAGACGACTCCCGACCAGTTGCTCTGCCACAGGTCGCTGGATGCTACCGACCCGAACCAGCCGTTGGTTTCGAAGGCCACTCCAAACTTCTCATTGAGGTGGGCGCCTATCTTGAAGAAGCCGGCAAACCCGTTGGCCTGGGTGTTCGAGGAGCACGTGGCCGCGGGTTCGCTACAAGATATCCAGTTGGAGCCGTAGCCGGCCCCAATCCCGAAAAAGAACCCGCCTCGGTCCTGGGCCGCACCGGTGGTCACGCCGACAGTGACTGCGAGAGCAGCGATGAGCACAGAACCTCTGATGACGCGCATGAAGTACTCCTTCGGGTAGATTGGCCGGTGCCAAAGTGCGGATAGCTGATCTTGCAGTAGAGGACACCCCGGACCAGAGCATCCACACCGGGCACCTTAACGCCCCTGCAACGCCGGCAGCAGCATCCCTCGGGCTAGGAGGTCGCCGCCTGATAGCGCTTGGCCACCTCGTTCCAGTTGACCACGTTCCACCAGGCCTGGAGATAGTCCGGCCGCCGGTTCTGATACTTGAGATAATAGGCGTGTTCCCACACGTCGCAACCGAGGATTGGGGTCCGGCCATCCATGATCGGCGTGTCCTGATTGGGGGTCGATTCGACGGCCAACGTCCCGGCGGTGTCGACCGTCAGCCAGGCCCAGCCACTACCGAAGCGGCCAGCGCCGGCCGCATTGAACTGCTCCTGGAACGCCTCGAAGCTGCCGAAGGTCTGCACCAGTTTCACGAACCCCTTAAACCCACCTACCAGCGAGTCGACTGCGGCTCCGATCTCTTCGAAAGTCCCGCGCGGTCCGCCGGGAGCCATGATCTCCCAGAACAACGTGTGATTGTAGTGGCCCCCGCCGTTGTTGCGTACCGCCGTCCGAATGTCCTCAGGGACCTGGTCGAGATTGCCGAGCAGGTCTTCGATGCTGCGGCTCTCGAGGTCGGCGTTGCCATCGAGTGCGGCGTTGAGCTTGGCCACGTAAGCCGCGTGATGTTTGTCGTGGTGGATCTTCATGGTCTGCTCGTCGATGTGCGGCTCGAGAGCGTCGTATGCGTATGGCAGATCGGGAAGCGTGAACGACATCGTTGGACTCCTTGGCTGGATCGTCGGCCCGTGCCGACGAGAGCCGTCAATATGACGGGATAGCCAGAGACGGTCAACAGAACCGGAATCCCTAGGACGATATCGGTTCAGCCTCATGGAGGTGGACCGTATCGGGAGTAACGCGCGGTCCCAAAAGAATGGCCAGCCGTCGAGTGTGAGGACTGCTTTCGAACGCGATCTTGAGAATCATCGTCAGCGGCACCGACAACACCATGCCGACCGGTCCCAGTACCCAGGCCCAGAAAATCAGGGAGAGGAAGATGACCAGCGGCGACAGCCCTACACCCCGACCCATCACCCGGGGCTCGATCAGATTGCTCCAGGAAACGTTGACGACGAGGAATCCGATGGCCACCACCAGCGCCCGGCCCAGACCAAACTGGACCAGTGCCAGCAAGACAGGCGGGATGGCTGCAATGACGGAGCCGATGTTGGGAATGAAGTTCAGGAAAAAGGCCAGGAAACCCCACAAGACGGGGAAATCAACCCCAGCAACCACCAACAGCAGCATGACGCTGATCCCGGTGGCAGCGCTCATGATCGACTTGATGATCAAATAGCGCTTGACGGAATCGCTGAACCGTTCAAAACCGGTCAAGGCCCCCGAATCTTCTCCCCAGGCGGCGCGCAGCTTGTCGGGAAAGGTGGATGCTTCCAACAGCATGAACACGACCAGGAGTAGGACCACGGCCCCGTTGGTCACCAAGCCGCGCAGACCAACCATGACCTGGCCGATGGCCGTCAACATGGCGCCGGCGTTGAAGAAATCCTTGATACCGCCCTGGGGCACGTCCATCCCGCGTTCACCAAGCCAGGAGAGGGCCGCCACCAACTGCGCGTTGAGCCTGGATTCGTAGGCCGGAATGGCCCGGGTGAAACCCGCCAAGGATGTGCCGATCAGGCTGCCCACGACCACGCCGATGGCCACGAACCCTGAGATGACCAGCAGCACTGCGATCCCGGTGGGCACGCCGCGCCGTTTGAGTACCGCCGTCGGTCCCGCTCCAAGAATGGCCAGCAGCGTGGCCAGGAGAATCTGCACCAGCAGCGACGAGGCGGTCCGCATACCGGCGATGAGCACGGTGAGCGCGGCTGCGCCCACCAAGATTCGAAAGGCCTGCTCTCGCCAGGTCAGCTCAGCCATTGCCAGGTTCGCTAAATGAGGACACAGTTGGGAGGAGCGGGCTCGTGAGCCCGTGATAGGTACAAGGTAGTCGCACCGCGAGTCAGCCGTCCACCACTCCAACCCACGCGAATCACGACATGCAGCAGTCTTCTGCCCTCAACCCGCTATCGATCATGCCAACCATCACCGCGCAGTGCCGTCGAGCGATCACGCTCACCCTCATTGGGGTCGTCGTCCTGGAGCTGACCGGCTGTACCGTGATTCCCCGGCAGTCCGGACTTGCTTCCACTTCCTCGAACGTTAACGCCTCGAACGACCAAATCCGTACACAAGTGTACGGCAACGTACTCGGGTTCAGCGGAGCCATCCGGACAATTGCCAACAAGATCATCGAGGAGACCGATGACCCGGTTATCAGGCGACGGGCACTCAAGTTCAAGATGGAGGCCATCTCTACCAGCCAGGTCATCGTGTCCTACCACGACCCGTTGGTCAGCATCCTCGACCTGTGGGCATTCACAGTGCAACTGGTCAACTACTACCGTGACGGACCTGGCCGCAACGACTTCGGGCAATGGCAAGACCAACTAGTCGCCACCTTGGAACAGTTTCCCCCAGTGCTGCGGAGTCGGGCGCTTAGACTGGTGACGGACACCACCACGGTCAGAGCCGACAGCATCATCACCAACTGGGCCAACGCCCATCCCATCACCGGTGAGATCAGGCAACGGCCCTGGATGGCGGACACCCTCTCTACCATTTACCAGTCACAGGGGATGGGCGCCGCCGGGGCCATGGGGGTGATGGCTGAGCGAATATCGAATTTGTCCGACCGCATCGCGATCTACTACGCCCTCCTCCCCGACCAGATGCGCTGGGAAGGAGAGGTGTTCCTGGAAGACATCGTGGCCAGGAACGAAGGTCTCCGGTTGGCGCTCGATTCCGTAGTTTCCATCTCCGCTTCCCTTGGCCGTGTGGTGGAAATCGCCGAGACAGGCTCCCCCCTGATCGACTCGTTGCTGGCGACTGTCAGGATGGACGCGCGCCTACTCATCGCCGAGGCCCTGGATTCGGTAGACGTGATCCGACTGGCCGCGATGAGCGACGTCGACTACGAGATAGCGGTCGTGCTGGCGGCGGTCCAGCAAGAGCGCATCGCGGTGATGGCTACGATCGACACTCTGACCCAAGCACGTATCGATCAATCGGTGAACGCGATTCGCGGACTCATTTGGATCGGCATCATTCTCGGCATCGTCATCCTGGTGGCGCCGTTCGTCCTCGGATTGGTCGTGGGGCGAGCCGTGTCCAAGAATCGAACCGCGGCAACGCCGGCGTGACCGGACGCCTATCGACAACCGACATGCTCCAGAGCCGATGACATCACCAACTGATCCGACCCAACTGATTTCCACCGACGAGACCGTGATCCTCCCTGAAACAGGTGAGACCGGGAGCGGCCGGGTTCACCTCAATTCCCCGTCCGGCACCAGTGACTCCGTCGACGACGCGTATCGCCGTCTCGGGTGGATCGCCGCCCTCGGGGTGGGCGTCTCGGTGTTCACCCTGGCGGTACTCATCGCCATCCATTTCCTGGCACGCGGCCGCATTGAGATAACGCGAGCCGACCTGATCGGGACCGCCCTAGCTCTGCTGGGCGCCGCAGTCGTCCTAGCCCTTTGCTACTGGGCGCGCCTACCGCGCCACTGGTTCCCCCGCATCGCCCTGGTGTTCGAATGGTTTCTGGCCATCGAACTAAGCTCGGGCCTACTGGGATGGCAGGACCGCGTTGCCACGGCAGGCTTGGCCTGGTTGGAAATTTCTCACCGGCCGCCGTGGTTCCTGGGCGCAGGTGAAGTTCCCTGGGTCGCGGTCTGGATGGTGCTATTCGCCACGCTGGTCCCGCTCACACCACGGCAACATCTGTGGGGAGCCATCGGTGCGGCGTTTACGGTGGTCATCTTCCCGCTCCTCTCGGTGGCACTCTACGGGGTACCGGACGTGCTGGCGCCCCGCTTCGATGAGGTGCTGTTCCGGGTCATGGCCTTCCT
>CAXMUQ010000025.1:0-4788 GCA_964196605.1 uncultured Acidimicrobiia bacterium
GTAGCCGATGCTGATGCAGTTGATGGGTACCGCAAACAGGAATGCGCGAGTGGCACGCAGGGCGGCAGCCGGCGTTCCGCCGTAGCGCAGCTCGGTCAACTCCATGTCGGTCAGCACACCTGACCGGCGCCACAGCTTGGCGAGCACTACGGCGAACAGCACGTGGGCCATGGCAAAAGACCACCACTCCCAGTTGCCGGCCACGCCGTAACGTGCCACTCGGCCGGCCACGTAGAGCGGCGTATCCACGTTGAACGTGGTGGCGGCCATGGAGGTCGCGGCCAGCCACCACGGGATGGCTCGGCCACCAACGAAGAAATCTGTGATGCTCTTGGCGCCCTTGCGCGCCAACACCAAACCCAGACCCAGCGTTCCTGCCAGGTAGACCGCAACGATGACCCAGTCGAGTCTGCTCATCGACCCCGCGCCCCGAGCCAGCGCACGACCGCCTGCTGCATCAGCGGCTGGCGATGCCACGCCAGTAGTAGCGGCACGTCACCGGGAACTTCCTCGGCAATTCTGGGATGTCCGAACACGACCACCAACCCCGCTCGCGAAAGAGCCTCGTGCAGGATCAGCAACGAACCATCGCTCAACCCGACGCGCTCCTTCCAACCGCGTGGCTCGGCGAACAGCAACACCAGCCGCCCGGCATCTGCGGCTCCCGTCGCTCCCGCAAACGACCGCGGTATCAAGTCCGTGGGGCCAAGAGGAAACGGGCCGCCGAGATCGTCATCGATGACTAGGCAACCGTTCAGCTCGCTCACCCTCGAGTCGCTCCCGCGTACCAAGCCATCCTTCAACAAGCTATCGGCGACCGTTTCGGACCATGACTTGGCGTCCTCGACGACTGAAACGGCGCCAGGGAGATCGTCGAGCAACCTCTGGTAGCGGCGCAAAGCCGAGGCGAACCGTTCTTCGGGTACAATCCCCTCCCGCAGAGCATGCTCCAGCGCGGCCACGATTTCTTCGACTGCTTCGGGGTACAGCAGCAGGTCGATGCCGGCGGCGATGGCCGCTACCGCGCCGTCCCCTGCCCCTCCAGCCTGTTTGGCGCCGGCCATAATGAGAGCGTCGGTAAGCACGGCGCCGTCGAAACCGATTGTGCCCCGCAGATAGTCCAGGATGGCGGATGAGTACGTTGCGGCGTGAGCCGGGTCGAGCGCCGGGTATTGCACGTGTGCGGTCATGACCGTGGCAACGCCGCCTTCGACCGCCGCACGGAACGGCGCCAGATCGGTCCTTTCGAGTACCTCTGCCGAGGCGTTGACCACCGGCAGCACCGCGTGCGAATCGACCGTGGTCCGCCCGTGCCCTGGAAAGTGTTTCACGGAGGCCCAGCATCCGCCTTCCTGGCAACCGCCGACCCAAGCGGCCACGGAGTCGGCCACTCGATCGGGGTCCGCTGCGAAGGCGCGACTCTGGACGATGGGGTTGGCTGGTTCCAAGTCGAGGTCGGCCACGGGCGCCAGGACCAGGTTGATGCCGACCGACCGGGCATCGGTGGCGGTGACGTAACCCGCATGCCGAACGGCGTCCCGATCTCCTAGGGATCCCAGCGCGGCGGGCGGTGGAATTTCGGTGAGTCCGCTAAACTGCTGGCCGGCCCCACGCTCGAGATCGGCGGCAAACACCAGAGGCCGGCCGGCGTAGCTAGTGAGGTCGTCGGTCAGATGACGCACTACCGAGGCCGGGCCCCCGAAGATGATGAAGCCACCGACACCCAGGTCGAGTGCCCGCTTGGCATCCCGCTCCAAGTGGGCAAACCCACTGTCGGCCGCCCAGCGTAGCGCCGGGAGTAGGAGTCGAGCCGGAATCACGGCGGCGTGATCGACCCCAGGACCCTGGCCGAGCGTGCGCCGGTGGCAGCCGGGAGATTTCCGGGTTGGCCGTGCACTGTGAGATAGCCAAGCAGCGCAAAGGCAACCGCTTCCTTGGCGTCACCGTCGAAGAACAGGTCATCGAACAGCCGCACTTCCGTGCCGCCGGAGGCGAGCCGGGCCTCGATTCCGCGGAGTATTCCGGGATGGCGCCGACCTCCACCAGACACCACCACTTCGGGGAGCGGTGCGGGCACCCACCGCTCGATTGCACGGGCGATGCTCTCGACGGTGATTGCCACCGCGGTCGCCACTCCATCCGGACCGGGGACGCGGTCGGCGATGTCGCGGGCGGCCGCCGCACCGAAGCGCTCGCGCCCGGTACTCTTGGGAGGACTGCGGCTGAAAAACTCGTGGGCAAGAAAATCGTCGACCACACGCTGATCGGGTTTGCCTTGCGACGAGACTACGGCGTCTTGATCAAACGACAAGTCCGAGTCGACCTCACGGGCCAGCGCATCGATCAGCGCCATCCCCGGCCCCGCGTCGAACGCCACGACGCCATCCTCATTGGCCGCACGACGCACGTAGGTCAGGTTGGCCATCCCGCCGATGTTGAGCAGGACACGGGAGTGTTTCTTGTGTCCGAACAGCAGCACGTCGGCCATAGGTACCAGGGGTGCCCCTTCGCCTCCCGCCGCTATGTCCCGGGCGCGGAAATCGTGGACTACGCGTGTGCCAAATGTCTCCGCCAGGATGGCGGGATCCCCTAGCTGCCAGCTAACGGTCGGTGGCTCGTGCCATACTGTGTGGCCCGGAAAGCTTATGAAATCGAGTTGAGTCGGATTGTGACCGCCGGAATCGAGTACTTGCTGGCAGGCAGCGAGTGCCAGATGACCCAATTGGGCGTGTAGCCTAGCGAGGTCGGCGGCGGTGTGGCTGGTGATGGCCTCTTCGAGTGACCGGCGCGTGCCACTGTCGTAGACGCACGAGGCAAATGCCAGCAACTCGACGTCGGTCGGCCCGGTGAAGCGGACCAGGGCTGCGTCCATGCCGTCGAGTGAAGTGCCCGACATTAGACCGACGCCGGTTGTGGCGCGTTCAGTCACGCGAAACCACGGGAGGAGGGTCACCCAGTATGGGACGGAGCCTGCCGTCGTGTTCCGCCAACAACGATTCGGCGGCATCCCGGTCGACCGACCGTTTCACCATTACGATGGCCGCCTTTACAGCCCCGCCTGCGTCCTCGATGGCCTGGCGGGCGCGTGCCCGGTCGACGGCGGCGGCTTCCATGACGATCCGCTCTCCGCGGTCCACAAGCTTGTCGCTCCACGCCTGTAGATCGACCATCAGGTTGCCGTACACCTTACCAATGCGGATCATGGCGCCGGTACTGAGTGTGTTCAGCACCAACTTGGTAGCGGTACCCGCTTTCATCCGGGTGGATCCCGTCACGACTTCAGGACCGACGGGAACGTAGATGACGATATCCGATTCGTCACGCAGTTCGGCAACAGGATCTGAACACGACACGCTGACCGTTCGTGCTCCCAACCGACGCGCGTGCTGAAGAGCGGCTTGGACGTAAGGGGTAGAACCACTGGCTGCGATACCCACCACGACGTCGTGCTTGCCGATGGCCAGTTCGTCCATCGCGGCCGCACCAGCGGCGCGATCGTCCTCGGCGCCTTCTGCGGACCGGACCAGAGCGTCGTAACCTCCGGCGATCACGCCCACGACCATTTGGGGCTCCGACCGGAACGTCGGTGGACATTCGGTCGCGTCGAGCACGCCAAGCCGGCCACTGGTCCCCGCCCCGACATATACCAGCCGTCCTCCCGCACGAAAGGCTGCTTCGATGAGTTCGATTGCTTGCGCCATCTCGCTGCGGGCGCCGGCCACGGCGGCGGGAACGGAGGCGTCCTCGGCACAGATGAGGTCCACTATGCCCAATGGTGAGGCCGTATCTATGGCAGAACTATCCGGGTTCCGCTGTTCAGTGAGCCGGGGATCCTGAAACGATCGGGACATGGAACTCGCTGTCGTGTGGTTGCGGGTGGGGTGGATGGGCTAAATTAGACAGCGTTCGGACTCGTGGGCAACTCCGCCCACCACATCCTCTCCCAACCGAGGTGTACGTGATCCGCCCTTTCATCATAGCCTGTCTGTCCATCGGAGTGCTCGGCTCAGCCTGCTCCGGCCCCGAGAGCGGCATCGATCCGGAATGGCCTTTGGCAGGCGAGTCTATAGTGACCGATGCCCCCAGCGCCATGGTCGTCTCCGGTAGCCCTCTGGCGAGCGCGGTAGGCCGGGACATCCTGCAACAAGGCGGCAACGCGGTCGACGCAGCTGTGGCGGTCGGGTTCGCCCTGGCTGTGGTCCATCCGGAGGCGGGGAACCTCGGGGGCGGTGGGTTCATGACCATTCGGATGGATGACAGCGTATCGGCCATAGACTACCGGGAGATGGCGCCGGCAGCGGCCACGCGCGACATGTACATCGACATCGACGGCGACCCGACTGCTCTCAGTTGGACCGGGCACCTTTCCGTCGGGGTGCCTGGTTCTGTGGCCGGAATGTTGGAAGCCCACGCTCGCTTCGGCCTGTTGTCCCGCCAGGAAGTCATGGCGGCCGCCATCGAGTTGGCGCGTGACGGCTTTCTGGTCGACGAGTACCGTCAGCGATCGATCGACAACCACCGGGCACGGCTCTACATCTTCCCGGCATCGCGAAAAGCCTTCCTGCCGGGCGGACAGGCCCCTGTGGAGGGAACGGTGTGGAGCCAACCCGACCTGGGGCGCACCCTGCAAACCATCAGCGATCACGGAGCCGACGGATTCTACAGTGGGTGGGTGGCAGATCTGTTGGTGGAGGAGATGGAGCGCGGTGGCGGCCTCATCACCCACGAGGATCTCGCCGCGTACCGGGCGGAGTGGCGCGAGCCGGTCGAATTCGAGTACCGGGGCCA
>CAXMUQ010000026.1:0-6029 GCA_964196605.1 uncultured Acidimicrobiia bacterium
GGTGGGTATAGACCGACAACCGGTCGGCGTCGTTCTGCGTCTGCACGTCTCCCGCGATGATACCGATGGGAATGTCGTCCTGTAGTGCGTCGAGCGTACGCTCCAGGAGCGAGGTCTTTCCCGAGCCGGGCGACGACACCAGGTTCAACGCCGTCACGCCGGTGTGCCGCAAGCGGCGTCGGACGACGGCTGCCAGCTCGTCGTTCTTGGCCATGATTTTTTCGCGAACGTCAATTGTCCGGACGGTCATCGTCCACCTCCAGAGCGGTCAGGCGCAGGGCGTCTCCCCGGCACGTGTGAATCACCGGCTGGGCGTTGCTGAACGGTGGTTCGGTGAGCAACGCTTCGAGGCAGAACTGCAGATTGCTTACCTCCACTCCTGCGTCGTCACCCACCTCCAGGGCCACGGTAACGACTTGCGCCACCGCGTCGCGCCCAACCTGGGCTTCCGCCATGCGACACACCTCGAAGGCGATGCTCAGCTCATGCATAGGCACCCTGCGATCGCGGTACACAGTGATGGCGCCAATCCTCGAGGACCGCGACAGCCGAGCGCACCAGTCGCGGTATCCCCCGTTCCACCTCGGGACTCAACTCGACGTCCAACTCGATCCTGGCGGGCTCGATGCCCAGTGCCACGACCTCGCCGGGGATCGAGCCGCGCAACTCGCACAAGGCCAGTACTTCCTTGAGGTCGATCTGGTGGGGTGAGAGTTTGTGCGCCAGGTAGCGGGGGAGGTCGTCCCACCCCAGTCGATGGAGCGTGCCCGGCAGCTGGTGCAGCCTGATGGCGTCGAGCAGCAGGAGTTTGTCGGCGGCCTCGATCAGCGGCAGCAGGGTCATGCCCCAGGTGCCGCCGTCCTCGAGGCGGACCTCGGGGGGAACCCCCCACGTCGAGCGCAGTCGGTTCAGGGCGGCGATACCCACGCCGTCATCGGCCATGAGGGGATTGCCCAGGCCAAGCACCACGGTGGACTGTGTGGCCTCACTCATCGACGTACTCCTGGTCGTCGCGCACGAACCGGCCGCCGCTGATCATGGAGGACACTCGGCCCTCGCGGTGGAGGGCGTCGGCTCGCACCGTCAGGTAGATGTGGACCGGGATAAAAATGACGAATACCCATGTGGCCACGTGATGGAAGAACCGAACGATCTGGATGCCGCCGAACAGCGGGGCCACCCAGCCGAACATGTTGAAGAACAGGCCCCCGGGATTCGATTGACCGTACATGGCGAACCCGGTGACGATCTGCAGCAACACCAGCCCGTACAGGGCCGTGTAGCTGATTTGCTGGAGCGGGTTGTGTCCCAGGAAATGCGGTGCCCGTTCGGGGAAGATGAACAGGTACTTGTAGAACACCAATCCGGCATTCTTCCAGTCGCGGAGCCGCCAGGGAAACAGGGCTTTCCACCGCTCATAGCGATTGCCAACGAACAGCGTGTAGGCGCGAACGATGCCCGTGGCGATCAGTGCCCCGGCCGAGGCCAGGTGGAGGAATCGCATCCACCCCATGACGAATGGTGTGGTTTCGGTCTCACCGGCCATGAAGTAGGGTCGCCCGACGAACAGGCCGGTGACCACGAGCACTACGATCGCTCCGGCCGCGATCCAGTGCATCGCCCTTAGTGGGAGGCCCCACAGATAGATCCACCGGTAGTCGCAGCAGAGCTCCTGCAGGCCGGGAAAGTGCTTGGTGCGGCGTACCCGGGCCGGAGCATCGGCCGGGCGTAGTCCGGTGGTCATTGCACGCGCACCTCCGTCACCGTGTTGCCCTCGGGGTCCAGGACGTGCACCCCGCAGGCGTTGCACGGATCGAATGAATGAATGGTGCGCAGGATCTCGATCGGCTGATCGGGGATGGCCAGGGGATGGTTGTCCGTCAACGCCGCCTCATAGGGGCCCGGTTGCCCTTCGGCGTCCCGCGGCGACGCGTTCCACGTGGTGGGAACCACGCACTGATACCGGGAAATTGAACCGTTCTCGATTTGCACCCAGTGTCCCAGAGCGCCGCGCGGGGCATCCAGGTAGCCATATCCCTGCGCCCGGTCGGGCCACGAACTCGGTTCCCACTTGTCAGAGACGAAGGTCTGGGTGTCGCCGGACTTGATGCGTTCCACCAGGCGGTCGTACCACACCTCCATGCGCCGTGCCAGCATCACCGTTTCGATGCCGCGTGCCGCTGTCCGGCCCAGCGTCGAGAACAGGGCTGCGGGTCCTACCCCGAGGCGCCCGAGCGCCTCGTTCACCAGTTGCTGTGCGTCCTCGTGGCCGGATGCGTATGCCACCAGCATGCGCGCCAGCGGCCCTACTTCCATGGGCCGGCCCTCATAGCGCGGCGCCTTCATCCAGGTGTACTTGGTCTCGTCTTGGAGGTATTCCCACGGTGGTTGTGGACCGGTGTACTTGGCTTTCGTTTCTCCTTCCCACGGGTGCAGACCGGCGCCGTCGCCGTCGGCGTATTCATACCAGGAACTGGTGATGTACTCCTTCACCAGGTTGTGGTCGTAGGGATGTACTTGCGACAGGTCGTTGTCGAGAATGATGCCGCGCGGTAGGTACAGGGTGTCGATGTCGCGAATATCACCATCGGGGAATTCACCCACCGCCAGATAGTTCGGCGTCCCGCCACCGATAGCCGCCCATTCCTTGTAATACCCCGCGATGGCCATGAGGTCGGGCCAATAGACCTGCTCGACAAACCGCTTGGCCCGAAGGATCATGGCACGGATCTCGGTCAGGCTCTCAGCATTGATGGTCGCGGTATCGTCGAGGTTGATGGCCGACGCCATGCCACCCACCAGGAAATTGGGATGGGGGTTCTTGCCGCCGAAGATGGTGTGCAGTCGAATGATGTCCTTCTGCCAGTCGAGTGCCTCGAGATAGTGGGCCGCGGCAAGGAGATTGACCGCTGGTGGCAACTTGTAAGCGGGGTGTCCCCAGTACCCGTTTTTGAAGATTCCCAACTGCCCGCTCGACACGAAGGTCTTGAATCGGTCCTGTACCTCGGCGTAGTACGTCGCCGAGTTGAGCGGCCAGGGAGAGATCGAGGCGGCGATCCTGGCTGTGTCGTGCGGGTCGGCATCCAGCGCGCTCACCACGTCGACCCAGTCGAGTGCGTGCAGATGGTAGAAGTGAATCACGTGATCCTGAATGAACTGCATTCCGTGGATCAGGTTCCGGATCAAGTTGGCGTTAGGTGGGATGCGGATATCGAGCGCGTCCTCTACCGCCCGGCACGAGGCCACTGCGTGGACGACGGTGCACACACCGCAGATTCGCTGGGTGAACGCCCAGGCATCGCGCGGGTCCCGCCCTTCCATGATGATCTCGATGCCCCGGAACTGGGTCGACATTGCCCAGGCGTTGGCGATCCTGCCGCTTTCTGCCTGAACCTCGATTCGTAGGTGGCCCTCGATACGGGTGACCGGGTCCACCACGACGCGCGTCTTAGCCATCCTGCCCTCCTTCATCTGACCGCGGTGCTGTTTGTTCAGGCGGCGGCGATGCCGCGTCGTCGTCGATCACCGGTAACGATTTCCGGCTACGAATCTGATGTACCGAGGTAGCGATCGCGTGGGCGGCGACGCCTGCTGTGGCCCCCAGGGCCAGGGCCGCGCCGATGAGATCCACCCGGCGCTCGACGCCGAAGCCGGCCACGTTCGGGAGCCGGTCGTAGAACGGCGTCATCGTGTCCCAGAAATTGGGCTCGGTGCAGCCCAGGCACGGGTGGCCGGCGCCGATGGGCCAGTTGGTGCCGCTGTTCCACTGGAAGATGGGGCACGGGGCGAACGTCGCCGGACCCTTGCAGCCGACCTTGTACAGGCACCATCCTTTTCGCGCCGCCGCATCGTCGAACGTCTCCACATACTGGCCCGCGTCGTAGTGTGCTCGACGAGAACATTGGTCGTGGATGCGGGCACCGTAGGCGAACAATGGACGCCCCTCCGCGTCCATCGCAGGTAGGTTGCCGAAGGTCAGGTAGTGGACGATGGTGGCCGTGATGACATCGCCGATTGGCGGACAACCCGCCACCGTCAGGACCGGCTTGTCCTTGATGATGTCGCGCACACCGACGGCCCCGGTCGGATTGGGACGGGCCGCCTGGATGTTCCCCCAGTGGGCGCAGGCGCCGACGGCGACAACGGCCGCTGCTCCGTCGGCGGCTTCCACCAGGACATCGTGGGCCGTCCGACCTCCGATGACGGTGTAGATCCCACCTTCGTTCATCGGGATCGAGCCGGTGACGATGAGGACGTACTCTCCCCGGTTCGCCTCCATCGACTCGTGCATGGCAGCCTCAGCGGCGTGACCCGCTGCGGCCATGAGGGTGTCGTTGAAATCCAGGGAAACCAGATCGAGGATCAATTCTGCGATGCCCGGCTCCCCCGACCGCAACACGCTCTCCACGCATCCGGTGCATTCCTGGAGCTGGAGCCAGATGACGCTGGGCCGTTTCTGGCTCTGGAGGGCAGCCGCTACCCTTGGAGCAGCGGAGGCCCCCAACCCGAGCACGATGGCTACGTCTCGGCAGAAGGCCAGAAAATCCCGGCGTGACACCCCACGGCGGTCGAGCTGGTGACCGAGCGCCTCGCCTGAGGCCCAGGGTTGTGGGGAAGAGGAATACATGTGGGCCTCCATTGGTCCCGGGGGCTGGAAACGCCGGGGTCCGGCTCCGAGGCCGCACCCGGCCCTGGCGCTCAAAAAGCGCCCGGGCGAGAGGCCACGGACCCGAGAGAGGTCCACGCAGGTGCTCGGGCGATTTGCACCGATTCCACGATACTGGCCGGGTTCTGAAGAAAGGGTGAAGCAGGCGTGAAACCCTTGGCGCCCCGGCTGGCGCTGCTGACGCTTTGTCGGCATACTTGGGAATCAGGCCCTAATTCCCAAGTCGCCATCGGCTGCGGTGATCTGGCAACGACGGCCCCGGGCCCTCAGGGATTCGACCAGCAAACCACTCACCCATCGCCCCATGGCCCCATCGCCCCAACCATCCACCACGCGCCGGTCACCCGGTTTGCTCCGGCACCCACAGGGCTCCTCCACCTGGGACACCTGGTCAACGCCGTCTACGTGTGGGCACTGGCCCGCCGCCACCACGGCCGGGTGCTTCTCCGGATCGAAGACCACGACCGCGGGCGTTGCCGCGACCGCTACCAATCCGCCATCCTCGACGACCTCGAATGGCTCGGTCTCGAGCCCGACACGCCACGGATCGAATCGTTGCGGAGTGGTCCATCACCCTTCCGTCAGAGCGACCGCGGTACCCGCTACGCCGAGGTCATCAAAGGGCTCAGCGACCGGGGGTTGGTATACCCATGCGGCTGCTCCCGCCGCGACATTGCCGACGGGATTGCCACGGAGCCTGGAACCGAGACGCGATATCCGGGCACCTGCCGCGAACGCCGGCCAGGCCCCGATGAGGAGGTGGGCCTTCGCGTAATTATGGAATCCGGCGAGGAAACGTTCACCGATGTGTTGTTGGGAACCCAGCGACAGACGCCCGCTAGTCAATGCGGCGACGTCCTGGTGCGGGACCGACTGGGCCAGTGGACCTACCAGTTTGCCGTAACAGTGGACGATTGGGATCAGGGCGTCGATCTGGTGATTCGGGGAGAGGATCTTCTCTCTTCCACCGGAAGGCAGATCCGCTTGGCCCGCCTGATCGGCCGGCCCGATCCACCCACCTTCCTGCATCACCCCTTGGTACTGAAGCCGTCCGGGGAAAAACTGAGCAAGGCAAACCGAGATACCGGCTTGGCAGATCTACGGGAGGCTGGTGTCATCCCCGAAATGCTGTTGGGTGAGGCGGCTTTTCGGGGAGGGCTGTTAGAGGAGGCCAGGCCCCTCGAGGTTGAGGAGCTTCCGGAGCTCTTCCGCTAGTTGTTGACGGAAGGACAGACTTCCCCAGCTTCGAAGACCACAGATCGGCAACTCCTACGCCCCACGCCCCACGCACTCCCTACCGTTCCCCTTCCGACGGCGGCCTGGCCCTGATCCGATCCCCCGTCTCCCCCAAACTCGGCTCACC
>CAXMUQ010000027.1:0-5995 GCA_964196605.1 uncultured Acidimicrobiia bacterium
CCAAGGTCTCCACCAGCGACTCATCGACCGTGTTGATCCGCGGCGAGAGCGGGGTCGGCAAGGAGGTGGTGGCCCAGGCTATTCATGCCCACGGCGCCCGGGCCAAGTTCCCGTTCCTGGAGATCAATTGCACGGCCCTACCGGAATCGCTGCTGGAATCAGAGTTGTTCGGACACGAGAAGGGTGCCTTTACCGATGCCCGTCAGCGCAAGCAGGGATTGTTGGAATTGGCCGACCGAGGCACCGTCCTGTTGGACGAGATCGGGGACCTGCCGCCCGGCGCCCAGGCCAAGTTGCTGCGGTTTCTCGAAACGCGCACGTTCAAGCGAGTAGGAGGGGTTCGAGATATTTCCGTCGACGTTCGCATCATCGCGGCAACCAACCGAAACCTCGAGCACGCGGTCCAAGACGGGAGCTTCCGCCCCGATCTGTTTTACCGACTCAACGTGATCCCTCTGGCCATCTCGCCGTTGCGGGACAGACCCGAGGACGTCGAGCCGCTCGCCCAACACTTTTTGGATCACTTTTCCACCAGTCTGCGGCGGCCTCAACGGACCATGTCGAGAGACGCCGTAGCTGTACTGGAACGGTATGGTTGGCCCGGCAACGTCCGTGAAGTGCGCAACGTGATGGAACGCATCACCATCCTGGAAGAGGAGCCGGAGATCAGGTCCGAACATTTGCCGGACGAACTCCGACCCGGAGCCCGGGTGGCCGATCTCGGCCTGGGCCTGCAACTCCCCGGTGCAGGCGTAGACCTCGAAGAGCTGGAGAAGGACCTCTTGCGCCAAGCGTTGGAGCGGACGCGCGGCAACCGGACCCGCGCCGCGCAGTTGCTGTCTCTCTCCCGGGATACCCTTCGTTATCGTATCGAGAAGTACCATATGAGTGACGTGGGTGACACCAAGGATCCCTGATCGGATGGGGCAGATGCCGCAGTCGATCGGGGGAAATCACCCACCGTCCAGGATGGTATCGGCGTCCGGAAGTGATGCCGGGCCGCCATTCGACCGCTGTAGGGGGACTTCGAGCGTCAAAGTGTGAAGAACTCTTAAAATTTGTCGGAAGTCCGGATTAGGAACCACAGTTCATCCTGCAGCGATCACACTTCCGACGTGATTCGGAACGTTGTTCCGCCATCAACTCGTGCATTCGGGGCATTTGCCCCACCAATCCTCGAGCGCCTCAGCCTCCCCGCCTTCCTTAACACCCTGCCATGCAACACGTTGGCGTCCTCACCACTGATGGGCACGTCTGCTGCCTCCATTCGAGGGTGTGAGTAAAACGCACACCTTGGAGGATCGGATGCAACGACTCTGGTCAGATAGAACGGTCGATGATGACCATCGACACCCCCGTTGGTCTTTTGGTCGAATGGGGACGGCCGCGCTCGCCGCGCTCGCGGTGACGGCGTGTGAGGGCTCAGACAATCCGGTTGCCCTGAACTTGCTCAACCCGCAGGTCGTGTTCGAGATCCACGCGACTGAGCTGGAAACGCTCGAAGAGATCGAAGTTCACGTGCAGATCACGGAGAGTGGTAGCCCAATGGACATGCGTCAAGCCACTCTGGAGATGACGTCCGCCGTCTCGGGAGCCGTCCGAGAAGTGGCCATGTCCCCGGATGGATCCGAATACGTGGCGCACGTAACCTTCTATGAACCTGGCGAGCACCACCTCCACGTGATGGGGGTTCCCGAGGGCCATCATCTGCAGAGGGAGATGGGCGAAACGGAAGTCGACGTCGCTCGTCACCACCAGGTGATCGGACCCTACTGGGTCGAGCTGGAAACCTCACCGGCACCTATCGGTGAGGGCCAGGCCGCCCATTTGCACGTCTACACTTTCCAGCTGCAGGCGGATGGATCGCGTGGGCCGGCCGTCGGTGGCCTGGACCTCGGCGTGGCCGTGCACGATCTCGCTGGTGTCGAGAGCGACCTGGCGGTGGTCGAGGAATCGCCGGGTGAATTCGAGGCCGAATATCAATTCGGCGCCGCCGGCGTCTACGAACTCCATGTATCGATTGACGTCTCCGGGGTAGAGGAAGAGGGCGAGTTCCACGTACCGGTGATCGGCCCCGACCCCGACGATGGCGGTCAGGATGACAATGGAGGCGGTCATGGCCACTAATCGGAAGCTGCGATTCGGCTTGCTTCTGGCCGTGGCTACCATTGTGGTCGTTCCGGACCTGCTGGGACAGAGCCTCGGTCGCATCATCCCTACCAACGAAGTGGTGCTTACCGGGTATGGTACCGTGGGGTGGGTGGGTCGAACCGGTGGCGACAAAGCCAACGCGTTCACCGCCAGTGTCAGCCCAGTGTTCCTGTGGCAGTTTCAGGATCGAGTGCTGTTCGAGGCGGAGTTCGAGTTCGCGTTGCAGGAGGGCGTGACCGAAACCGGTCTCGAGTATGCACAGGTCGATTTCATGGCCACGGACAACGTGGTTCTCATCGCCGGCAAGTTCCTGCTGCCGTTCGGCATCTTCGGTCCCGAACTTCACCCCACGTGGATCAACAAGTTCCCGACGGCCCCGCCGCTCTATGGCCACCACGTATCCGAGTTTGGAGCCGAGCCGTTGCTCCCCATCCTGGCGGACGTCGGTGTGGCGGGACAGTTGGCCCTGACGTCGGGACGTGCCCGTTTCGGTTTCAACGGGTACGCCACCAACGGACCAGCAACCGATGACGCAGGGGTTCCCCTGCCGGAGCTCGAACTGCCGGCCTCGTCCAGCGACAACAACACGGACAAGTCTTTCGGTGGCAGGGTGGATTTCCATCTGCCGCCGTTCGTGCGGGTCAACGTGTCCGCCTTCAACGGCGACTACGACGATCAGAACACGCTGGACTTCACGACCTGGAACGTGGCCGCGGTGCTACGGCTGGCCGGCGTGGAGGTCATGGGCGAGTACATCCAGACGCGGCAGGAAGTCGAGGAATTGACGGGGATAAGTACGTTCAAGCGGGACGGCCTGTGGGCCCAGGCGTCCTACCGGATCAGCTCGTGGGAGCCGGTGTTTCGCTGGACCCAGATTTTCCAGAGCGACCTCAACGGCACGACCCGGGATGAGGGCGCGTGGCAGGCGGGGTTTGGACTGGACTACTGGTTCGGTCCCTCCGTCGCCGTCATGGGCGGGTACGAGATCAATCGCGAAAGCGGAGTCGAAATCGACAACGATCGTATCATCATCCACTTCGCCTTCGGGTTTTGAGGGAGAGAGAATCATGACTCAGAGATTTCAACGTATCCTCCGCGCGTTCATCGGCGCCGGGTTGAGCTTGACCTGCTATACGACCATTGCAGCTGCCCAGGACGCCGATTTGGTATCGCAGGGAGCCAGGGTCTACGGCAACACCTGCGGCAGTTGCCACAATGCCCGGTCGCCCCTGGAGAGGACCGACCGGCAGTGGACCGTCATCGTCAACCATATGCGTGCCCGGGCCAATCTCACCGGCTCGGAAAGCCGCGCCGTTCTGGCGTTCCTGCAGGCCACCAACACCGATCCTTGGGCTCAGGCGCTGGCGCAAGCGGCTGACGATGACCAGGTGTTCGAGGCGACCGACGCGCCACCCGATCCGGCCTTGGCCCCGACCGGCGAGACGCTCGTGGCCCAAAAGGCCTGCCTCGGCTGCCACATCATTGGAGCGGCCGGCGGCCAAGTCGGCCCATCGCTGAACGGCACCGTAGATCAGAAAGGCGTCATGTTCGTGCGCCAGAAGCTGCGGGACCCGACGTTCGACAACGCAACGTCGATGATGCCCAATTTCGGACTGACGACCGAACAGATCGAGGCCATCACGGCCTATTTGGCGACACTCAACGGGAAGTAGGTAGCAGTGAGAGAATCGAGTGAACGGTCTCTAATGCGTTCCCGGCATCCGTATCCGGTGAGATCGTTCACGACCCGACCGCACCTTCGAGGGATTGGCAGAATGTTTGATGAGCTCACCGCCACTGTTGACAGTGCCCTCGCCGGCAGGATACACTCGCAGCCATGATGGCACACTTTCGGACCAGGAGCCACCAGGAACGACGTGCCCCATGGCTGTGGGTCGTGGTCCTCGTTGGATCCATCATCTTCTTCCCTGGTACGGCAAGTGCTTCGGCCCATTGCGGCTTGAGTGCACCGGGACACAGCGGCATGCGGTCAGCATCAACGGTCACCTACCAGCATGGCCCACGGTGGCACGCGGCGTCTGATGACGGCATGGAGTGCCCGCACTGTCTGCCCGCTGACTGTGCCGTGGCCCCGGCGTGTGGCGCCGGGTTGGCCTGCCAGCCTGCCGAAGGTGCCGCCACTTCGATCACTATTCCGTTCACCCTCGGCGTCCTGGTTCCGAACAGCCCCATACCGTCCGGAATCGAGAACCAACCCCCACAACCCCCTCCACGAGTCTCCGTCTAGTCAGTTCCGGTAGTGGTATCACCTGACATTCGGAGGCAACTCAATGCGTATCCCCCAAGCGGGGAGCACGATGCTCGTGCTCTTCGCGCTCGCTGGCAGCTTGGTAGCGCAGACACCATCGTCGCACCTGGCCGACCAGGCTACATATGACGCTGCCTTGATCGGGCCCGCGGATCGGCTGGACGCCACCCTAGGCGACACGCTGCGGCTGGCCGACCTGATCGACCAGGCTCGGCTCGACAACCCCATGCTGCTGGCGACCCGGCTACAGGTCGACGCAGCGCAGGAGCGGGTACCCCAACGTGGGGCCTTGCCCAATCCGGAATTGTTTTTCGGTCTCAAGAACCGGCCTCTCGACGGTTTTGGAACCGACCAGCAGATGACGATGAACGTCATCGGGGCGGTGCAGCGATTCCCCTGGCCCGGCAATCAAGGGTTCAGCCAGGAGAAGGCCGAGCACCTCGCTACGGCAGACTGGCTCGATGCGTCCGAGGCCGAGCGACAACTGGTGGCGCGCCTCAGTGCCGTCTACTACCGGGCAGCTTATCTCGACCGTGCGATCGTCATCATGCACGACACACGGGCATTGCTTCGGGGGTTCCGTGAAGTGGCAGAGACCAGGTATGCGGTTGGCGAGGGGGTGCAACAGGATGTCCTCCAGGCTCAGATCAGTGTGGCCAGAATGACGGAGGACATCACCATCGCCGAGCAGCGGCGGGTGGCACTCGCCGCGCGGATCAACGCGCTGGTGGGACGGCCATCGGATTGGGTGATTGGAGCGCTCGAACTTCCGTTTTCGTTACCGGCATTGCCCACGACCGACTCTCTCACCTACCAGGCTGTGAGTCAGCGACCGGCGTTGGCCGCAGCGGTCCAGCGTGTGGCGGCTGCGGACGCCGGCTACCGGGCGGCACGGCGCAAACTCTATCCCGACTTCACTTTCAAAGTGGAATACGGCCAGCGTCCTCAATATGTGGATTTCCTGACCTTGATGGTTGGAGTCGAGATCCCCTTGTGGGCCGGCAAGAGCGACCTGCCCTTCCGTCGTGAGATGGAGGCGATGCGGCTCAAGGAAGAATCACGGGCGCGCGACCTCCACAACGAGACGGTGGCCCGGGTGCTGGAAATCCGTGCCGAGGCCGAGCGTGCCAGAAGATTGGCCGAGTTGTATCGCGAGAGCATCGTGCCCCAGGCACGGGCCTCGGTGGAGTCGGCGTTGTCCGCCTATCGGGTAGGCGAAGTGGACTACATGACGCTGGTCGAGAGCGAATTGATCCTCAACAAATATGAAATACAAACCGTGAGTCTCCGCGCCGAGTACTACCAGGCAGTTGCGGAGCTGACGGCTTTGATCGGCGAAACGCCGGGAGGTACCCCATGAACATCCGGCATCTTGTTGCCGTCCTGGTGTTGGCGGCGGCGTGCAGCGGGCCTGAAGCACAACCGGCAGACGACATGACCAGCATGACCCCCGAGGAGCACGCCCGCATGCAGGCCGGCGGCAACCAGGGCGAGGTCGATTCCACCGGCGTGATGGTGCGGCAGGACGTCCATCTCACCGCCGAGCAGGAATGGTCACTGGGGGTGTCCTACACC
>CAXMUQ010000028.1:0-7004 GCA_964196605.1 uncultured Acidimicrobiia bacterium
TTCTTCGACATCCGGCCCAAGATCTGGTTCATACGGATACCGCGGATCAGCGTGGGATACCGGTTCCGGGGTGACGTTTCTGGCATCCGGATCCGCATCGGCGGCGACTGGGCAACCAAGGTGTTTCAACCGGGGGGCCCAGGCTCCTAACCGCACGAAAGCCCGGAAACCGCCACGAGGTCCATGCCCCCCGCACCAGTTCCCGGACTTCCGCTCCCTACCACTACTGACTGGTTCCTTCTCCTGTGTACTGCGCCCTGCGTACTCTCTACGTGAAGATGATGTGCCCACCCGCAGCCATGGCATAGAAGTCACCAACGGTGATGACGTCGTCCACCTGTGCTACGAAATCATCCTTGGTCAAGCCGAACATGTCCACCGTAGCCTTGCAGGCAAACAACTTTCCACCTGAATCGCTGATTAGTTCCAGAAACTCAGGGACCGGTGGAATGTCGAGTTCTTCGATCTTCTTCTTCATCTGACCCGTGGCGATACCGCTCATCCCGGGGAAGCCACCCAACCAGGTGGGAATGTGCATCCCCGGGTTACCGACCGTGGCCACCTTCAGGTGGTCGGACCGCTTCTTGTGGATGGCGTCCATCCCGAAGAAGGTGAAGAACACGTTGGCCTCGATGCCTTCCATCCTGGCACCGTTGGCCATGATGAGTCCGGGGTACACCCCTTCGAGTGATCCCTTGGAAACGATGATGGATACCTTCTGGATCACCTTTTCCTGTTCCTCTGTGGTAGAATCGATGACGCTCTCGTAGTCCGGCGCGTTGGCGACCGTCATGGTGTCACTCCTGTCTTAGATGCAGCCGTGAGGTTTGGGAATGCCCGCCAACTTTGCCGCCAACTTGGCCGGCCCTTTGGGAAACAGCTGATACAGCTCTTTCACCGGGACGCCTGACTGCTTGCCCAGCGAGCGTATCGTCGGCGCCTGCCCGGTCTCGAGGTAGGTGTTGCGCATGTAATCGATCACCAGCCAGTGGCGGTCGGTCAAAGTCATTTCCAAATCGGCGGCCATGGCCTCGGCCACGCCACGGTCCCATTGATCGGGCTGCTGCAGGAAACCCTCATCATCGACGATTAGGTCCTTCCCGGCGATGGTTGCGGTTGTCATAGTATTTTCCTTTCCGTTCAGGCGGCCCGGTCCGTGGGGCCAGCCGGGAGTTCTTTACCACGCAAATCCAAATGAGTCGTCACGCCCGGCAGATCCCGACCTGGGAGCAACATGTTCCAGTAGATCCACCGGAAAGCCATTTTCCCCAGATGATTCAGCCGGCTCTCCTTCAGGAGTCGCATCGGCCCTACCCGAGGAAACGGGAAACGACCCGGTAGTGGTTCGTATTCGTAATTGAAATCGATCAACAGGCCCTTGCCGAACCCGGTCTCGATGAAGCAGTTGGCGTGACCATCGGACCGCTCGGGCAACGCCCGACGACCGTCGAGATACGCCTGCACGTTTGCCGACAGCACCTCGGCCTGGAAGTGAGCTACTGAGCCCGCTTTCGACGTCGGCACGTTGCAGGCGTCTCCTAGCGCAAAGATGTTCTCCTTTACCTTGGCCTGAAGAGTGGCCGGGTCCGTCAGCACGAAGTCCAGATCATCACCCAAGCCTGGGCTCCGGCCGACGAACGCCGACCCCATGTGCAGCGGCACTGTAACCAGTAGGTCGAACGGTACCTCTCGCTCGTCCCACGACACCAGACGTCCGCCCGGGCCATCCACTTCTCCCGCGTTGAATTCCGTGAGGAGCGTGATGCCCTTGTCTTTCAGCAAGTACCCCAACGTCTTCGAGCACGTCGGTTTGGTGAATGCGCCTGGCAACGGGGTCACATAGGTGATGTCGACCTTGTCCCGAATTCCTCGCGTCGTGAAGTACCAATCCGCCAGGAACGCGAACTCCAGTGGTGCCACCGGACACTTGATCGGCATGTCTACCACGTCGATCACCAGACGGCCGCCTTCCCACTTGGACAAGGCATCCGCCAAGGCGGTGGCACCCTCAACGGTGTAGAAGTCGAACGTCTTCTCGTGCCAACCGGGACCGGTCAGGCCTTCGGTTTCTTCCGGCGCAATGCGGGTACCGGTAGCAACGATGAGCACGTCGTACTGCAACACCGTCCCGTCCATGAGCAGTACTCGATCATGGTCCGAGTCTACCTTGTCGATTTCCGACACCACGAACCGGACCGACTTGGGAAGTTGGGCGTCCCGTGGCTTGACGATCTCCTCCGGCTGGTAAATGCCGAACGGCACGAACAGGAGACCGGGTTGATAGATGTGCTTACCGTCTTGGTCCACGACGGTGATGGTCAGCTCGCCCGCGGCCAGTGAGGCCTTGTTCTGCCGGGCGAGCCGGTTTGCCATGATGGTGCCGGCGGTGCCGGCCCCCAGGATGACGATGTTCTCCATGGATGTCCCCCGGGCTTGGGTGTGGAAGTAATATGCCTATATGGGCATGTAGTAATTATTAGATTGGCGTGAAAGCCTCTTCATGGGCTATAAGTAGTGTTGGGACAACCAGTTAAAGCTCTGACGGGCCCTCGGCGGGAAGCGGAAACCTCAGGTGAGCATGTCGAAGGGGGTCCACCGCCCCTAGACACGCACTTGCTGCTGCCGCAAAAAAAAGCTCCTCCCCCAGCCGAGCCGGGGGAGGAGCCACAAACCGTGTTATCGGGAACTACTTGTGAGGCTGGTCGAAGTGGGCCTGCAGATTGCCGCGGGTCAGCACGCCACCGACAGCCAGTACCGGGGTGTCGCTGTCGGGGTTGTCCAGCGGAGTCCAGATCTGGATGTAGGCTTCATCCGTACTACCCGGTTCACCGTCATCGATGAACTTGAAGCGGATGATCGAACCAGCCACCCCGTTGAGCGACCCGGTGGCCTGGGCAATGAAGGTGTTGAACGGCGCCCGAGGCGGTGTCTCATCGAAGGCAGGATCGTCGATGCATTCAATCGAGGTCAGGCTCTCCTTATCGATGTGCCACTTGTTTCCGCCGGTCCAGTTGATTTCCAGGTTGTTCGACAGCAGGTTATCGCAGTGGAGCGTCAGACCTCGAGTAACACGGACATTACCAATGGTGACCTGCCGACCGCCACCGGTCATGCGGCCATTCACTAAGATCGGATCCGCATCGTTGTAGAATACGACCTTAAAGCCATTGTCGGGGTTGCCAAGCATGATACCGGAAGCAGAATTGCCCGGTGTCTCTGAGCCGACGGTTATGTCGCCGCGTACGTTCTCCGAAATTTGGTACGAGGCGTTGAAACCTGCAGGGACTTGCTCGGTGACAGTGACGGTCTGCTCCTCCAGGCCAACGTTGGAGTTAGCATCGTCGTACACATGGACCGTATAGCATTCACCATCGGCCAGGTCCACGGACCCGCTGAAGTTGTTCCCCTGATTGAGTTCGTAGTCTACGGTATAGTCAATGGTTACCGGAGGGCCAACTGTGTTCCGGTACTCCTTGCAGACCTCAAAGGGGCCAACGGTGACCATGCTCGCGCCCGTAGGTACGATCGACTGTAGCTCGGGCCCTAGCGTTGCTTCATCCGAATTGCTGCAGGCTGCAGCGACGAGGACGATGGCCCCGCTTGCAAACAGGGCGCTGATGGTAGACCTGTCAAGTTGGGGGTGGATCATGAGGTGCCTCCATAGGATTGGTACTGGTTTCACAAGTCCTGCGCGAGAAGGCCTTCATCCTCGTTCGGTAACTTGGAGGCTGGAATGCCCCAAGCTTTGCAACTTGCCAACCGGAGCTAATCGCCGTTTCGGGAGGTGGAGGACGTAACCCTTTTTATTATGCAGGAATCACACCAGGGATACGGAAATCATAAAGCATTGTCGCAGATATTGTTTGGTTTTCGATGGGCCGCTGAGATGTTGAATGGCCACCACCTTTGTTGTGAGTGAGCGTCAAAGCAATGTGCTGGAGTGCGTCAACCTGCAGCTCTTTGTTCAGGTGGTTAATTCTCATACTACCCTACTACAGCGCATCTTGTTGAATCTCCTATTCCCTGACCCCATCTTTCGATGATGGCGATTTACTCAAAACAGCGATGGACCAAGAGATTCTGCCGTACATTATCGGTCGGCCTGGTTACCGTTCTTGCCGGGGCACTGGCATGCAACAAGGGATTGTCGACCGTCAAGAATATCGACCCCGGGCCCACACCTTTCGAATTCATCGCCGGCGAGACGATGTACACCGGCAGCTGCGCTTCGTGCCACGGGGTCAATGGGACCGGATCCACCACCGGCCCGCCTCTGGTCGACAAGATCTATGAACCCAGCCACCATGCCGACGTGACTTTTCACCGGGCAATCCAGCTTGGTGTAGTGGCCCACCACTGGCAATTCGGTCCCATGGCTCCTATCGAGGGGCTACCACCCGAGCAGGTGGATCAGATCATTGTGTACGTCCGCTGGTTGCAGCGCCAAGCGGGGATCTCGTGACCGGGCATTGGCCGAGGAGGTATTGCCTGGGATTGCTCGCCATCACCGCTGCGCTCGGAGCCTGCGGGAACTCGACCGATCGGGACAGCAGCGTGGTCCTCGCCGAGCGAAGTGTCGACGATATTCCACCGCTCACCACCTTCTCCTATGCCTGTGATGATGGCACCATGGTGGTTGCCAACCATACAGATGAGGGTGACGTGTATCTGTTCCTCCCGGGAAATACTGTCCACCTGCCCCACGTCCCTTCGGGATCAGGTACCCGGTACAGTGATGGCGACATCACCTACTGGAGTAAGGCCCGGGAAGCGATCATCGAGCGCACCAATGGTTCAGAAACGCGATGCCAGGAGCAACGGCGCCTTTCCATTATAGAAGACGCAAAACTCCGGGGCGCCGATTATTGGGCTCGCGGCAATGAGCCCGGATGGATGTTGGAAATCGCCTGGGATTCGATCCGCTTCGTCACGGCCTACACCACCGAACACTATCGCTTTGCCACGCCGGCACCGGCGGTGGATACCAGTGAGAGACGCACCACCTACCGGGCATCGGCCGACGACCACACCTTGACCGTCACCCTTGCCTACGGCAGATGCCGCGACTCGATGAGCGACGAGGAGTTCGAGGGCACCGTCGAAATCCAATTCGACGGCCAGAAGCTCCGGGGCTGCGGACAGGCGTTGCACTAGCGTGACATCGGATCACAGTCATATTTCTCCCGCGAGCGGACGGCGGCTCCGCCTTGCCCTGACGGTCGGGCTGGGGGTCTACGGTGCTTGGCTCGCCACTACTCGTGGATCGACAGTCTTGATACCGCTATTCATGAGACCGGCCATCTCTTGTTCGGTTTTGGGGGCGAGTGGCTGGGCTTCGCCGGCGGTACGGTGTTTCAGCTATTGGTACCGTTGGTGTTCGTAGGTTACTTCGTCCGGTTGAAGAACGGCCACGCCGCATCGATGATGCTTTGGTGAGTGGCACAGAACTGTTGGAACATCTCGGTCTACGTGGCCGACGCGAGATCCCAGGCGCTCCCGCTGGTCGGCGGCGGTGAGCATGATTGGGCGTATCTCCTGGGCCGGGCCGGGTGGCTGGCCAAGGATCAAGACCTTGCCCGGACGATCCACTTCTTGGGTGTGGTGCTGCTGGTGGCGTCGGTGGTGTGGGGTGTCCGTACCCAGTATCAGGCGCCCGGGAAGGCCGTACAAGCACCCGACGACGGTTGCTGAGTCCAGATAGATGTCTGACGTTCGGTTCGATTGCCGACCACCCTTCTCTCGAGCGTTTCCATGACCTCCGAGCCACACATCAAGATCACCTGCCTCCTCGGCACCAGCAGGCCAGGTTCCTACACGGGCAAGGCCCTCGCCATCGTGGTGGACGAACTCGACAAGAACCCCGACGTCTCGGTAACCGTCATCGACCCCAGCGATTTGGCATTGAATTTTCCGGGGAAGGGGTCCGATGCCGGCGCGGCTCACATGGTGCAGAGCGTCAAGGCCGCCACCGGGCTGGTGCTGGCTACACCCGAGTATCACGGTAGCTTCAGCGCCATGATGAAGCTGATGATCGAGAACCTGGGCTTCCCTTCTTCCATGGCCGGAAAACCGGTGGCGCTCCTTGGCGTGGCCGCCGGCAGGATTGGCGCCATCAAGTCGCTGGAGCAACTTCGCGGCGTCTGTTCCCACGTCGGCGCCATCGTGCTCCCAGGCCCGGTGTCCATCGCCGGCGTGCAGAGTGTGTTCGACGAAGACGACCACATCACCGACCCCACCGCCGAGCGACAGATCCGCGGCGTGGCCAAGGCACTCACGGACTACATCGGCCAGGCAATCTGCCCGGCCTATAGTCTGGAAGCGTTGGTGCGAGAAGGGGTACAGTGAAGATCTAAAGGGGGAGACCAACCACCGAAGACCACCCCGTACCCCCGTCCGGTTCGTTCCCTTGCGGTCATCTCACCTGCGCCCCACTTTCATCCGGTCCAATCGTCGGCATCTACTTGCCGACGCACAACGCACCGAAACCAAGCACCCACGAGGCCCCCATGGTAACCATCGCGTCATTATGGCTGTCCATCACCCTCGCCAGCGTCCTCGTTTTCATCGCTAGCGCCATCATCTGGACGGTGATGCCTCATCACAAGTCAGATTTCAAGCCGTTGCCCGACGAGGGTGCGGCCCGGAAGGCCTTGACGCCTCAGGACATCCCGCCGGGCCAGTACAACATCCCCAACATCGGCTCGCACGACGCACTCAAGGACCCCGAGGTGGTCAAGCTGTTCACCGACGGTCCGGTAGGGTTCCTGACAGTCGTGCCCAAGGGTGCTCCAGCCATGGGGAAGAACTTGGTGCAGTCGTTGGTGTTCTACTTTGTGGTGAGCGGCACCGTCGCCTACCTGGCTACGCTGGCGCTGAAACCAGGCGCCGAATATTGGGAAGTGTTCCGCTTCGTAGGTACGTTCTCCTGGGCCGCGTACGGTCTCGGAATAATTCCCGACGCCATCTGGTTCGGCCGCCCGTGGGGGGCGGTGTCGAAACAATTG
>CAXMUQ010000029.1:0-4204 GCA_964196605.1 uncultured Acidimicrobiia bacterium
AGCACGAACCCCACCGACAGATACCTCGGCGTGGCGCCCATCATGGCCAGGTCGTTGACGGTTCCGTGGACCGCCAGGCTGCCGATGTCTCCACCGGGAAATTCGAGCGGGTGCACCACGAAGGTGTCCGTAGAGAACGCCAGCTCAGCTGCGGGTGCCTGGAACACCGCGGCGTCACCCAAGGGCGACAGCGTGTCGTTGGCCAGGTGCGGCAGAAAACATCGCTGGAGCAGAGCGGCGCTCATCTTACCACCGGAGCCATGGCCCAACTGAACCCGTTCGAGCTCCGCCCGCGGCGCCGGGCAACCGAGTCCTTTTTCGAGGCCCGCGGTCATGATGTCTTCCCCGCCAATTGGGCGCTCTGATAGCGACGATAGTGGTAATAGGCGGCGCACGCCCCCTCGGTCGATACCATTGGCGCTCCCAGTGGATTTTCGGGCGTACACCGGGTACCGAAGGCGGGACAGTCGACCGGTTTGAGTTGACCGCGCAATACCTCGCCGGCCCGGCAGTCCTTCGGTTCGTCGACCGTGATGTCCCCGACCTGAAAGCGCAGCTCGGCGTCGAAGTCGGCAAATTCCTCTCTGAGTCCCAATCCACTTCGGGGAATCCGTCCCACGCCACGCCAGCTCCGGTCTACCAACTGGAACACGCGGGCCACCAGGTCTCGAGCCGGCACCGTCCCCTCGCGGCGGACCGACCGGGCATACTGGTTCTCTACCTCGTGACGTCCCTCTTCCAGTTGGCACACGGCCAGGTGAATGCCTTCCAGGATGTCGACCGGCTCGAACCCGGTGACGATGATCGGTACCCGGTATCGTTCGGCGATCGGCTCGTATTCCGTCCATCCCATGATGGTGCACACGTGGCCCGCGGCCAGGAACGCCTCGACCCGGTTGTCGGGGGCGTCGAGAATGGCGGTGATCGCCGGCGGCACGGTCACGTGCGACACCAGAACGCTGAAGTTGCCCACCCCCAGTTGCTTGGCGCGCCAGACGGCCATGGCGTTGGCCGGCGCCGTCGTCTCGAATCCGACGGCAAAGAACACCACTTCCTTGTCGGGGTTCTGCCGTGCCAGTTCCACGGCGTCCAGTGGGGAATAGACGATCCTGACTTGGCCGCCCCGTGCGCGCACGGCCTGCAGATCACAGGAGCTCCCCGGCACGCGCAGCATGTCGCCGAAGGAGGTGAAGATCACGTCCGGCATGGCGGCCAGTGCCAGCGCCTTGTCGATCTGCTCCAACGGCGTGACACAGACCGGGCATCCCGGTCCGTGGATCATCTCTACGGCATCCTCCAACAGGGCGTCGATGCCCTGCCTGACGATGGTATGCGTCTGCCCACCGCACACCTCCATCATCACCCACGGCCGGCTCGATCGGTTTCGAATACGCCGAATCAACGCCCCAGCCACATCGGGGTCGCGGTACTCCGACAGGTATCTCACCGGGCCTTACCTTCGAATGGCTGGAGGCTCTGGTCGGCGATCTCCTCGATCCACTCCAGTTCGTCGAGTTGGCTCATTTCCTTGAGCACTTCGAACGTGCGCTTGGCCTCTACTTCGTCGACTTTGCTGATGGCGAATCCGACGTGGACGATGGCGTAGTCCCCTGGCTCGATTTCATCGGCCACGTACGCCAGGCAGACCTCGCGGCGCACGCCACCGAAGTCTACCGTTCCCATGGAGAGCCCATGGTCGTCGTGCACTTCGACGATGCGGCCGGGAATTCCCAAACACATATCAGTTTCTCCTGGACGCGGTGAAGGTCGAATCGGTTTGCAGGCTAGCGGCGGCCACCACAGCCTGGCCGTAACTCACGGCCCCGTCGTTGGGGCTGAGCTCGATCGGCGCCAGCACGGTGTACCCCTCGGCGGTGAGGCGCCGCTGGAGCCCCACGTGGAGCCGTACGTTCTGGAACGAGCCGCCGCTCAGCACCACCTGGTGGAGTCCGCTGGCCTCGCGGGCCCGGTTCAGCAATTCGGTGGTTGCGACGACGACGGTCTCGTGAAACGCCCCGGCGAGATCCGCAAGATCGTCCCCGGCTGCCCGTCGCTGTCCCAGCGCCACCAGTATCGGGAGCGGGTCGAGTACCCACCGACCTTCGATCTCGGTGATGCGGTAGGGGAGCGGACAGGCGGGCCGCCATCCCGCCAGCGCTTCCAACTCCATGGCCGCCTGTCCCTCGAACCTGATGCGTTGGCGGATGCCCAAGACGCTCGCGGCCGCGTCGAACAGACGTCCCATGGAGGACGCCATCGGTGCGTTGAGCTGCCGGGCCAGTTGTTGCTCTACGACGGCGCGTTCTTGCTCGTGGGCCGCCGAAAGCGAATGGGCGAAAGCGGCGTCGTCCAAGCCATGGTCGAGCGAGCGATAGCCGAGCGCCACCCGCCACGGCGCGCGCACGGCGGCGTCACCCCCGGGGAGGGGGGCAGGCCGAAGATGGGCCACCCGTTGGTAACCGGTGAGGTCGGCCACCATGATCTCGGCACCCCACACCGTGCCGTCGTCGCCATACCCGGTTCCGTCGTAGGCCACGCCTAGGACAGGCTCGACGAGTCCGTGCTCTCCCATGACCGCTGCGATGTGGGCGTGGTGGTGCTGTACTGCCATCACCCGTGCCAGTCCCAACTCCTCGGCGATCCGGGTGGAGAGGTATCCCGGGTGCAGGTCGCGCACGGCCACCGTCGGGTGGACGCGAAACAGCCGCTGGTAACGCTCCAGGCTGACCTGGAAATGTTCCAGCGTCGACAGGTTTTCGAGGTCACCAAGATGCTGGCTGATGAAAGCCTGATCGTCGTACGCCAGGGTAAACGTGCTCTTGAGCAGGGGTCCGACCGCCACCAGCGGTTCGGGCGTTGCTACGGGGAGTGAGACCGGGCGGGGCGCGTATCCTCGTGCCCGCCGGATAACGATCGTCTCGCCGCCGGGCGCCACGGCCAGCACCGAATCGTCATATCGGTTGACGATATCGCGATCGTGCAGCAAGAACCCGTCGGCGATGTGCCGCAATCGTTGCAGGGCCTCGTCGTTGCCGGAGGCGATGGGCTCCTCGCTGAGGTTGCCGCTGGTCATTACCAGAGGCCGGTCGACCAGGTCCAGGAGGAGGTAGTGAAGTGGCGTGTACGCCAGCATTACCCCCACGCGTGTCAGCCCCGGTGCGATCGCTCCCACCAGCGGCCCGTTGGAAACCATTTCGACCAGCACGATGGGACGTTCAGCTGATTCGAGCACCGATACTTGCGGGCCGCTGAGTCGAGCGAGTGCCTCGGCCCCGGCCGTGGTCCGCACCATTACGGCCAGCGGCTTGGCCTCGCGGTGCTTCCGGTGGCGAAGTTGGTTGACCGCGTCCTCGTTGGTGGCGTCGACCGTTAGGTGGAATCCGCCCAGTCCCCGGAGGGCCACAACGGCTCCCTGGAGCAGGGCGGCGGCTGCGGCCTCTAGTGCCGGACGGTTTCCCATTAGTCGCTCGCCGGCCGGATCCACCCACGTCAGGGTGGGCCCGCAGACGGGACAGCTGTTGGTTTCGCAATGGAAACGCCTGCTGTCGGCATCATGGTATTCCCGCAGGCATGCCGGACATTGTTCGAACATCCGCATGCTGGTGCGCTCGCGGTCGTACGGCACGTCGTCGATCACCGTTATACGCGGGCCGCAGTCGGTGCAGGTGATGAAGGGGTAGTGGTAGCGCCGGTGGCCCTCGTCGTACAGCTCTTCCAGGCACGAGCGACACGACGACACGTCGGGCAGTACCGCCTGCCGTTCCTGCGGGCGCGGCTCACTCGTCTCGATGCGGAAGCCGGTGATGGCATCCGGTTCCACACTTACCACCGCCACCGACCCGATGCGGCACAGCGGCGGCGTTTCTCCTTCGAGGTCCTGGCGAAAATCGTGCAGCGCGCCTTCGGTTCCCTCGACCCGGATCTCCACCGTTCCCGAAGTGTTGCGAACCCATCCGTCCAGGTGATGGTGCCGGGCCAGTCGGTGGATGAACGGCCGAAAACCGACGCCCTGCACGATACCCGTAACCCAGATCTGCAGGGCGCTAGGTGGTCCAACGCCGGGAAGCGTCAGGTCAGGCATCGCTCGCGCACCGCACTCCGCAGGAGACCGAACCACTGGTCGAGGCCTTCGCCAGTAACTGCCGACGTGCGGAAAAACTGGAGCCCCGGATTGATCGACCGGGCGTATGTCTCGGCCAGATCG
>CAXMUQ010000030.1:0-8741 GCA_964196605.1 uncultured Acidimicrobiia bacterium
ATGACGGCCCGGGGCTTCTGAGCGGTGGCCGCGTTGTCCAGGTAGACCAACGGCCGACCATGAACCGTCTGTTCCAGGATCGGGAAATCAGTGCGGACGGCGCCAACGTCGTATGACACGGCGTTGGCACCCGGCAATCCGGAAGGGGCGCTCATCGTCGTCAGACTTCCTGACTCCCGAGGAAGCGCTCCATCACCAGTAGTTCGAGGTACTGGGACACCGGACGGGATGGGATCTGCTCCAACACGTCCGCAGCAAAGGCGTAGGTCAGCAACGTCTTGGCCTGGTCAGGCGCCAGTCCCCGGCTGCGGCAGTAGAACACCGCCTGGTCGTCCAACTGCCCGACAGTGGCGCCATGGGTGCAGCGCACGTCGTCGGCATAGATCTCCAACTGTGGCTTGGTATCGACCTTGGCCGTGGGAGACATCAGCAGGTTTTGGTTGGTTTGCTTGCCGTCGGTCTTTTGGGCGATGGGGTGGACGTACACCTTGCCGTTGAACACGCCGTGAGCCCGGTCGTCGAGAATGCCCTTGTATACCTCGTGGCTGGTACAGTCCGGTTGTGCGTGCTCGATGCGGGTCTGGTGATCGACGTGCTGATCGCTGTGGACTACATAGAGACCATTCAGGGTGACGTGGCCTCCCTCGCCGTCCAGTAAGGTATAGATGTTGGTCCGGCTCACCGCGCCACCCAGGGCGAACGACAGCGAATGGAAATGACTGTCGCGCTCCTGCCGGGCTTCGAGCGTGCCCACGTGGTACGCCTGCTCACTCTCTCGTTGAACCTTGTAGTGGTCCAGCCGGGCACCTTCCGCAAGCGACACTTCGGTCACGGCGTTGGTGAAATAGACACCGTCGTTCAGCGCAGCATAGCTTTCGATAAGCGAGGCCTGGGCATGGTGCTCAAGCACTATGAGCGTTCGCGGATGGGTAGCACCTTCTCCCACGGTTCCGTCTGTGAGGTACAGCACGTGGATGGGTTGCTCTACTACGGTGCTCGGCTCAACATGCAGCACGATACCGTCGGTAATGAAAGCCGTGTTGAGCGCCGTAAAGCTGTTGCCTTCGACTGACGCCGTATGGCTCAGATGGCGCGCCATGAACTCGGGCTCCTGAGCCATGGCGTTTGCCAACGTGCGTACCGTCGCACCGTTCGGCAATCCACTCATGGTGGACAATTCCTCGACGAAACGGCCGTTTACGAACACTATCCGCGGCCAATCTCCGGGTCCGATCAAGTACGGCCCCAGGTCGGATTCCGTGGGTAGAGTGTCCCCGGCGGCCATGCGGCCGAATGAGGTGCCGGCGATCGACGCTACACTGGTGAATTTCCAATCCTCGTTGTTCCGGTCGGGGAAACCGAGAGCCTCGAACCGGTCCATGGCGCCGCGCTTGATCGGCATCAACCAATCCGGCCGGCTCCCGCCGTTGGCGGCGGAGGCTTCGAAGTCCCGGATATAGGAAGCGAGGGTCACGACGCTGCCCCGGCTTCCTGTACCCATTCGTAACCCTGGGCTTCCAACTGGAGCGCCAGTTCCTTGCCACCCGACTTGACGATCCGGCCGTCGACCAGTACGTGCACGTAGTCTGGCACGATGTAGTTGAGCAGCCGCTGGTAGTGGGTCACCACGATGGTGGCGTTGTCCGGCCGCCGCATGCTGTTGACGCCTTCGGCAACGATTTTCAGGGCATCGATGTCGAGACCGGAATCCGTCTCGTCAAGAACGGCAAGCTTGGGCTCGAGCATGGCCATTTGCAGAATCTCGTTACGCTTTTTCTCGCCGCCGGACATGCCGGCGTTGACCTGCCGCTCCAGAATGTCGGCCGACCACTCGACAGTCTTGAGTTTCTCGTCCACCAGGTCCATGAAATCGAGAGGGTCGACCTCCTCGAGACCCTGGGCCTTCCGCAAGGCGTTGTACGCGGCGCGCAGAAAATACGCGTTGGTCACGCCGGGGATTTCCACCGGATACTGGAACGCCAGGAAGAGTCCGGCCAAGGCTCGCTCTTCCGGCTCCATGTCCAGCAGATCCTGGCCACGGTAGCTGACGGTTCCCTCGGTGACCTGGTAGTCCTCCCGCCCCGCCAGTACTTGGGCCAGGGTGCTCTTGCCAGACCCGTTGGGTCCCATAATGGCGTGAACCTCACCAGCATTGACCGTCAGGTTGACACCCTTGAGGATTTCGACGCCCTCGGCGCCGGCATGCAGATTAGTAATCTCTAGCAACGTGTGCCTCCACACTCAGCTGTCCGCTGTCGGCTGTCAGCGGTCCGGCTGTCAGCGCAATGCAGCAATCAATGTTTGTCCCTGGCTACCTGCGTTACTGCGACCTTCACATTCCCTATCCTACGCTCCCCTCCAGCGTGATCCCCAACAGGTTCTGCGCTTCGACGGCGAACTCCATCGGGAGATACTGGAATACTTCCTTGGCGAAACCGTTCACGATGAGCGAAATGGCGTCTTCCGTGGTCAGCCCGCGTTGCTTGCAATAGAATATTTGATCCTCGCCGATCTTCCTGGTCGAGGCTTCGTGCTCCATCGATGCGGTGTTGTTCTGGATGTCGATGTACGGGAACGTGTGGGCGCCGCACTCGTTGCCGATAAGCATCGAGTCGCACTGAGTGTAGTTCCGGGCACCGTCCGCCTTCGGCAACACCTTCACCAGTCCGCGGTAACTGTTGTCGCCGTGTCCCGCGGAGATCCCCTTCGATATGATCGTGCTCCGAGTGTTCTTGCCGATGTGAATCATCTTGGTGCCGGTGTCGGCTTGTTGGTACCGGTTGACCACGGCCACCGAATAGAACTCGCCAATGGAATTGTCACCCTGCAGAATTACGCTGGGGTACTTCCAGGTAATAGCCGAGCCAGTCTCCACCTGGGTCCAGGTGATCCGCGAGTTGACACCGGCGCACTTGCCGCGCTTGGTCACGAAGTTGTACACACCTCCAACGCCGTTCTCGTCGCCCGAGTACCAGTTCTGCACCGTGGAGTACTTGATAGTGGCGTCGTCGAGCGCGATCAACTCGACCACTGCTGCGTGCAACTGATTTTCATCGCGCATCGGGGCGGTACAGCCTTCGAGATAACTGACCGAAGCCCCTTCTTCCGCAATGATCAAGGTGCGCTCGAATTGCCCGGTGTTGGCGGCGTTGATCCTGAAGTACGTCGACAATTCCATCGGGCACTTGACGCCCTTGGGGATGAACACGAACGAACCGTCGCTGAATACTGCCGCGTTCAGTGCAGCAAAGAAATTGTCGCTGTGCGGAACCACCGACCCCAGGTATTTGCGGACAATCTCGGGATGCTCCTTCACGGCTTCCGAGAAGGAACAGAAAATGATGCCTTGCTTGGCCAGGGTCTCACGATATGTAGTGGCGACCGATACGCTGTCGAAAATGGCGTCGACGGCAACTCCGGTGAGCCGCTTCTGTTCCGCGAGCGGGATGCCCAACTTGTCGTAAGTCTCCAGTAGTTTGGGATCGACCTCGTCGAGGCTCCCCAGAGGTTTCTCCGTCTTGGGAGCTGCGTAGTAAATGATTGAGTTGTAGTCGATCGGGTCGTATTTCACATTGGCCCAATGTGGCTCGGTCATCTTGAGCCACCCGCGATATGCCTTCAACCGCCACTCCAGCAACCACTCCGGTTCGTCCTTCTTGCTGGAAATGAGCCTGATGACGTCTTCGCTCAGCCCGGGCGGTATGACGTCCGATTCGATATCGGTGACGAAACCCCACTGGTATTCACGATTAACAAAATCATCGATGCTTGAACCGCTCATGCCTGCTCCTCGACCGAGCCGCCGCTGACCGGCGGCCGGAAGTCAATGTGATACTCACACGCGCTGCACCCAGCGAGCATGTGATCATGCCGGGTGACATCGGCCGACAACACTTCGGTCAGAAAGTTGCGTTCGGCCTCGCAGATTTCGGGGAACTGCTGGGCCACTGCGCGCATGGCACAGTTGTGGGCCGTAAGCGTTCCTTCGCCATCTCCACCGTCCCACACCGTCATGTACCCTTCGTCTCTCAAGACCCGTACTACCCGGGCAACTCGCTGCTCCGCCGGGGCTCCCGCCAACTCGGCGGTCAGCCGGCTGCCCAGCTCCCGGTAGTGCACGTTCAAGGACTCCACGGCCTGGTCTCGCGCCCCACTACTCACCAGGTGGTCGAGTACCTCCGTCAGGGCCGCCTCGTAGCGGGCGGGGAACAGAGCACCACCCCGATCGGTGAGCCGGTAATTGAACGTCGGAGCGCCCACACCGCGAGCCTCCCGCTCATGGTCGATTACCGCTTCGGCCTCGAGCTCCCGCAGGTGGTGCCTGATGGCGTTGAGCGACAGCCCAAGCCGGGCCGCCAAACTCTTGGCCGACAGCACCCCATCCCGCTTCAATTCAATCAGGATGGATCCCCGCGGCCCCTCAAATCCTTCGGGGAGACCGGCGGCAGTCCGGAGTTCGTTGTTGGGCTCGATCATGGGGCGCTAATCCTAACGAAATTGTCGGAATTGTCAATATATATAGTGTTTTTGGTGTGAATTTGCAACTATATATATGACAACTTCTTACGGTAGCGTCAAGGCGGCTGGAGAGAAGGTGTTTTGGAGAATATATAAATCTCTCTTGTGTGGAAACCGTGCGGGCGCGACATTGGGAAATCAACATCCCAGATCTGGAGACGTCATGCCGGTTCACCGAATCCGCCTGCTAGGCGACCCAGTCCTCAGGACCCGATGCCAGCCAGTCACCAAGCCCGATTCTCCGGCCGTGCGGGTGGTTGTCGACGGCATGCAAGAGACACTCCACGATTGGCAGGCCCGCTTCGGATCGGGACGGGCCATTGCCGCCCCCCAAATCGGGGCGCCACGCAGGTTGGTGTACGCCAACGTCGATCAGCCCTGGACCTTGATCAACCCGGAGATCGTCGACATCGGGACCGACGATTTCGACGTGTGGGACGACTGCTTCTCGTTCCCCGACCTTTTTGTCAGGGTGTCCCGGGCCCACGAGATCAAGATCCGTTACCAGGACGAGGCTGGGGCCGAGCAGGAGGTCCAGTTGGAAGGCGACATGGCCGAGTTGCTGCAGCATGAAATCGACCACCTGGACGGCGTGTTAGCGGTCGACCGACCACACGGACTGGATCCTTTCTGCATCCGCGAGGAATGGAACCGGCTGTACGGCGAACAGGGCCGTTACGGCAGCCCCGAGCCGAGGGCCGCGGTTTTTACGGCAGGAGCGTTGTAAGTGGGGCGGCGTAGGCAGCGAGGGCAGGTTAGAACCACCTACCAAATCTGAAGAGAAGCAGGTTTCTGCCGCCTTCGGTGATTCCATAGTCCACTCCAACGGGGCCGAATGGGGTGTCGGCGCCTACGCCTATACGGCCGCCCAGGAGCCAGCCGCCGCCAGACACCAGACCGCCTCCGAAAGCTGTACGCCCGAGGGCTACCTCGCCGCTGGCGAAGACGGCGCCTTTGATGGCATGTCTCGCAATGAAGCCGACGTCGAATTCGCGGTCGCCCAGACGCTCACCGATGTGGAGACCGGGGAAGCCCACCATTCCCCCGAGCGGAAACTGGAGTTGGGCCGGAAGCCTCTCGCCCCAACCCAGCCTGGCGTATGGCTTGAGCAACCAGCGGTTCAGGTCGAAGGTCGGCGCCAGGAACACAGCAGCCCGCCGGTAGACGCCCGTCGCCCGAATATCCACCACCAGTTGCGGTTCGGCGTTGCGCGCCATGCGGATGACGCGCAGGTGACCACCGGCCGCCTGGTCGCTGGCATCATCTTCACGCCACCCACGAGCCTCGAGCCCTAAAGCCACACTCCACCGCCCGAAGAACCTGCGCTCCAGGCCCAGGAAGCCGACCACTTCCTTAACCGGGATGGAGGGCTGCTCGTTGCCTTGGGCATCGAACTGGCGTACGTCCTCGATTACTCCGCTGGCCGACAGCGCAGGGGTGACGGCGTAGGATCCCAGGTGCTTGGTGTGTCTCGACCCGGCGAACAATTCCTTGCGAAACCGCCCTAAAAACAGAAAAGCACTCCCCTCGAGTCCTTGCACGAACAGGTGGCGATTGACCGTGCCGAGCCACAACTTGCCCCCCCTGTCGTTGTTGTAGGCGACGGCCAGGCCCGAAACCCAACGGGGAGCGGGCCGCAGCCCCAGATCGAACGACACGGTGTCACCGGCACCACCAGGCCCCAGCCAAATCGATCTATACCACTGCGTCTGTGACAGCATGGCCAGACGGCGACGCAGGGTTACCAGGTCGAGTGGTTCCCCCGGTTCGAGACTGAGTACCTCGGCAGCACGAGCTGCCTGGTCCGCAGAACCAGCGCGGGAACCAACGGCACCGATGACAGTCGGTAGCCGGCCGGCCGGTGGCGTGCGACCCCTATCCAGGCAAGCGGCGCCGACAACTGCCGAGTCCGCCACACGGTGTCCCTCCTCGAGTACGAACGCCACGGTCCGGCGATCGAGATCGAGTGTTCGCACCTCCGTCAGGTCGGTCTTTACATAGATGTCGCCGGGGAGGGTGTCGAGGTCTTGGGTGAACAGGTAGTTGATGAGCTGTTCACCAACTGCGATCGCCGAGTAGGGGTTCAGCGAATCGGGTGTGCCGCTGGTGACATCGGAGATGATCAAATTGGTGGCGCCGCTTTGGCGAGCAGCAGCAATTGGTACGTTCTGCGACAAGCCCCCGTCGATGAAGAAGGCGCCATCGATCTCCACCGGCTCGAACACCACCGGCACCGCCATGCTCGCCCGGACCACCTGGGCCAGATCCCCTCGAGCAAAGATTGCCGGCTCCCGAGTCGCCAGGTTGGTAGCCACCGCACGGAAAGGAACTGGCAGGGAGTCGAATTCTCCCCGAGCAATGAGATTGCCGCGGACCAGGGCCAGGTCGAGCATGAAATTGACCGCTGCCTCGCTCACCGCAGCGTTCTGCACCTCGACCCCACCTGCGCCCTGCTCCCAGATGACCAGCGGGGACAAGCCCCGGAGGCGTTGTGGGCCGTGGAGATCGTAGGTCTGAAACGCCTGCTGCAAGTCGGCGGCGCGGACCAGGGAATCGAGTTCACGGCCGCTGTAACCCGAGGCATATAGCGCGCCGATGATCGCTCCCATGCTGGTGCCCACCACCAAATCCGGGACTACACCCAGGCTGTCCAACACCCGGATCATGCCGATATGCGCCAGGCCCTTCACTCCTCCACCAGACAACACCAGAGCTGTTTGCCCCGGGGCGCATACCTGGGCGTCGAGTGACGACAGCCCCAGAAAAAGGGATGCCACAACAGCAAGTGTCGGTGTCCTCAGGCAGCGCATCACGCCAATCTAGTCCACTTCCATAGCCGGTGACGCCGCGCTGGAACTCGCGCCGAGAAAACCCCTTGCGCCGACGCGGTGGCCTTCTTATAACTTTGCGTCCACGGCACTACTGACGGATACTCAGGAGTCTCTTAAGGATGACATACATCATTGCAGAACCATGCATCGGGACAAAGGACCGCGCCTGTGTTGATGTGTGCCCGGTCGATTGCATTTACGAAGACGCCGAACAACTATGGATCCATCCGGACGAGTGCATCGACTGCGGCGCCTGCGAACCGGAGTGCCCGGTTACCGCCATCTTCCCGGAAGAAGACGTCCCCCCGGAATGGACCGAATACATCGCCAAGAACCGCGACATTTTCGACGGCGACAACCCCCCGGGACCACCGCAGGGGTGAGTTGTTAGGGGACGCTGCACACTAGTAGCTCATGGGCCCTTCCGCGGATGTGGGAGGGCGTTCTTGTAGGCGGACAGTCTGTCCGTCTGACCGCCTGAAAAAGAAAGGCGGCCCGCGGGGCCATATACAGCTTGGCCGAGGCCCCGGGACCGAGAGAGGAAGGATCCAGCACAACGGAGAGTCTATGTGACCTTCGACTTCCGTTACCAAACCTTACGAGGCCCCTGGTCAGCCAGTTTCAGGAGCGGATTTGGGGCTCACCGGGTCTAGCAATCGGGCTAAGAAGACTTCAACCACAGCAGGAGAACCACCATGCAGGTGACGACCGACTATATCCACCATGCGGCTCGGCTTGCCCGACAAATCCACATGGAGGCGGCCATGGGCGGGACACCGGCACCAGACGCCGACTTCTACAAGACCTTGGCCAAGGCGCTGAACGACATCGCGGAAGCCCTCGAAACGGTGGCCAAACGACGCGATTAGGCCGTCATATCAATACAGCGACGACACCCTGTCGTGACAGAGTAACGTCGCTGTATCGACAATCGCGCTGTTGCACCGCAGGGCTGGTGGATGCAAGTTGCTTCCGTGACGCCATCGAGCCCTACAGCATCCGTCGAACTGCCCCCCGGTGTCGACTACGTCCGTACCGACGAGCAGCTGCACCTGCTGTTTCGCCAACTTGAGGGTGAAACCCTCCTGGCGCTCGACACCGAGGCCGCCAGTTTCCATCGCTATGAGGATCGAGTCTACCTGATCCAGCTTTCATCCCACACCCGCACGGCGGTGATCGACCCGCTCAGTGTGAGCGACCTCTCTCCCATAGGACAGGCCCTGGCAGACCCTGGAATCGAGGTGGTGTTTCACGACGCCGATTACGATCTCAGGATCCTCGACCGTGATCTCGGATTTCGCGCCCGGTCGGTGTTTGATACCCGGATCGCAGCCCAACTTCTGCGGGAGCCGGGCGTAGGACTCGCCGCGCTGCTGGACAAATATCTGAACG
>CAXMUQ010000031.1:0-27420 GCA_964196605.1 uncultured Acidimicrobiia bacterium
GAGCGACGCCACAACTTGGCGTAGAAGAACACCGTCAACATCCCCGTCACCAGGAATGCCCACCAGATCCAGTTGCCGCTTACCCCGTTGGTGCGGACAATGTCGGTGACCAGGTTGGGAGTGTCGGTCGAGAACGTCGTAGCGACCATCGATGTGCCCAGGAGCCACCATGGAAGCTGCCTGCCCGCAAGGAAGAATTCCTGGCGGTTGGTGCCGGCTCGTCGGGTGAACGCGATGCCTACGATCAGAGCCATTGCCCCGTACAGGGCGATGACGACGACATCGATGAGAGTGAGTTGCATCGGCGGTGCCTATGCTGGAAAGTGGCTGTCGAATCGCGCCGGGTAGGCGCCCGCGGAGGTCAGCGCCTCGAGGCGTGCCTGCACAGTGGAGTGATCGGCCGGGTGCGTCAAGCCGAACCAGTTATCGTGGGCTGGAAGAAGGCGTACCGTGGCTTCGCCGGCTTGTATCTGGGCGTTGACGGCCTCACTCAACAGAAATTCACTTCCCGTATCGCCCGCTCCTCGCTGGATGAAGTGTTCAAACTGCTTTTGCAGCGGGCTCCAGATTGAGGGGGCAAACCCCCAGAGGTTCATAGACACCCAGGCGTCGGCATCGAGAGACGCCCGGTCACTGTCGAGGTTGGTACCTTCGATCATCGCCACCGATTGCCTGATGTCGTGCCACTCGCGTATCGTCTCCACCAGGTCACCGCCATCCACTTGGCAAATTGCCCGAGACACTCCTCCCGAGGGCGAGAGGGTGGCCGCCAGCGGATAACCCACAACCGCGTGTGGACTCTCTGGCTGAACCCCGTCGACATAGTGAAGCAGTGTCGTCCAAGCACCAGGGCCGTAGAAGTCGTCGGCGTTGGCCACGGCGAAGGGTTCGTTCACAAAATCGGCTGCGGCCAGGACCGCGTGGCCTGTCCCAGCAAGGAGACCTCCCGCGGGTTCTTGCAAGGCGAACGAAACCGGGAGACTGCCGAAGACAGTATCGATGTGCTCCTCGAGCGCTAGCTTGATGTCTGCCCTGGTCACCATCACCAAACGGTCGGCGCCGCCACGCAGGGCGTCGAAGATGCCGTAATCGAGGAGACTCTGTCCGCTGGGGCCAACCGGTTCCAGTTGTTTCAGGCGGCCGAAGCGTGTCGACCGTCCCGCGGCCAGAAAGACGACGGTAATCGGCATCGGCGATTCGGGGTATCTTGGTATAGGGCGAGAGAGGCTGGGCGCAATATGACTCGCCGGTGCGTCGACGCAAGCTTGGCGCTGCCAGGACAACTACTCGCGTGTCGTGCCCGATCCGTCCGACGACCGTCAACAGGGAATGCTGCCGTGACACCACCCCCTGGGCCATCGATTCTTTCCGTGACCCTTCCCGATTGGATCAGCGACGCCGTGCCATGGGATGACGAGTTCTCAAGCGATGAGGCGCGGATGGATCTGGCGATAGCGTTGTCCAGGGAAAATGTCGAACGTGGGACCGGTGGCCCCTTTGGAGCTTGCGTCTTTGAGAGGGAGAGTGGGCGGTTAGTGGCTGCCGGGGTCAACAGCGTCCAGCGACACAACAACTCGACGCTGCACGCGGAAATGGTTGCGCTGATGATGGCACAACACCGGTTACAGCACTTTACCTTGCACGACGAGGCTCTCCCGTTGCACGACCTGGTCACGTCTTGCGAGCCATGCGCCATGTGTTTTGGCGCGGTCCTGTGGAGCGGTGTGCGTCGAGTGGTGTCCGGCGCCACGAGAGACGACGCGGCCAACCTGGGGTTCGACGAAGGCCCGGTGTTCGACGAGTCGTATCGTTATCTCGAAGCGCGGGGCATCGAGTTCCATAGGGAAGTGCGGCGACAGGCGGCGGTGGATGTGCTGGAGAGCTATCGTCGGGCTGGGGGGGCGATTTACAATGGGTAGCTTGAGGAAACTGAAAACTGGAAACTAGAAATTGATTTGGTCCCCTTGACGTAACTCGTTGCCGGGGGACATATTAGCCGCGTTCCCCGTCAACGGGGGCTTCTCGCCGGAGAACGCCCATGGCATGGCGCGTAGTGGAGTTTGCAGACACCGAATGGCACGTGTCCCCCGCGGTCGAGCGGCGGGCTCAAACCACTTATTATCACTTGGTGCTTTCCTTTCGGTCAGCAGGGCCGGATGGCACCTCGGTTTGGGCGCCATACCCACTCGAATCGGACTCCAAGTCGTGCCTGTTCGCCGAAGCGGACCGGCTTTCCACCGACCGTCTGGCGGCTCTTCTGGCCGAGCACATCAGCTGAGATCTAAATGACCAACGTCCCGTTGCATGATCTTCGGCGCGTCTCCGAGGCGCTGTTACAACTCCACGGCAGATCCGTCGTCGACGCTTCGATGCGATCAGATCTCCGTCAGGTCAAGATCGAGCTTGCCGACGGCCTGGTCGTAGTTGTGGCGGCCGATGTCGACGAAACTGGCCGGCCCAGATTGGAAGTTGACGTAGTCCGGCGCCTGGAAGATCCCACTCAGCAGCTCGAGGTCCACTTCGACCGGGCGTAGTCGCCCGGATCTGATGTACCCGGCCTTCTAAGGCCGAGTCGCCATGTCGCCGTCCCCCTCCGATCCCCAAACGACTCCTGAGCGCCTGAGGTTTGCCGAATTCACTATTGATCGGCTCCCCACGGGCCAGTGCAAGGCTCGAGTGGTCCTGTCATGGCAGGGCGAGGAGCGATTCGAGGGAGTGTGCGAGGGGCTTACGTCTCCCGAGGGCGAGTTGCGCTGTTCGGCACAGGCCTGTGTAAACGCTCTCACCGAGGCCGTCGAGGGCAAGATCAAGTTCAACCTGCTCGGAGTAAAGGCTGTGCGGGCCTTCGACTCCACTATCGTCATCGTATCACTGGCCACCCACGGTGACAACAGCCGCCGGCGGATCGTGGGATCGGTGCTGACCGAAAAGGACGTGGCCCGCGCGGCTGCACTAGCGGTCATGAACGCTACCAATAGGTTGATGGGCAATCTGGTGGATACGCGATAAGGCCTGGGGCTCAGGGAGTATGGCTCCCCCCAAGGAGTTGCCGCGCTTCGCAACCGGCACTTGGGGAACGGGCCGCGTCAGGACGGACCCATGAATCATAAATTGCTATCCGATAGCTAGTTAGGAACCATGAGCCGGACCACAGCGAGTGGCATGAACCTCGCCAGTCGTAACAGTCCGCAGATAAACGAGGATTTGTTGGTGACCCCAAGGCTGTCCCCTCTCATGTTGGTTCTGGCTGGCATCGGTTGCGCCGCCGGTTCCTCGACGACGAACGAACCGGTAGCCCGGGCCGTTCCCGAGGAATCCGCTGCCCAACCCAGCGCCGCCGGTGGGGACTTCGTCTCAGACTCGGCGGCCGACGCCGAGATCCTGGAATTCCTCGCCGACAGCAGATTTGATCCCGCGTCACCCGATTACGCGGCCCGGGGTGGTGGGGGCGGCCCGGACGCGATGGCCTCAACGGTTACCTGGGACATCGGAGTCCAGCCCTTCATCGACCATCACCGAGTGCGGTACTACCTCGATTTTTTCCAGGGACAAGCCCGGGATCGTTTCGCCATTTGGCTGACTCGGCTGCAGAAGTACGAGTCCATGATCCGTGACAGCATGATCGCCAACGATATCCCCAGCGATATGGTTTACCTGGCGATGATCGAAAGTGGATATTCCAATACGGCGGTGAGCCGATCCAGAGCAGTGGGCATGTGGCAGTTCATGAGGGGAACGGGCCGGATGTACGGCCTCAGGGTGGACTACTGGATCGACGAGCGCCGCGATCCCTACAAGGCCACAGACGCGGCCGCGCGGCACCTGGCCGACCTGCGAGACCGGTTCGGGTCGTTGTTCCTCGCGGCGGCGGCCTACAACGCCGGAGCCGGCCGTGTCAGCCGTGGGCTCAAACGGTTACCGGCGTCTCAGGGGGATCCGGACGACCTCAGTGACTCCACTTTCTTCCAGCTCTATCAGACTCGGTACTTGGTGCGGGAAACCAAGGACTACGTCCCCAAGCTCATTGCCGCCGCGCTGATCGCCAAGGAGCCGGAGCGGTACGGGTTCACGGTTCCGGAAGGCATCGAACCGTTCGCCTACGATTCGCTCGTCGTCCCTGATGCTACCGGGCTTGATGTGATCGCCTCGCTGGCCGATACCGACCTGCGAACCATTCGCACGCTGAATCCCCAGTACATCAGGCTGGCTACTCCACCGGGAGAACGGGCCATGGTGCGGGTCCCGGTCGGCATCGGTGATTCGACGGCTGCCCGGTTTGCGGTCCTGCCCGCCAGCCAGCGGGTCACTTACCTGGTACATGTAGTCAAGAACGGCGACACCATGGGGCACATCGGCGAGCGCTACCGGGTCTCGTTGCGTGATCTGCAGCTGGCCAATCCCGGCGTCAAACCTCGGACTCTCAGGATCGGATACAAGCTCATCATTCCCACGGGCGGCATCCCGTCCCGAGAAGTGCGTCTGGCGATGCAGGGCAACCCCAACCGGCCAAGCGTAGCCTACCACAGTGTTCGCAGTGGTGACTCGATCTGGTTGATTTCTCGCCGGTATGGCATTTCCCAAGCGCAGTTGCGGCAATGGAATGGGCTTAGCGGGGATGTTATTCGGCCGGGGCAGACGTTGAGGGTGCAGGCGAGGTAGGGGGGAAGGGCGGTAAGGGTGGTAGAGGCGGTAATGGGCGGTAAGGCGGTCGGGCGGTCAGTTACAGATGACTTGGGATTGCTGACGGTTGGGAGTATTGAAGGAACGCAAAGAAGGCGACGGCATAGGCCGTCGCCTTCTTTTTGTTCCTGCCCCTCCCCTACTTGCCGACTACTTTTTCGGCGTAGCCGTTGGCGGGGTTGCCGCCCTGTGCCAGGATTTCGCGGACCGTGGTCGGGCCGCGATTGTAGGCCAGGAGGGCGTAGTGCAGGTTGTCGTCGAACCGGTTCATCAACTGGTGGAGAAAGCGGAATCCGACTCGGAGATTGATGTCGCGATCGTAGAGGAGTGTTTCGTCAATTTCGGGCATGAAGAACCGGGCCGTGGCCGGCATGAGCTGGGTGTAGCCGATGGCGCCTACCCTGCTCTTGGCCCGGGGATCAAAGCTGCTCTCGATTTGGACCAACCGAAAACCGATGGCCGGATTGATGCCTTCCGCCAGCGCGATGTCGTAGATGGCCGCGCTCAGGTCGGCTGGAATCTGGTACATGGAAGAGTAATTCATGACCGCTTTGGCCCGCTCGACCATTAGATCCCTGACGGCCAACTCTCCCTTGAGCGTCTCCAGCGAATCCCAAACAGTCCGGCTTTCCGACGGCGTCATGGTGCCGGATTTGAAGGTACCCTCGTTGCTTGCCCGTGCCCGGTCGGCGCGGCCTGCCAAGCCACCGACGACGAGCACCGCGGCCACCAACAAGCCTCCCCGCACCATCAGGCGCTGGCTCTTGGCATGACCGGTATGTATTGCGGTCCGTCTCATGACGTCCCTCCTCCTATCGTTTCCGGCGCCTGGTCCGACCGGCGCCAGTCTCCGTGCGTTCCGCCGGTCTTCTCGAGCAGGCGTATGTCGCCGATGCTCATGGACCGGTCAATGGCCTTGACCATGTCGTATACGGTCAAACAGGCGACCGCTACTGCCGTCAGGGCTTCCATCTCCACGCCGGTGCGGCCGACGGCCTTGGCCGTGGCGACGACCCTGATCCCCGGGTCTTCCGGCGTGGGGTGAACCTCAACCACCACGTGCTCCAGGCCGAGCGGATGACACAGCGGGATCAACTCCCCGGTCCGCTTGGCACCGAGGACCCCTGCTACTTCCGCTACCGTCAGTACGTCGCCCTTGGCTACCGACTGGGCCTGGACCAGCTCGAAAGCATCGAGGCTCATCCACACGCGGCCCTCCGCCCGTGCCATCCTGGCCGTGACCGGTTTTTCGCTCACATCCACCATCCGGGCCCGGCCCGCCTCGTCTACGTGCGACAACTTCATAAGGTTTCCGCCAGCAGGGCTCCCAACGAGGCTATCAAGAGCTGCGGATTTACGTTTCCCTGGGCCGATTCCCGGGTGGCCCTGACCTCCGCGGAAGCCTTGGCCAGCGCCTCCGGTGACCGCCCTTGCAACACCTCCGGTACCATCCCAACCGGCTCGTGGCCCAGAGCTTCACGGGCCGCGTCATTCAAGGTGTCCGCCACCGCGTCCAGCATGGCGGTGAAGTCTCCGCGAGCCGACCACCGGTTCTGTATCAAGGCCCGCTCGAATCGTTTCACAGCGTTCCGCCCGAGAGCCGCTTCGAGGAACGCTTGCCCCAGGTTCCGGGCCTTGGTGGCGGCCTCGTCTTCGCCCTGAAAGGCCAGCCCGATCGAACCCTGGGCCAGCCGCGTGCGGGATTCCCGCTCGCTGGTCGACAACTTATCTCCCATCACCTCATCGAGGAAGTGTCGAACTTCCTTGTCCGCGAGGGGGCCCAGCCGAAGTGGCGCCGCACGCGAGCGGACCGTCGGCAAGAGCCGGTTCATGTCGACCGTGGTCAGGATCATGACCGTGTCGGCCGGCGGCTCCTCCAGAAGCTTCAGTAGCGCGTTGGCCGCCTCCGGACTCGAATCCTGCGGCACGAGCCGGTCGGCCTCACCTACGATGAAGACCTTACGCTTCGCCTCCACGGGAGTCAGTACCGCTCGCCGGAGAATGGCCCGAGCGCTGGCTACCCCATGGGACGCCATCCCGTCGGGCGGCGCGTATAGCGGCTGATCTCTTCGTTCCGCCAGCGCCGCTGTCATGCTTTCGGTGGCCTCCTCAACCTGCTTGTCCGGATCCGACGCCTTGGGGCGGAGGATCGGGATGATCCAGTGCAGATCGGGGTGGCTCACACCCTCCACCAAGCGACAACTCCGGCAGTCCCGGCATGGTTCCGTCTCGGGCCGCTCGCAGAACAGGAGTTGAGCGAGCCATAACGCCAGTCGCTGTTTCCCCACACCCGCCGGTCCGGATATCAGGACCGTCTGCGGGAGCGCATCCCTACCGATGGCCTGGGCCAGGCGTCTTCTGGCCTGGTGGTGTCCGAACAGCGCGTGCATTGGCATCCCCATAAGCTAAAATCGGGCCAGCCTCAAGTCATGTGCTATGATTGTAACATCTTTTTCCACAGTGACTTAGCAAAACCCAAAAAACGCAACTTCGGTCAAATGAACGCGTTACGGGGTCGGTTGGATTTTCTGTGAGCGGCCACTCGCATGGAAGACATGTGAGCGGTTGCTCACGAGACCATACTGGTGCGCTGGTGCCACCAAAACGGCCGTCAGATTGCACTATTGGCGGGTTAGTGTCGCTACAGTGCCGCGTCGATGTCGCTATATCGATCGACCTGGAAATGTTGAGACGACGTGGAGAGCAAGTTGATAATTCTGTTGATCGTGGGGATAACGCAACAATGGCAATCTTGAACAGAACTGCCTGCCAATAGATCCGGGACTCGACGCAAAAAGGCGCGCCCTACGGACGCGCCTTGGCGCTGAGGCCCTCATCGGGAGGGCCGCTGGGCGTTCCGCCCAGCGGAACTCCCGAGGAGGGACTCGAACCCCCGACCCGGTGGTTAACAGCCACCTGCTCTACCAACTGAGCTACTCGGGAAGAGGATCTCAGGATAATTACCCGCCGCGCCAGGGTCAAGGAAGAAAGCGAGGGAGGCAAGGGCGGCGGGAGCAGCGAGGGCAGCATTGCTGCACCGAAAACGCTGGGGTCATTTGCGGGAGGCTTGGTCGCGGAGGGTTTCCAGGGCCTGTTGCAACCCTGGGTCATCCGGATCCAGGGTGACCGCCCGCTCGAAGGCGTCGATGGCCCCATCCAGGTCTTCCATTTGGGCCAGGGCCGTTCCTATCCTGGCCTGTAGGATAGCGTCCTCAGGATCGTGGCTGGCTGCCTTTCGGTAGTGCTCGAGGGCTGTTTGCGGCCGACCGGTAGCCATGAATGCATTGCCGATATTCCCGTGGGCCTGAATGTCCCCATCGTCGATGGCAATGACCCGCTGCCAGGCCGCCACGGCCTCGGCCAGCTGTCCCGTCTGGGCCAGCGCCACCCCCAGGTTTCCCCAGGCCTCGGCCTGGTCCGGGCGATCCTGAACCGTGAGCCGGAGATAGGGGATCGCCTCCATGGGCCTCCCCTGGTGGAGCATGGCTGTGGCGAGGTCGTACCGGGCCGCCCAGTTTCTCGGCGCGTACGACAGAGTGTGGCGGGCCTGAGTCTCGGTCAGCCGGTGGACGTCCTCCTCCGAGACAAGTCTGACCTGGAGCATCAAGGAGGCCATTTCGTCGGTCGATTCGAGTCCGAACCCTACTCTCTTGGGTGGATCGTTTCGGTTCAGCGGGTTGTCGGCCGAGTTTTCGTAATGGTACCTCATGGTTACGCGCCTGCCGGCCGGGAGCAGGAACGGGTCATCGAACCGGTACTCCACCTGGGCGCCGAAATCCCAATTCGCGACATGCAGCAACTGGATGACTGATTCATCTGGGAGCCGGGCGGTGACTTCAATGGTCCTCCCCAGGAAGTGTGCGTGGGGGTAGGCGGCCAAGACCTCTAGTTGCACCGGAACGTCCATGGCGTCCGTGGCGATGTAGTCCGTGGCCCCTGGAGGAATATCGAGCGTCTCGTTGGCCAGGAGGATGCGCGACAGGATGTCCGTCGGGGCGGTGTCACTGAAATACAATCCCACCATGGGCTCGAGCAACACGGTCGTGTCCGTCGCCGGCAGATGCACCTGCAGCACGAAGTCGCTCCCACCTGGAAGCAGCCAGGCTGAGCTGGCGGGGCTCTCGAGGGGAACCTTGCCCGGCGTCCAGCCGAGGAAGTGCCCCCTGGGGGGCTCAGAGGCACCCAGGGACATACCGCCGAAACCGGGTTCCGGGTCGGTCTCATCCAGTTGCCGGGATGCCGTGGTGGGGTCGATCTGGAGTACGGCGTGATGTACTACCCCCGGTTTGCCGGGGCGCATGTCCACGGCCCTGACGAATCGATCGTCCCCGATCCCGGTCGAAAACACGAGGTTCCGGAACAAGTCTTTGTCGTGTGGTGGTATGGTCAACGGATCAGCCATGCGGGCGACGACGTCAGGCTGTCCCAGGGGCCACGCCGCGCCGGTCGTGTCGCTACCTTCGCCGGCGCACGCAGCCATCAATATCGCCAGTGTACAAACCGTAAGGGTTCTAACTGATGCCGACGGGTCAGCCTGTGGCGCAGGGACCTCGAGATTTACGTGAGAATGACTTGGTGCCATGGAATTCCGGTTGGCCTGGGTGATTGTCTCCTGTTGTGGTGCCGGGGGGGGGACGGGATGCCGGCGTTGGTCGGAGACGCTCACCAAGAATAGCAGGGTCTAGCGGACCTGGGTCAGCAGGTCGCGATACAGGCGTTCACTGAATTCATCAGCCGCCTTCATGAGGAGTCGCTCTTCGATGGCGAAGGTAAACTCCACCTGCCGGTCGGCCTCGAACCAGCGTCGCTCGTTGCGGGTAAGGTCGAGATCGGTCCAGTTGCCGTCGTATGAGGCACGCTCGAACCTACCGGATTCCCTGACCTCCATAGTCCGTTCGCGGACCGCGCGCTGCGACTCCGGGTCAACCACGACGTAGTGTAGCCGCGTGCGGTAATCGAGGGTCCCGGATCTTTGCAGATATGTTACCGGTTTGCCGGCCCGGGTATCCGTGTTCCGCACTTGTTCCACGACGTCCCGTTCGGTGACGGTGAAGATCTCTATATCCGCAGTGACTACCAGTTGGGTGCCGACCTCCCGACTGAGCCGGGCGGCTTCGGGCACGGTCATCAGCGTCGAGTAGTACCGCAGGTCACGCAACGCGCGCCGGACCAACAACGGATCCATTACAGCGATGAACATCGGTGGCTCCGACCAGGCCACCAGCTCGAGCTCGTCGTTGAGGGCGGTGAGGAATCCTTCGGGAAGGAAGCGGGCCGCGTCGTCGGTCCGCCACAAGGGGGTGATTGCCACCTCGATGGTGCCAAGTTCGATGGCGGTCGCCCTAAGACCTAGGGCGGTCATGCCCGCTTCGGTGTCCGAGCCGCCTGTGAGAGCGAGTGCCTGGTCGGCCTGTTCCACGGCGGAGCGATACCTACCCATGTCGAGGTTGGCCATGCCCCACCCCAGATGGGTTCTGATCAATCCGGCTATCAACGAGTCGATTTGCTCGGGACCGGGGTAGTACCTGTCCGCTCGGTCGTAGGCTCGCTTGGCGGCATACCATTCCCCGGCTGCCTCGGAGGCACGACCATCATCGACCAAGGAGGCGATAGCCTGATCGAACACTGCCCGCCGCTGGTTCGCGTAGTCGGTGGGGTGGGGGATTGGTTCGCCGACACCGGCCGCGGCTGCAAGGAACTGGTCCAAGCGAATATAGCTGTCGGCGGCGTCCGCCTCCCGACCGGAGGCAGCGGCCAATTCGGCGTTCTCGAGGAAACTGTTGACGGCCCGGGGTCCGACTTCGCGCAACCTGGTGCGGGCCTCGGCATGGTCCCCGTCCTTCTTCAGGGCGTCGATGTATTTCCGAGCCGCTTCGACGTATTGGCCCTGTTGCTCCAACTCGGTGCCCTGCTGGTAGCGTTTGTTGGCACTGGCGCAGCCGCTAATGGCCAGCAGCAACGTCAGGGCGCCAACCCACCTGCTAGAGCGCCGCGATCCCAAGAACTGGAACCTGGGCCTGATCCACTGCATGATACTCGTCCCCCTGGTAACGGTGTGTCGTCGGTGTGGTCCGGCTCACACGTGAAACCCGGTGCCAGTGGTGTACAATACTGGATTGCGTGAGCATAATGTGTCGCGAGTATCGGTGAGGAGTAACCATGGATCTGGGACTGGCGGGGAAAGTGGTTTTGATCGGAGGCGGCAGTCGTGGGCTGGGCTACGCGGTGGCCGAAGCGGTGGCCGCGGAAGGTGCCAAGGTATCGATCATGGCTCGGGATTCGTCGGCCATACGTGAGGCCGTCAGCCGCCTGGAGGCCTCCAGCGGCGCGGATGTGGTTGGTCATGCCGTTGATGTGAGCCGGCCGGATGAACTCGAACGGTGGGTGAGTGACACCGCAGAGCGTTGGGGTGGGGTCGATGCCTGTCTGAGCAACGCCGGCGGACCGCCTCCGGGTGAGTTTGCTGCCTTCGATGACGATGCCTGGCGGCGGGCGTTCGACCTGATCGTCCTGAGTGCCGTGCGCCTTGCCCGAGCGGTCATCCCCCATTTCCAGCGCCGCGGAGGGGGTGCCTTGGCGTTCGTGACATCGTCCTCCACCAAGGAACCGATTCCCAACCTCACATTGTCGACTGTTACCCGCGCCTCGGTGGCGGCCTTGTCGAAGGACTTGTCTCGCCAGTACGCCTCGCAGGGGATTCGGGTGAATCACCTGGTTCCTGGCCGCATCGACACCAGCAGGGTACGGTCTCTCGACGCCGCCAATGCCGAGCGGGCCGGGATCACGCAAGAGGAGCAATACCAGCGCTCGGTGGCAACGATTCCCATGGGTCGCTACGGTGAACCGGTGGAATTCGGTCGCGCGGCAGCGTACCTGTTGTCTCCCGCGGCGTCCTATATCACCGGAGCAACGCTACAGGTGGATGGCGGCGTGCTCCGCGGAATCACTTGAGTATCGCCAGTTGCCGACAGCCAACTTCCATTTTCCCATTACCAATCTCCATCGGGCCGATCCATGTCACTGATGCGTCAGACTCTTCTGTGGTGTTCGGAAAACCAATGGATGAGGGATCACGTCCCCAGCCTTTGGTTCGTGCGCCGGGCCGTGAAGCGGTTCATGCCAGGAGAATCGGTCGACGACGCACTCGGCGAGGCCGCCGTCCTCAAGGGACGTGGCATCGGAGCCATCCTAACGCAACTGGGTGAGAATCTCACCGATCCGGCCGGCGCCACCAGTGTGGTGTCCCACTATCAGGGTGTTGTCGAGACAATCGCGTCGAGTGACCTAGGAGCAGTCGTGTCGGTCAAGCCCACGCAACTGGGACTGGACCACGACACCGAGACAGCCTACCGCAACCTGGCGGCGATCGTCGAAACGGCACGAGCGCAGCACAGCGTCATCTGGGTAGACATGGAACAAAGCGGCTATGTCGGCGCCACTCTGGACCTCGTTCACCGAATACGGGACTCGTACGACAACATCGGGGTATGTCTTCAGGCATACCTCTACCGGACCGCCGATGATATTGGCCCGCTCATGGAGAAGGAAATCGGTGTCCGCCTGGTCAAGGGGGCCTACGCCGAGCCCGATGACGTGGCGTACCCGTCCAAGCGAGATGTGGACGACAACTACTTTGCCCTGGCTGAGCGTTTATTGGAAACGAAAGGGCCGGCAGGACTTCTTCGACCTGCCTTCGCCACGCACGACCCCGTCATGGTGCGGAAAATTCGTGACGCCGCCGCTGCCCATGGCGTTGAGCCCACGCGGTATCAGTTCCAGATGCTGTACGGGATCCAGCGCGGGTTGCAGGATACCCTTGTCAAAGAAGGCTGTGGCGTCATGGTGCTCATCAGTTACGGAGCGGCGTGGTATCCATGGTACGTTCGACGCCTGGCCGAACGTCCGGCCAACGTGTGGTTTGTGGTCAAGAGCGCAGTGAAGGGATAGGACTTACTTGGGGATCAGCTGATGAAACTGTTGTGTCTGTCCGCCGACGATCTTCATGCCGCGCTTCCCATGGACGAAGCAGTGCGGGTCGCGAAGCAGGCGTTTGCCGCCTACTCGTCGGGCCGGGCCGACGCACCACTCAGAACGGCGCTGTCGATCCCCGAACGGGCTGCCACGACGTTGATCATGCCGTGTTACCTCCCGGACTATGGGCTGGGCACCAAAGTGGTGTCGGTTTTTCCGCAGAATCGGGGCGGCCTCACGCCTGTCATCAGTGGTCTCGTTGTGCTGCTCGATCCGGAGACGGGCGAACCAATGGCCCTGGTCGATGGCACCGCGCTTACCGCCTGGCGTACCGGCGCGGCTTCCGGTGCAGCCACCGACCTTTTGAGCGTGGAACACGCCAGGGAAGCCGCCGTCATCGGCGCCGGGGCTCAGGCCAGGACACAGGTGTTGGCGTTGGATACCGTACGGTCTCTCGTCACCATCCGGATCTATTCCCGGACGGCCGACCGGGTGCGCGCCCTGATCGACGAACTACAGCCCCACGCATCGGCCACCCTGGTTGCAGCGGAGTCTGCCGTAGCGGCGGTGCGTGATGTCGCAATAGTGTGTACCGCCACATCCTCGACCACCCCGGTACTGGATGGAAACGTGCTGGCCCCGGGAACTCATGTGAATGCCATTGGTAGTTTCACTACCGACATGCGTGAGATCGACGCCGGCACCATCGCCCGAGCACGCGTGTTCGTCGACTCAGTGGCCGCGGCCACAGCAGAGGCGGGCGACCTGCTGGCGGCGGAGACCGAAGGCGTGACTAAGCGCGACGATTGGACTGAGCTGGGCCGAGTGGTTTCTGGAACCGGGGCTGGGCGTGAAGGCAACGAGATCACGCTGTTCAAGTCGGTTGGCCTGGCGGTCCAGGACATCGCCACGGCCGGGGAAGCGGTGACCCGAGCGCGCTCAGCCGGGTTAGGGACGGAGGTGCAAGTGTGACCGGTCGTTATGAGTTCTTGTTCGATACTGATGACCCGTTTGCGGATGGCTTCCTGTTGCGCTGATAGCCGGCTGGAGCCAACGTTGGACAGCCAACGGGCCAAGGCCCGAAACACCATGGTGGTCGGTTTCGTAGCGAGGAACCCCGCACCGCCCAGGAGACCCCATGCGCAACGCGATAATCGCCAGTGCCGTCTTGTTGCTGGCCCCGTCCGCGGCTCAGGCCCAGGCCGCCACATCGGTTGCCTACCAGCCCAGCCCCGTAGCCGCCAGGCTGGAGGGGGAGGCGGTGCGCTTCCAGGCCGCCCAGGATACTGTGGATTCGAAGGTTGATCCTTACGGCGTGGACAATTCGATCGTGTACGGCGCGGCCATCGGCGGCATCATCGGTGGGTTGGCCGTGGCGGTGCACACCATATCCGACAACGAGAGAGATCCCGTCAATTGGGGCGTCGCGGTAGCCGCACCGATCGTGGGAGGGTTGATTGGTGCGGGGGTGGGGTGGCTCTTGCGATGAATCCTGATTCTTGATTCTCGAATTTTGATAGTTGGACTGGGGCGGCAGGATTCGAACCTGCAACCTTCCGGTTAACAGCCGGACGCTCTGCCAGTTGAGCTACACCCCACGGCTTGTTCTCAATAGTAATTTCCTCACTCCAAGTCTTCCAACCGCTTCGGCCAATCACCCTTGAGCAAGCGCGACAGCGCCCGGTCGGCCAATAGCTTGCCGCCGGTTTGGCAGCTGGCGCAGTAATTGGTCTCCCGGTTGGCGTAGCGGATTCGTTGGACAGACGACTGGCAGACGGGGCACGGTTCACGGTAGCGACCGTGGACGGCCATGCCGGCCCTGAAAGCGGTGACCTTGTCGGGAAAGCCGTCGCCTACCTCCTTCAGCAGTCGGTCGGTCCATTCCGCCAGCGAGGCTCGGGCCGCTTGCAGGAGGCGCTCCAGTTCTTCGGCCGAGAGCGACTGGGTGCGTTTGACCGGTGACAGTCGGGCCCGGTGGAGAATCTCATCCGAATAGGCGTTGCCGATACCGTCGAGGATCCTGGGATCCGTCAGGGCCCGTTTGAGGGTTCGATTTTCGTGTTGCAGCCGGTGGGTGAACGTGGCCAAATCGGTTTCGAACACATCGAGTCCCCCTCGATCGAACTGTGCCAGTGATTTTGCTCCCCGCACCAGGTGGAGCGATGCCCGTTTCTTGGAACCCGCCTCGGTGAACAACAGCGTACCATGGTCAAAATCGAACGCGGCCAGCCCGACCTTCCCCGGAATCTTGGCGCCGGCGTCACGCCACCGCAGCCGCCCGGCGATCATCAAGTGAATCACCAGAAAGTGATCGTCTTCCACTGCCATGACTATACGCTTGCCCCGCCGGTCGACGCCGGAGACCATCTTCCCGTCTACAGAGGAGAGTGGTGGGTCAACGGAACGCAGCAGGAACGGACTGGCCACGCGAATGTTCGTCAGCCGACGCCCGACGATGTGACGCTCGAGAGCGTCGAGGTAGACGGTGATGTCGGGGAGTTCAGGCAAGGGGGTGCGGTGCGCCGGCATTCACCATCCACCGTCCAATTTCCAGTTTCCAATTTCCAATTTCCAATTTCTATTCTCCTAGCCCCCAGCCCACCCTATACTAAGCACATCCATGGAACACAGTACCGAATTTCTTCGCGACCTGGCAATCGTGCTCATGGTGGGTGCGGCCACGGCGTTGTTGTTCCAACGCCTCCGGCAGCCGATCGTACTGGGCTACCTTCTCGCCGGGGTGCTGATTGGCCCGCATGTCGGCCCCATGGTGATCGCCGATAGTGGGACCATCGAGACCCTGGCCGAACTGGGCGTCATCCTGCTGATGTTCTCCCTGGGCCTTCACTTCAAACTCCATCGCCTGGCAGCGCTCGCCCCCAACGCTGGACTCATCACTTTCATCGAAGTCGGGCTCATGATGACGCTCGGCTACCTATCCGGCCAACTCCTGGGTTGGACCGTGGTGGAAAGCGTTTTCGCTGGGGCCATCGTGGCCATTTCGAGCACCATGATCATCACCAAGCTGTTCGAGGAACGTGATGTCAAGGGTGCGAGGGCTGACCTGGTGTTCGGCGTCCTGGTGTTCGAAGACCTCATTGTCATTTTCCTCATCGTAGTGCTCACTGCTGTTGCCGGGGGAGCGGGCCTCTCGCTAGGCGACCTGGGTGCTACAGTGGCCAAACTGACTGCCTTTCTCGCTGTATATCTCATTGTCGGCTTGCTCACGGTGTCACGCTTGTTGCGCCGGGTCGGACGTGAGCGGCGGTCGGAAACGCTACTCATCGTTAGCGTGGGATTGTGCTTCGGGTCGGCTCTCCTGGCCGAGTCGGTCGGGTTCTCTGTGGCGCTGGGTGGATTTCTCGCCGGATCGCTCGTGGCCGAGTCGGGCATGGCCCGGCAGGTCGGCGAGGTCATCCGCCCTCTGCGCACCATGTTCACCGCCATCTTTTTTGTCTCAATCGGGATGCTGTTCGATCCCGAACCCCTCACGCATGAATGGGCAGCCGTGGCGCTATTCGTTGTGGTCGTGTGGGTGGGCAAGGTCAGCGGGGTGACGGTCGGAGCGTTTCTGGCAGGCAACGGAGTCAGACCTGCCGTGCGCGCGGGGATGTCGATGGCCCAAATCGGAGAATTCTCGTTCGTCATCGCTGCTGTCGGGGTGAAGGCTGGGGCGGTCGGTGCGCAGGTTTACCCCATGGCGATTGCCGTCGCGGTCATCACCGCTTTTGCTAGCCCGATATTTTTGGGGAGGGCCGACGATGTCTCCCGCTGGATCGACCATGCCCTCCCAACCCGGATCAAGGCGTTCGTCACGCTTTACAGTTCGTGGGTCGAATCGCTAAGAGCCCGTCGGCAGGTGGATTCACTGGGGCAGCGAGTAACCGTGCTGGTTCGTGCTCTGGTATTCGAGAGCGTGTTGCTGGTGACCATCACCGCGGGGGTATCCCTCGGTATGGAGGAGATCCGGCACTGGATAGTGGCCACCACCGGCGCGCCCAGGACCTTAGTGACCGCTATCGCCGGTTTGTTGATTGCCCTGTTCGTGTTCCCATTGCTGGTGTCGATCGTCGTGTCGGCCCGGCGTTTGGGGTCCTCGTTGGCGCTTGCTGCGTTCCCCATCCACCGGTCGGGGCCTGACTATGGGCACGAACCGCGTCGGGCACTCAGGCTTACCGCCGAGATCGCCATTGTGCTGGTGGTGGGTATCCCCATCGTAGCGGCCACGCTTCCCTTCGTGCCGGGCTATGTCGGCCCTATAGGACTGGCACTGTTGGTACTCCTGTTTGCCGTAGCCTTCTGGCGGTCGGCCGGAAGCCTGGAGGGCCACGTGCTGGCCACCGGCGGGCTCATCGCCGAGGCCCTGGCCCGGGAGCTCTCGGGGCGAGAACCGTCGGCCATCCATCGAGTACGGGAACTCATGCCAGGGATCGGCGTGCTGACGCCGGTAACGGTAGTGCAGGACAGTCCGGCGGTGGGACGGACGCTGGCCGATCTGGATCTGCGGGGGAGAACCGGCGCCACGGTGGTGGCCCTTTGCCGGGGAGACGACCGCATCGAACTTCCCTCCGGTCGGCAGCGTCTCGAGGCCGGCGACATGCTTGCCATCACGGGCTCGGAGGTCGCCATCGAGTCGGCTGCGAGACTACTGGAAGAGTAGCGAATCGGCCGCCTGCCACAGATACCAAGTGGCCACGGTACGATATGGTCGCCAAGCCTCGGCGCGCTCAAGGACTTCGCCCGGCGCCGGGACGGCATCGCCACCGAACACCAAGCCGAATCCTTTTCGTACGCCGAGGTCGCCCACCGGCATCACGTCGGGCCGGCCCATGAGGGAAATCAGGAACATTTCGGCGGTCCAGCGCCCGACTCCATGGACGGCAACCAATCGTTCGATGATGGTCTCGTCGTCCATGCGGGACAACCGCCGGACGGACGGTACCGTGCCGTCGAGAATCTTGGCCGACAGATCCCGCACCGCGGCGGTTTTGTTGCGGGACAGGCCGGCTGCTCGCAGTTGCGTCTCGGGCGTGGCGAGGAGCTGCTCGGGTGTAGGGAATTGCTTGGGCGAGTACAGCGCCAGCACGCGCCCCAGAATGGTCGAGGCCGCCTTCACATGGAGCTGCTGGTAAACGATGGCTCGGAACAAGGCCCGGTAGGGACTCCGGCCCGACTGGCGGACGAAGCGAACGGATCCCAACCGGCCGATGGCCTGGCCGAGTTCCGGATCATGCCGGCGGAGGTGACGACGCGCCCGGTCGACGTCGAACGGCCAGCAAGATTCACGGGTGCGATCTTCCTCAGCCACCGCTCGCTTCTCGATAGACAACAGGCGGCGCTTGGTGGTGAGGCCGCCTACCGATGAAAAACCGCCCAATCCGCCACCGGTCGCCACTACCCGGTGACACGGAACGATCAGCAGGAATGGATTCCGGCGCATGGCTTGGCCGACGGCCCGGGCCGCATTGGGAGATCCGGCGCGGGCCGCCAATTGGCCGTAGCTCACGGGTTCGTCGGCCGGGATGCCCAGGGCAACGCGATAGACGTCTTGATGGAACGGTGGGATGCCGTCAAAGTCGAGCGGAATGGTGCTCAGGTCCTGGATGGAACCTTCGAGGTGACGCGTGAGGCGCAGCTGGACGTCCCGGACCCACCGGGGAGCGGAAGTGTCCTTTTCCGGTCGGGCCGGCAGCCGCCGTCCATCAAGCAACGTCACGGAGGTGATCTTCTCGTCCCGCCATTCGATACGGCAGGCACCGATGGCTGTGGGGAACACGACTTGGCCTTGGCGCGGTGGCATCATCCCACTCCGGACGCGACTCGGCGCCTTTTCTTCCTGGTGGTGGGTTGGCTCACGTTCTCTAGCATCGGTGCCAGATAGCGGCCGGTAATGGACTCTGGCGCCGCTGCTACATCCTCCGGTGTCCCCATGGCTACCACCTGCCCACCGCCGTCGCCCGCCTCGGGTCCGAGGTCGATGACCCAGTCCGCCCGTTTGATGAGATCGAGGTGGTGTTCGATCACCACGACCGTGTGCCCAGCGTCCACCAGCTTGTCGAGCACCTGAATCAGGACTCGTACGTCGTCTAGGTGGAGGCCCGTTGTCGGTTCGTCGAGGATGTAGAGTTTGGCGCCCGATTTCTTCCGCGCCCGGATCAGTTCCCTGGCAATCTTGAGTCGTTGTGCCTCGCCGCCCGACAACGTCGTCGCCGGCTGGCCCAGTCGCAGGTATCCCAAGCCGACCTGTTGCAGGTGCCACAGCGCCACACCCAGTTTCGGCTGGTGGCGAAACCGGGTAATTGCTTCATCCACGGTCCACTGCAGGACGTCGTGAATGGAATGTCCCTTGACCTTCACCTCCAGCACGTCGGGCTGGTAACGTGTTCCGCCGCACGCCTCGCAGGGCACGAACACGTCGGCCATGAACACCATTTCGACGCGCACGTGTCCCGCCCCCTCGCAGGTGTCGCACCGGCCCCCGCGCAGGTTGAAGGAGAAGGTCGACGCCTTGTAACCCCGTTCCCTGGCCAGCGGCTGTTGAGCGAACAGCTCGCGGACGTCGTCGAATCCTTTCACGTAGGTGACGGGGTTCGACCTGGGTGAGCGGCCGATGGGGGACTGGTCGATCATCACCACCGCCTCCAGCTGCTCCCAGCCGGTGAGCGCATCGATCTGGCCCACGGCTTCGCCCAGGTGCGCCTTGGCTCCGTGCGATCCGGTCAGCGCGGCCGAGAGGTTGCGATAGAGCACCTCGTGAAGCAGAGTGCTCTTACCCGATCCCGAAACCCCGGTTACCGCCGTAAGCGTCCGTAACGGGATGTCCACGTCTACGCCGTCGAGGTTGTGCAGCCGCGCTCCTCTGATATGGAGCCACTGGGGTCCCGTGGGACGGCGGGAGCTGGGTACGCCGATGCGCTTGCGCTGAGACAGGTAGTCACCGGTCAGCGTTTCAGTGGCGCCGGCCGGATCGCCGGCATACACCACCGTGCCACCGTGTTCCCCCGCGCCGGGCCCCAATTCGACCATGAAGTCCGCCGCCTGGATGGCGGCCAGGTCGTGCTCCACCACTATGACCGTGTTGCCGAAATCCCGGAGGCGCTTCACCAGGCCCAGCAGCCGATCGATGTCGCGGGCGTGCAGGCCAATGGACGGCTCATCCAGCACGTACAGTGCATCGACCAGCCGGGCGCCGAGGGCGTTGGCAAGGGCGATCCGCTGGGCCTCACCTCCCGACAGAGTTCTGGTCTGGCGATCGAGGGACAGATAGCCAAGCCCGACGTCGCACAGGAACGACAACCGGGACTGTAACTCTTGCAGGATCAACTGGGCGATGTGGCGCTGATGGTCAGTAAGCTCGACCATGCCAATCCACCGGGCGATCTGCTCTATGGGCCACGCGGCCACCTCGGCGATCGACTTCCCGTCGACCACCACCGCCAATGCGTGTTCGTTGAGTCGGGTGCCGGAACACTCCGGGCAGAGCGTGGCCAGTTGGTACTGCCGCAGGAATATGCGAACGTATTGCTTGTAGCGTTTCTTCTCCAGCTTGACGAGGAACGGGAAGATGCCCTGGTAGCGGCCGTGCTTTTCGTGCAGCAACTGGTGGCGGGCCTTGGCCGGCAAACGGCGCCAAGGCTTCCTGGTGTCGAGTCCCAGTGCCTCGGCCGTCTTCAGTAGCAGCCGTCGTCTGGCGTCGTAGCGCGGCTTGGTCCACGGGTCGATGGCTCCGTCCGCCAGGGATCGGTCCGGATCGGGCACGATGAGGGATTCGTGGTACTCGAGTACCGCGCCGAATCCGTTGCAGGCGTTGCAGGCACCCTGCGGATTGTTGAACGAGAACAGGGCGGGCCGGGGTGTCGCGGCCGGGGTGTCGCAAGCGCTGCAAGCCGGTTTCTCGGTGAATCGCAAACGGCCGCCATCGTGTAGTACCATGGCGATCCCTTCGCCTTCCTGAAACGCCGTGGCAACGGCGTCGACCAGCCGTCCCTGGGCCGCTGGGCCGGGGCTCAACCGGTCAACGACCACCAACACCTCCTCCACCTTCGACAAATCGAGCCCTTCGGGGAGTGACTCCAGGCGCTCCGACTTGCCGTCGGCGATCACCCTCACGAACCCTAGTGCCAGGAGATTCTCCACCACCGTGTCGTGGCTGCCACGGGCGGCCTCGGGTAGCGGGAAGGCCGCCTGGAAATTCCCGGGAACGGTCTCCAGTGCCGTGTCCGCAGCGGCCTGTGGCGTATCGCGGCGGACGAGTTCTCCACAGCGCCGGCACCAGGTGGTGCCGACTCGGGCCCACAACAGCCGCATGAAATCGTACACTTCAGTAGCGGTGCCGACAGTCGACCGACTGGAGACGGCCGGATTTCGCTGTTCGATGGCCACGGCCGGAGCCAACCCTTCGAGCAGGTCGACCGGTGGTTTGGCCATGCGTTCGAGAAACTGCTTGGCGTAGGTAGACAGCGATTCGATATAGCGCCGCTGCCCCTCGGCGTAGAGGGTATCGAACGCCAGGCTGCTCTTGCCCGACCCCGAAGGGCCGGTGATCACGATCAGTTGGCGGTGCGGAAGATCGACCGTCACGCCCTTGAGATTGTGGATGCGGGCGTTGACGATACGGATGGCGGAACCGGGGCGCATGATGGAAGGTAATCGGCTGGTGGCGAGTGGCCTCCCACCCATCCCGGGGCTAGTTTTCAGCCCTTCATGACTAAAGGCAATATCCTTTCGCCGAAACTCCTCCTGAGGGGTTTCGAAATCTTCGCTGGTATTTCCTTGGCGGGGTTTGCCGCGGTGTTGTTCTACACCGGCAACATTCCGGACTTTTTCCGATCATTGGGGACCATCCGTTGGGAGTGGATTCTGGTCGGGATGGTGCTGGCCTCGATGGACTGGATCGGGGGCGGTCTCCGGCTGTGGGTGGTGGTACGCCATATCTTCCCCAATCCTCCGCTCAAGGGCATGATCCTGGCCGGTGGCATGAGCGCGTGGGCCGCTTACTTGACGCCGTTTCAGTCCGGCGCGGCGCCCATGATGGTCTACACCATGAAGCGGTACGGGATCCCGGTCCCGGTAGCGATGACTGGGACGCTGATGTCGTTCATCGCCACGGTCGCCTTCTTTGCCATCGCCGGGCCGCTGGCCATCTTGCTGGGCGCCGGCAAGTCTCTGGGAGACAAGGGCGATCTCCTCGGGCTGTCGCTTTACGATCTTTTTCTGGGGAGTCTGTCGATCTTCGCCGGCCTGGGTGTGCTGCTGGTGGCGGTCTTGGTTTTCCCACGCTTGGCCCGAGACCTCCTGCACTGGCTGGCGGATCGGGTGAGCAGCAAGAGCAGCCGGGCGGCGGACCGGCTGGAGAAGTTCCGTACCGGGATCGACCAGGCGCACGAGAGCGTGGTGAAGTTCAACACGCCGAAGGGGTGGCTGGCACTGCTGTGGTGCATCATCCTCTCGGCGCCGTCGCACGCCAACAAGTTGTTGGCAGGATACGTGGCTCTGCGGGCGATTGGCATCGAAGCCCAGTTCGTAGATATTCTGCTGGTCCAGACGCTGGTGATGTTCCTGCTCTACTTTGCCCCCACACCTGGGGCATCAGGGGTAGCCGAGGTCACCTCGGCCCTGGTGATGTCGGTGTACGTTCCCGGGCCGCTAGTACCACTCTACACCCTCATCTGGCGGGCCATTCTGAGCTACTTCACCCTGGCGTTCGGGGGAGTGGTGTTCTACTCCTGGCTAAGGCAGGGGACCAAGGGTCTGGAGGATGATACCGCCGAAACTGCGGCTCAAACGGTGGTGGAATCGAGTGGCTAGCGCCGGTGGGCCTCGCTTGCGCCTAAAAAAGGCTGCGGGTACGTTAGGAAACCCCCGATCCAAGGACCTGTAGTAGAGATGATCCGACTGGAGATAGATGGCCGGCAGTATCCCGTGAGCGCCGAATGGCTGGTGCTCGGATCCGCCGACGACTGTTCCATCCGCTTGACCCATGAGGGCGTGCTGCCACGTCACGCCCTGGTCAAGGCGGCTAGTGACGGGTCGGTGGCCGTCCAGTTGGGGGATCCGTCTGCCGAGGTGTACGTCAATGGTGTCAAGCTCGGCGCCGACCCGACGCCGGTGCTCCACGGTGACAAGATCACCGTCGGCTCCCAGGACGTACTCGTGGTCGAAGCCGAGAAGGTAGGTAGTACCCAACACATCAAGGTAGGCGACCTGGCTGGCTTGGGTGTGCCTTCCGGACGGGAGGTGCCCGTTCCGCTCAACCCGCTGACTGGCGGCCGCCTGGTGTGTCTCACCGACGGCCGTGAGTATGCCGTGGGCGAGCTTGGTATGTTCTTCGGCCGCGACGCTGTATCGGATATCGTCGTCACATCGGGCGAAGTGTCCCGCCGGCACGCGCAAATCCTGCCGACGCCGCAAGGCTACGTGCTGAACGACTCGAGTACCAACGGGACCTTCGTCAATGAGGAACGGGTGGAAGGTTCTCGGGTCCTGATCCGCGCTGACGTGTTGCGGATCGGTGACGATGAATTCCGATTCTACGCAGAGGAGTCACAGCCGGCCGCGCCGCCAGCGCCAGCTAAAACTCCTGATCCTGCCCCTGCCCCTGCTGTGACCGCTGAGCCGCCGCCACCGCGTGCTTCCACGCCACCACCCGGCGCGGCAGCGCGCCTCAACAACACCATGATGGGCATGCCCGCGTTCGATCCGGCCAGTCTCAAGCCCACGGCCGCGGGAGCAGGCGGAGCGGTTTTGGCCACGCTGCTTGTCAGGAAGGGGCCGCTGAAGGGCGAGCGGTTCACAGTGAACGTTCCGGTTGCCAACATAGGCCGGGCGGACTACAACGACATCTCAGTAGACCACGAAAGCGTGAGCCAGGCTCACGCAAAGCTTCAGCTGAGGGACGAAGTCTGGGTGCTATCCGACTTGGGGTCTACCAACGGGACAACTGTCGATGGTGTCCGTGTGGAGGACGAAATACCGCTGTCACCGGGGTCTACCATTACCCTTGGTGAAGTGCCAATGTTGTTCGACCCCGCGGACGGGCTGGCCCTGCATGGCCAGCCCGAGACCGCCGTAGTGCCGGCGCTGGGGAGCGTACCGCCCCCGGCCCGCCAGGCTACATCGGCGGAGGGGGGTGCCGCGGCTAATTCTTCGGTTCCCAATGTGGTGGCTTCGCCGCCAAAGTCGGGAAGCGGGCGGTGGCTCCTGGTGTTGGTGATGGTTGCCGCCGCGGCGGCGGCAACGTTTTACTTTTTGGGTGGGCGGTAACGGCATTATGCGATTCACTTGCGCCGCGCGCACTGATGTCGGAGTAGTCCGCGCCGGGAACGAAGACAACTACCTGATGTTGGCCGACCAAGGACTGTTCATCGTGGCCGACGGCATGGGTGGCCACGCCGCCGGTGAGGTGGCCAGCGAGATGGCGGTGGAGATCATCTCCCGCGAAATCGGCAGCCTCAGGGGCATTCCCGACGAAGAAGCGATGATGAGGGTGCAGCGGGCTGTAGTCGCCGCCAACTCAGCCATCTTCGAGCGGACCCTCTCGGAGCAGGACAAGCGCGGCATGGGCACCACCGCCACGATGGTGTCGCTGCTCCCGGGCCGTTACATCATCGGGCAAGTCGGGGACAGCCGGGCATACCTGCTGAGAGACGGCCGCATGCTGCAGGTCACCAAGGATCACTCCTACGTACAGGAGCAGGTCGACGCAGGGTTGCTCACTCCGGAGCAGGCGCGGGTTCATCCCTACAGCAACGTGATCACCCGTTGTGTAGGCGCCGGCGCGGAGGTGGTTCCCGACGTCTACTTCGGCGACCTGCGCGCCGACGACCTTCTCCTCCTGGCGTCGGACGGACTGACCGGCATGCTGGAAGACGACCAGTTGACGGAGATCCTGTCGGGCGAGGGCACACCGCAAGAGTGGGTCGACAAGATGATCGCGGAGGCCAACCATCGTGGCGGGTTGGACAACATTACCGCCATCGTGGTGCAGATCGATTCTGTCGAGGCGCCAAGTGGTGAACACCGGGCGGCGTCGGCACCAGCCTCCTAGGGGCTATCAGTAGGCAAGGAAGGGCTATGTGAGTAGCATCGGCTCGCCGGATTCGAGCCGGCGAGCCACTTCTTCTTCTGGCAGGGTCACCACCCCCAACACAGCTTTATCCTGCAACGCCACTGGCCGGGCAACGAACACCCGCAGCCGCTGGGCACTGTGGTACAGTTGTTCAGCCACCCCGCCCAAGCCGAGCTCGCCCGAACGGCTGGCATCGGTCAACCATTCGACAGCGCCTGACCGGGTCTTGAGTGGCAGGTCGACCCCGAACATGGCCTGCCTGGCAGGGAGATCTAACAGCAATTCACCGGATTTCAGTCCTACCTCTCCGGCTAACGCATCCTCGACCCGTTCCCTGAGTGCCACGTCCTGCCACACCCAAGACTGGGTCTCCGCCGGGAGCTGATTACCGGGGATATCGACAGCCCGTTTGAACAGCCGGCGGTGGTACACGGCGGTCGCCAGACCAGTGGTGTCTGCCGCGAGCAAGCGCTCGGTAATGGCGCCGTCATTGGCATCGGCTATGAACTCAGTTCTCAATCCGCCGTTACCGATTGCGGCCCTGACCGCGCGCTTGAACATGCAGGTCGCTGCCCGGACGGCGTGGTGCCAATACACGTTACGGTACATCTGGTAGCGGGCGAACAGCAGCGATTCCAGGGCGCTGAGGCCCTTCTCGTGAATGCCTACCACGGTACCACGGTCGTCCGTGGGGCACAGTGTCAGCGACGCCAACAGGCGATCCACGTCCACGTTGCCGTAGGGGACGCCGCACATCCGGGCGTCGCGGCTCAGGTAGTCGATCTTGTCGAGGTCGAGCGTTCCCGAAATGAGACCGGCCAACGGATTTTGGCTGGAGCCCTCTATCAAATTTCCAACCCTTGCTGCCAGGTCGGGAACGCCAAACTCTGCCAGCCGCTCGGCCAGGTCGCCATGCTGCAGTTTGGCGACGCCCAGCTGTTCGTGGTGGAGGAACCCTGCTTCTTCCAGGCTGTGGGAGAACGGATAGTGGCCGATGTCGTGCAGCAAGGCCGCCAGGCGGGTGGCCAGGTGATCCTCCGCGCTGACGTCCTGTAGCTCACTTCGCTCGGCCAGGATTCCCAGGGCCTGCTTGGTCAGGTGATAAGTGCCGAGCGCATGCTCGAAGCGGCTGTGGGTGGCGCCGGGATAGACCAGAAAGGCGTGGCCAAGTTGGCGGACGTAACGCAGCCGTTGCATCGCCGGTGAATCGAGCACGGCGATGGCGGCTTCATCCAGCCTGATGTTGTCCCACAGGGGGTCGCGGATGACCTCAAAGGCGGGGCCGGCCTCGCCATCCTGCCGGTTCATTATCCGGTTGGCCCGGCGTTCCGAATCTCGTCCGAGACCTGATCGGCGAAGGTTGAGAAATTTTCTCGGAACATGCCGGCTAGTTTGCTGGCCTGGGCGTCGTACGCTGCATGATCCGACCAAGTCTCACGTGGTTGCAGCACGTCAGGCGGCACACCGGGCACCGAGGTTGGGACGTCAAAGCCGAAGTTCGGGTCGGTCAGATATTCAACATCATCCAACTGTCCGGCGAGAGCCGCGCGCACCATGGCGCGTGTGTAACCCAACTTCATGCGGCTTCCGACGCCGTACGGGCCACCGGTCCATCCGGTATTCACCAACCAGACGCGGGCCTGATGTTGCTGGATATTCTTGCCCAACATTTTTGCGTACACTCCCGGATGCCGCGGGAGGAACGGTGCTCCGAAGCACGACGAGAAAGTGGCGGTAGGCTCGGTCACGCCACGCTCGGTACCGGCCACCTTGGCGGTGTACCCCGACAGGAAGTGAAACATCGCCTGTTCGGCGGTGAGCCGCGAAATCGGCGGGAGGACGCCGAAAGCGTCAGCCGTGAGGAACACGACGTTTTCCGGATGGCCGCTCATGCCGGTGGTGACGTGATTGGGAACGAAGTCGATGGGGTAGCTGGCGCGAGTGTTCTCGGTGATGCTGTCATCGTCGAGGTCCGGTACTCGTGTGGTGGGGTCGATTACCACGTTTTCCAACACCGTCCCGAACATGTGGGTGGCGTTGTAAATTTCCGGCTCTCCGTCCGCGCTGAGCCGGATCACTTTGGCATAGCAGCCGCCCTCGAAGTTGAAAACACCAACACCACTCCAGCCGTGCTCGTCGTCGCCGACGAGGTGCCGGTCGGGATCGGCCGACAGGGTAGTCTTGCCGGTACCCGAGAGGCCGAAGAAGATGGCCGCGTCGCCGCGGGGCCCGACATTGGCCGAACAGTGCATCGGCAACACGTCTCGAGCCGGCAACAGATAGTTGAGGACCGTGAAGATGGACTTTTTCATTTCACCCGCGTATCGAGTGCCGCCGACTAGCACGATCCGTTTGGCGAAATTCACCACGATGAACGTGCTCGACCGAGTGCCGTGACGCGTCGGGTCGGCTTGGAACTCGGGAGCGTGCAGCACCGTGAACTCGGGTTTGAAGTCCGCCAGTTGGTTCGGTTGCGGAACAATGAACATGTTACGTACGAAGTGACAGTGCCACGCGTTGGTGCTGATGAATCTCACCGGGAGCCGGTAGGTGGCGTCAGCCCCGCCGAAGAGGTCCTGGACGTACAAAACCTGATCGTTGAGATACATCTTGACGTCGTGGTACAGCCGCTCGAACGATTCCGGGTCGAGCCGGGCGTTCTGGTCCCACCAGATGTCCTGGCTGGAACCGGGCTCGTCCAC